>PLGI01000145.1 GCA_003139775.1 Syntrophaceae bacterium | reverse complement strand
GCTTGCTTGCGCTCGGTGACATCCCGGGCAATACCCTGAAATCCGATTGGTTTGCCTGATGAATCTTTTTGTAAAGATACGGATACTTCAATGAATCTTTTGGTCTTGTCTTTTCTTATAATCTGCCAATCTAATGCTTTGGCGGTCACCCCTGTTCTATAGACTTCATTAAACGTTTTAAATAGTTTTTTTGAGTGCTCTTTGTCTGTAAACTGACGGTTATTCATGCCCATCATTTCTTCTGGGGAATATCCAATGATTCGGCACATTGAATCGTTGAAAAAGATGAGGTTACCCTTAATATCTACTTCGTAATAACCATCTTCGATATTGTTAAGAATGGTTCTGTATTTCTCCTCGCTTCTTCGCAGAGCGTTTTCTGCTTGCCTCTGCTTGTTTCTAACTTCTGCCTCTTCTAATTCTCTGCCTACTGCCGGACACAAACGCGATAAGTTATTCTTCATGACATAATCATGAGCACCTAAACGCACACACTCTAAGGCTGTTTCTTCGCCGATATTTCCGGATACAACGATGATAGGGATGTCGATATTTACTTCCTTTAATAAAGCAATGGCTGAGGGAGCATTAAAATTCGGCATTATATAATCACACAGGATAATATCCCATTGTTTCTCTTGGATGGCTTTTCTCATTGATGAAGCAGTTTCCACCCTTTCATAAAAACAATCGTATCCGCCTTTTGTAAGCTCACGGATTATAAACAGCGTATCAACGTTCGAATCTTCAATAATCAATACCCGGAGTGATTGATTCTTCATAGGATTTCCCCTGCGTGTTGAAATGTTAACTAATGACTACCATGACCGATTGATGATTCTTAATCATGGCCATATTACTTATGTGTATTAATAAAATATGCTTATTTTTATACTACGTCAAGTTGAATAACCTCTCCGTACTGCCTCAATTAAATGTTATTGTGTTTATTACTGATTGAAAGCTTGCATTTTTGTTAAGGTTGACGATTTGAGGATTACAGGAAGAAGGTGATACGGGATAGCTGCGAAAAAAACATTCGTTTATTATGCAGGTGACATCGGCCTATTTTAAAGATTCTGCCTGATAATGATTCGCCAAGGCGTCAATCATCGCGCCGATGTTGCCATTGAGAAAATTATCGAGATCATAGCGGGTCATGTTGATGCGATGATCGGTGATGCGGCCCTGAGGGAAATTATAGGTGCGAATACGTTCGCTGCGATCGCCGGTGCCAACCTGGCTTTTACGCGTCTGCGCTTGTTCCGCGTTTTGTTTCTGTACCATGGCATCAAGCAGGCGTGCCCGCAAGACTTTCATTGCCTTGATTTTGTTTTTGAGCTGTGATTTTTCGTCCTGACAGGTAACAACAAGGCCTGTAGGCAAGTGAGTGATACGCACAGCCGAATCGGTTGTGTTGACGCTCTGACCGCCGTGACCGGTGGAACGATAAACATCAACCCGCAGTTCGTTTTGATCAATATTGAGTTCCACTTCTTCCGCTTCGGGCATAATGGCCACGGTGACTGCCGAAGTGTGAATGCGTCCCTGCGCTTCTGTAACCGGAACGCGCTGGACACGATGAACGCCGCTTTCGTACTTCAGGCGGCTATAGGCTCCGTTGCCTTCAATCAGGGCGATAATTTCCTTAAACCCGCCGGTGCCACCGGTCGAAGAACTGCTCACCACCTCTACATGCCAGCCCTGAGTTTCCGCATACCGTGCATACATGCGAAATAAATCGCCGGCGAAAAGACCGGCTTCATCGCCTCCCGTTCCCGCTCTGATTTCCAGAAATACGTTTTTATCATCGTTGGGATCTTTCGGCAGCAGCAAAATATTTAACTTCTCTTCCAAGTCTGTTTGCTTTTGCTTTAATTGCGGCATTTCTTCCTTAACGATTGCTTTCAGATCCTCATCGCTTTCCGCCAAAACCCCCTGATACTCTTCTATCTGATCTCTGATTTTCTCATATTGACGTATAGTTTCTACTAATTCTCTTAAATCGGCATGCTCTTTGGCATATTTTTGATAAAGGCCCTGCTTCGAAACAATTTTAGGATCACTAAGTAGCCCCTCCAGTTCCCGGTAGCGTATTTCAATGTCGCGAAGTTTATCTCGTATAATATCCATGTTATTTCTTTAAAGTAAATATTTTAGTGTTTGTGAGATTAGTTTTTAAAAAGGCACATCTGTAAGTTCCTTCCCGCTGGAAAGGACACCTACAAATGGTAATGCCGGGTTACATTCAAAAAAATGTCGCGGCGGCAAGGAAGATGGTAACTTGAAGATTGTAGTGTCATATGTTGAGAAACCAATGACTCAATCCAACAAAATGAAAGCAACTTGGCAGAAGAAAGATGAACAGTTTTCATCATAAAAACGTAGTCCAATATTCTGGTTTTTCATTAAGAAATTTTTTGTAATTATTATTCTTTTGGTTTCTTTACAATTACCGTGGGTTGTTTCTTTTTGACCTGAGGCTTCTCCGCTTTTGTTTCGTACTTTTTCTTGAACTTCTCGACGCGGCCAGCCGTATCTACAAGCCTTTGCTTACCCGTTATAAAAGGATGACAGTTGGAACAAATTTCCGTCTTAATGTCTTTTTTGGTCGACCTTGTTTCAATGACGTTGCCGCAAACACAAGTGATTGTTGTTTCTTTATATTCTGGATGAATTCCTTCTTTCATGTCTTTTTTCTTTTCCTCCCTGGTGTTTATCTACAATTAATTATTGATGTTTTTTGCTTTATTTAAAGTGTTCGCATGGCTTACAATATATACGGTAAAAATTCAAGCAAAAACGCAAAACCTTTTTTATACCGTTATGCGTTCATAGAATCCAAAAATTCCTGATTAGTTTCCGTTTTTTTAATTTTGCCGATGATAAATTCCATGGCATCAACGGGATTCATTTCCTGAAGCAACCGGCGCAATATCCAGATACGATTGAGATTTGCTTTAGGAATCAGCAATTCTTCTTTTCTGGTTCCTGAACGGATTAAGTCGAAAGCTGGGAATACTCTGCGATCGGCGATGCGACGGTCTAAATGCAGTTCCATATTACCTGTTCCCTTGAATTCTTCAAAAATGACTTCATCCATACGGCTTCCGGTATCAATCAGAGCTGTGGAAATTATCGTCAAGCTTCCGCCATTCTCGATATTTCTGGCCGCGCCGAAGAAACGTTTCGGCTTGTGGAGAGCATTGGAATCGACTCCACCGGAAAGAACTTTTCCGCTGGGCGGAACAACAGTGTTGTATGCTCGCGCCAAACGGGTGATGCTGTCGAGTAAGATGACCACGTCTTTTTTATGTTCAACTAGGCGCTTGGCCTTTTCAATAACCATTTCCGCCACCTGCACATGGAAGGAAGCCGGTTCGTCAAATGTAGAAGCAATTACTTCACCGGCAACGCTGCGCTGCATATCGGTTACTTCTTCCGGCCGTTCGTCAATTAAAAGCACCATCAAAACCACTTCGGGATGATTTGCCGCAATGCTGTGGGCTATGTCCTGCAAAAGGACTGTTTTACCGGCACGCGGCGGAGAAACAATCAATCCACGTTGTCCTTTACCTATCGGCGCAAATAAATCCAAAGTTCTGGTGGAATAGTTTTTAGGATCAAATTCCAGATTTAATTTTTCCAGAGGATAAAGAGGTGTCAGGTTATCAAAAAGGATTTTGTCACGGGCTTGTTCGGGACTTTCCAGATTTACGGTGTCAACTTTCAAAAGGGCAAAATATTTTTCCCCTTCTTTTGGGGGGCGGACTTCACCGGAAATTGTGTCGCCTGTTTTTAAATTAAATCTTCTTATCTGCGAAGGCGAAATGTAAATATCGTCCGGACTGGGCAGGTAGTTGTAATCCACAGCGCGTAAAAAACCAAAACCATCGGGCAAAATTTCCAATACTCCCGAACCGGAAATTACGCCATTTTGTTCCGCTTGCGTCTGCAAAATAGCAAAAATCAAATCCTGACGGCGCATTCCGCTGGCGCCGGGAACTTCTAATTTTTTGGCTAAGTCATTGAGTTCGCTGATAGGCAATCGTTTGATATCTTCAATGTTCATAAATATTTCCTTGCTTTAAATTATAGTTGGGTAACGTAAAATGTTATCCTGATATTATATTTGATTTCGCTTTTACTGCATTATTTTTAAAGAAACACAAAAAGAGATAGTCACGATTTTTTAGTAGTTACGGATTAAATCTCGGCTTGTCTATTTGAATACTTGAAACGCTCCAAAGGGTAGGGCTTAAAAAGCCTTTTACTAATTGTTGATAACTCTATATTAATCTATAACGACTGTCAAGCAATTTTATTATCTTTGCTAGAGGCGCATAATCTATCGGATTTATGTTACCATAGGCTGAGCAATTCTGAGTATTTTATTCGTGAAACTCCAATTTAATGAGACTCGCTGAAAACGAACGAAGTGAAGTTTGAAGCGTTAGTCGAAATATTCCGCAGCTTGCTTTGGGGTTCATACCCGTGATTTGAAAATCACGAAAGCTTTTGGGCATCTTCCACCAGCATGACGGGAATGTCATCCTTTACTTCGTAGAGCAATTTACACTGATCACAAATAATACCGCTCAGCTTTTCATCGAAGTAAACTTTCCCATGACATTGCGGACAGACTAAAATTTCCAATAGTTGTTTATTTAAAGACATTCATGACTCCTTTGTTAATTTTTTTTTCACGGCGGCAAAAACCTGCTGGGGTGAAATATCTTCCATGCATTTTTTTGTCGAACATTTTTTTAAAAAGCAGGGACTGCAGGACAGTTCTGTCCTGATTATTGTATGGCCGGCGCCGTAAGGGCCTGTTCTCGCCGGATCGGTTGGCCCGAAAAGAGCGATAACCGGAGTTTCCACCGCTGCGGCTAAATGCATGGGACCGGAATCGGTTGTTATCACAAGTTGCGCTTTTTTGTATAAATAAGCAAGATCAAGCAACGTTGTTGCCCCGCCTAAATTTATACTTTCAGTAGTCATTAATGAAGTTATTTTTTCGATAGGTTCTTTTTCACTTCCGGTAAAGACAACTTTCATCTGCAGTTTATCATTAATTAAATCGGCTAAACGGGCAAATTTTTCATTACTCCAAAGCTTTGTTTCCCAATAAGCAATCGGGTTAATGGCGATAAATTTTTTATCTTCCAGATTATACTTATTCAATAGAATTTGCGCCCTGGTCTCTGCTTCCTTACTCAAGGGAAGAATGAACCGGGCGCTATTTATCTTTGCGCCGAGATAACGCGGGAAATCGAGATAGCGCTCAATCGCGTGCTTATTCAGGTCTTCGGTAATTTTTTCATTAAGGAATAAGCCGCTTAATTCCTGCAACGAATTATAGCCTAGTTTTCTTTTCCCGCGGCTAAGAAAAACAATGATGGAACTTTTTAAAAGGCCATGAAAATCAATAACCAGATCATAACGGCGCTGCCGCAAAGTCTTAATGAAGGATCGTATCTCTTCTACGGGGAGTCTGAATTGACCATTCCGAAAGTCTTTGCTCCATTTTTTGCGCCGGGAAATTAAAACCGCGTCCAGATAAGGATGATTTTTAACTAAATCCGCCGCGGCTTCTTCCACAACCCAGGTTATGTGCGCATCGGGATAAAGCTGGCGCAGCGCAGTAAGAGATGGCATGGTATGAATTACATCGCCTATTGCGCTGAGTTTTACGATTAGTATATTCACTCTCTGTCCTTTAATGCCAATTTACTATCATCCATTAAAAAATTGATTGACCCGGCATAAGACCAAGTAAGCTTTCAATAATTAATATTTGAAAGCAACTTGGTCTAAAATCCACCTTACAGCTTCCAGAATATCTGCGGCAATAAAATCCGGTTTGCCCTCTTCTGTTGCCTCATCCGGACCATCGTCTTGCAACAGCTCCTGGCCGTATCCTGTTTTTACTAAAACCCTTTTAACTCCTGCCTTTTTCGCCGCCTCCATATCGCGAAACCTATCTCCCACCAGATAAGATTTTGTTAAATCGATATTTAAATCTTGAGCTGCCCGCAGCAACATGCCTGGAGCCGGTTTACGACAGTTGCAATCTTTCCGGTAAGACTCTATTCCTTCCGTGGGATGATGCGGGCAGTAATAGAAATTATCTATGTATGCTCCTTTTTTACGCAGAGCGGTTTGCAGATGCTCATGGGTTATTTTTACAAAGTCTTCCGTAAATAATCCTCTGGCCACACCGGCCTGATTGGAAATGACAACAGCCTTCATTCCACTTTCATTAATCAATCTGATCGCTTCATAAGCGCTGGGGATTACCTTGAATTTGTCTAAGCTATCCAGATAGCCTACTTCTTCATTAATTGTTCCGTCTCTGTCCAAAAAAACGGCTGTATTTTTTTTCATTGATTTTTATCCCGGCCATTTTGAAATCACGACTATAAACCCCAAAGCAAACTTTTGAAACGCTTCGCAATAAGCTGCTGGTTGTTTTACCCCACTTATACGGAATAATTTCCAATAACCTTTGGTTATTGGATAATTCGACTAACGAATTTCATTCCGCTGCTCTTATGAAATTTGAGTCTCATTACGACTAACGCTTCAAACCTACAGTGACCTTTAGGCTATTCACTTCGTTCGTTTTCAGCGAGTCTCATTAAATTCTGAGCAGCCTTAAAAACATCTTCCACAGAAATCAACCTCATGCAACGAAAATCTGTTGGGCAAGTTTCTTTTAAGCAAGGACTGCAGGATACTTCCCGGCGAACAATAGTAGATTTGTTTCCCGCCGGTGCGGTGGTAGCAGGATTAGTTGAGCCAAAAAGCGCAATGGTCAGAATGTTCAACGCGCCGGCTATATGCATCAACCCGGAATCATTACTAATGAATAAACGGCATTGGGAAATTAAATAAATTGCTTCCCGCAAAGTCGTTTCCCCGGCGAGATTAATTAATTTAGTGCGCGCCAGCTTTTGGACTTCCTGCGCCACTTCCCAATCGGATTTACCACCCAGAATAATTCCCTGCGTGGAAAATTCTTCATCTAGTTTATCCATCACCGCGGCAAATCTATCGGGAAACCATCTTTTAGCCGGACCGTAAGTGGCTCCGGGAGCAATGCCAATTATAGCCTTCTTTGTTTCGGGTATAAATTTCCGTAAAATATCCTGGGCATCTAAAAGACGGATTTTTGTTTCCAGGTGCATTTCACGATCAACGGAAACACAGCCCAAAGCCTTGACCATTTCCAGATAATAATCAATTTGGTGAACTTTTCTTATTTCTTCAGTTCGATGCACGCGATGGGTTAGCAAAAAGCCGCGGGCGTCAGAGTCGTATCCGGCGCGCAGAGGAATTCTGGCCGCAAAAGCGATAATTGCAGCTTCAATAGCATTTTGTAAAAGTATCGCTGCGTTAAATTTTTTCCCCTTGAGCATTCGGGCAAGTCGAAATACTCCGGCGGGAGTATCAAATTTATTTTCATAGATTATTATTTCATCTACGGCAGAGAAAAGTTCATAAATATCAGCCACCCAAGGTTTCACGAGTACGGCAATGTGGGCTAGCGGATAAGTGGCGCGGATTGCGGCCACTGCGGGCAATGTTAAGATGGCATCGCCAATCCAGTTGGTGCCACGAATCAAAATTTTATCTACACCTTCTCGCGGCAATTTTTTGATATTTTCAGGCTTCAATTATTTATCCTTTTTGTTTTACCTGATAGAGATTTGTCTTCCAGCGTTGATGTATCCAAAACCATTGCTCGGGATATTGACGAATTTTTTCTTCAATAATTTTAGTGAAATTCTGCGTATTGATTAATACATCAGTATCACGATTCCCGGAACTGACAATTTCAACCTTTTTGCCAATCTTCAGTAAATATTTACCATCGGGCAGGCGGCGGGTAAAGACGGGCAGCACCTGCGCTTTTGTATGCAAAGCCAATAGAGCCAGACCAGGTGTTGTACAAGCTTTTCGGCCAAAAAAGTCAACAAACACTCCTTCATACCAAGTAACATTTTGATCAATGAGGAGATTAATTGTGGCGCCATTTTTCAACAAGCGAATCATCGGCCGCATAGCATTCTCTTTAGAAAGAGAAATATTGCCGTAAGAAGCGCGGACATCCGTGATGATTCTTTCTAAAAATGGGCTATCGAAAACGCGGTAAACAAAAATAAACGGCTGCGTCATTATCGCCAATGCCGCGTTACCTATTTCCCAGTTGCCGAAATGAGCGCTAAAAATCAGCACTCCTTTTCCTTTCTTACAGGCTTCAGTGTAATTATCCAAGCCTTCAATGCTAATCCATTGGTGCAAATTATTTTTGTTTAAATACGGAATATCTAAAAAATCGACGACAACAAGGGCAGCGCTTATATATGACTCTTTCGCCAGCCTGATAATTTCCTTTAGCGGCCTATCGGGAAAGGAGCGCATTAAATTATGAATGGTGATAAGCCGATGCTTCAGAGAAATATAGTAAGCCAGCCTGGCTATAAAAAAGGCCAGAATCCTTCTTAAGCTCAAAGGAATATGTCTGAATAAATTTATTATTAATCTTTTTTTCAAGCAGGCATCCTCGTAGTCAGCTTATTTTTTTGCGCTGTAGCAAGCCTGTCCAATATAAATTTTTTAAATGATTCTCCGGAAGGAACAATCTCCAGCTCAATACGCAGCATGTAAATCAAGTTTAGAAATTCGGGGAATTCCTTGAGGCGCGCGCCGTCTTTTTGCGTGGAAACAATAAAATCGGCGTGACAATCAACAAATTTAACCTTGATTTTTTCCAACTCGCATTGACTGTAACGGTGATGATCGGGAAAAATATCAAATGACAAGACTTGCGTTTGGGCATCCGATAAAGTTTTTCTAAATGAATCGGGATTGGCAATTCCGCAAAACGCGCAAACCTTTTTACCTGCAAGAATGGAAATCGATTTTTGCGCGCTGTAATCTCCCTTGACGATATCCTTCGGTTTATGAATACTCATGAAAATGGGAATCTTTTCAGTTTGGGCTAATTTTCCGATCGTATTTTTCATTTGTTGTACTTCATTGGTCCGCGTGAGCACAAAGGCGCTGGCCCGGCCAAGCCCGGCTATTGGTTCACGCAGCCTTCCCCGTGGGAGGATATAATTTTTCCTATTTAAACTATGGCTGTCAAATAAAACTAAATTAACATCTCTGAAGATTTGCCGGTGTTGCATGGCATCGTCACAAATGAGCACATTCGCTCCGAATTGATTGATGGCTGCTTCCCCGGTAACAATTCTTTTAGCTCCGGTAATCACAGGAACACGTTTTAGAACCTGGGCAATTAGGAACGGTTCATCTCCGGCAGTTTCGCTGTCGAGCAAAATCTTGTGACCATCCGATACAATATTAACGGGATGAATACTTTTGCCGCTGTACCCCCGGCTGAGAATTGCCGGCTTAAACCCGTTTTCTTGCAGCATTTGAGCCAGCATAATTACACAGGGAGTTTTGCCCGTACCACCTACGGTGATGTTGCCGACGCTGATCACAGGACAAGGAAGAACTACCTCTTTAAATATTTTATGATCATAGAGCCAATTACGAAAATTGATAATAAGACGATAAAAAAAAGAAAGGATATATGCAATTATTTTGACAGGGCTGTACCAACCGGTAATTCCATCATCATCCCATATCCTTTGCCAATCGATCATTTTTCTCATCACTTTCTTCATCTTTAAACTGCAAATTATACAGACGGAAATATTCACCCTTTTTCTTAAGCAACGTTTCGTGGTCGCCTTCTTCAATAATTTCTCCATTAACTAATGCAATAATTCTATCGGCATTGCGGATTGTGGAAAGCCTATGAGCAATAACTAAAGTTGTACGCCCTTTCATGAGATTATCCAACGCATCCTGCACTTCAATTTCCGCTTCCGTATCCAGCGAAGAAGTGGCCTCATCAAGGATTAAAATAGGAGCGTTTTTGAGCAGCGCCCGGGCAATGGAAAGACGTTGTTTTTCTCCTCCGGAGAGCTTGGTGCCCAATTCACCGATATTGGCATCATATCCCTTAGGCAGTCTCATGATGAAATCATGAGCGTTGGCCGCTTTGGCTGCGTTAATGATATCATCTTCAGTTCTTTCGATATCACCATAGGCAATATTATTTCTTACCGTGTCATTAAAAAGTATTGTTTGCTGCGTCACTATGGCAATCTGCTTGCGCAGTGATTGCAGAGAGATATCCCTTATATCATGGCCGTCAATCAAAATACGGCCTTCGCAGACATCATAAAATCTTGGTATCAGATTAACCAGCGATGTCTTTCCTCCTCCGCTCATACCTACAAACGCGACAACCTCACCGGATTTAATGGAAAGATTTATATTTTTCAATACCGGTGTTTTTTCATAGCAGAACGTAACATTATCGATATCGATGCCGCGATTAATGGATGGAAGATTGATAGCACCGGGCTTATCTTCAATATCCGGAGTGAGGTCAATGATGCTGAAAATACGGTCGGCGCCGGCAATGCCCTGATTGATGGTGTTATTGATATTGGTGAGCCGTTTAACCGGTTCGTAAAGCATCAGCAGCGCAGCAATAAAAGAGAAGAAAGTGCCGGGAGTGGAATGGCCATGAACAACATTATAGCCGCCGTAAAAAATGACGGCGGCTATTCCCAATCCGCCCAGAAAATCCATTAAGGGACTGGAAATGGCGTTTACGGAGACGGCTTTCATGTTATATTTAAACAGTCTCTCGTTTTCCGCGGCGAATCTTTTGCTCTCGTATTTTTCCATGCCGAATGCCTTGACAATGCGGGTTCCGGAAATGGTTTCCTGCAAAAGGGAATTCAAGGTTCCCATGGTGATTTGCGTTGAGGTTGTCACCTTGCGCATTTTTCTGCCAAACATGGCAATAGGATAAATAGTCAGCGGAAAGACGATTATCGCAATGAGTGCCAGTTTCCAGTCGGTATAGAAAATAACCCCCACTAATGATATCAGCATAAAGCTGTCTTTGACTAATGCTGTTATTGCCTCCGCTGAAGCGGTTTGAACGGACTGAACATCATTGGTAATCCTTGACATCAACAATCCGGTGGGATGATCGGCAAAAAAAGATAAGGATTGTTTCTGAATTTGTTCATAGAGTTTATTGCGTAAATCCGTAACAATGCGCAATCCTATGGAGCTCATCAAAATGGCCTGTCCATAATTGCACAATCCTTTAAACAGGAAAATTGCTATTACCGCAAAGGGAATCCATTTCAGCGCGGCAATATTTTTACTTACAAATATTTCGTCAATGGCCGGTTTGGAAATCAGCGGCAGAGCGGCTTGCAAGCCTCCGGCAATGATCATGCAAATCGCAGCAAAGATAAAGCGTACATAATATTGCTTGGCCATTAATAACAATCTGTTAAAAGTTTCCATAGTTGTTCCTATATCATATCGCAGGCAATTTGCGCAGCTCTTATTGCAGCGCCGGGTTCGCCCAGCCTGGCGCGAATTGCTTCCAGTCCTTTTATCATTTCCTGCTTTTTTTCTTCATTCGTTAAAATTGCCAGGGCCTCTTCGGCAATACGCTTACCGCTGGTATCACCTTGAATCAGTTCCGGAACAATGGTTTTCCCGGCAATAATATTGACAAGACCGATGTTTTTTACATGAACGAACAACCTGCCGATAACGTAAGAAAGGAGAGAAATTTTATAGACGATAACCATGGGAACACCCAAGAGAGCTGTTTCGAGCGTCGCTGTTCCCGATGCAACCAAAGCTAAATCAGCGCAGGAAATAACATCGTATGTATTATCGGAAATTATATGTACGTTTACCGTAAATCTGGAAATAATTTCAGTTATGATTTTTTCTTCGAGCGTATCCGCCAGCGGCAGGACAAATTGTACATCCGGAATTTTTTGCGCTAATATTTCGGCTGCCCGCAGCAGTTCCGGCATTAGTTTTCTTACTTCCGAAAGCCGGCTGCCGGGCAAAATTCCAATAGTGATTTTATTTTCGGCAAGACCGAATTTTTTTCTAGATTCCTGTTTTGAATAATTCAGTTTCACCATATCCAGCAAGGGGTGCCCCACATAATCAACCGCAAACCCTTTTGCCGCGTATGTATCGACTTCAAAGGGAAGAATGACAGCCATTTTATCTACCAATTTCTTAATTTTATTAATTCGGCTTTTGCGCCATGCCCAGACTTGCGGACTGATATAATAAAATATTTTTATATTCCTTTTTTTTGCTGCCGGTGCGACAAAATTCAAATTAAAATCCGGATAGTCGATTAAAATGACAAGTTCCGGCTTCATTTCGTCCAGAGATTTTTTCACTTGCCGGATGATTCTAAATAAAGTACCAAATTTTGATATAACCTCGGTCAAACCGACAACAGCCATAGCGGAGGCGTTGGCAAAAAGTTTTACTCCTTCTTCCCGCAACTTGTTACCGCCGATGCCGTAAAAATTTAGCGCCGGGTTAATTTTTAACATTTCTCTGACGAGATTGGCGCCGTGCATATCACCGGAAGCCTCACCGGCAATGATCATAATTGTTTTGTTTTTTTTATGCACAGAGTTTATTAATGGAACTGGATTTTTTTCTTCAAGAGGCATTGTTAATCACGTCGGCAATAAGGCCGATTTCTTCTTGGTTCAATTCCGGGAACATCGGCAGGGAAAGAACTTCCTGCGCACAATTTTCACTCACAGGCATTTTTACTGAAGCATTATGCAACTTCAAAAAAACTTCCTGCTGGTTCAGAGGCACCGGATAATAAACTGCCGAGGCGATATCTTTTTTTTGAAGAGCGTTAGCCAAAACATCCCGATTTTTCGCGCGAATAGTAAATTGGTGATAAACATGTTCGCAACCGGAAGCTATAGTAGGCAATATTATATTTTTACTGCTGATGGCCGCACAATAAGCCCCTGCATTTTGACGGCGCGCTGCGTTAAACTGATCTATTTTTTTGAGTTTAATGCGAATGACGGCGGCCTGAATTTCATCAAGGCGGCTGTTGTAGCCGATTTCCTGATGATAATAGCGCTTTGAGCTGCCATGA
Source organism: Syntrophaceae bacterium (assembly GCA_003139775.1). Classification (GTDB taxonomy): domain Bacteria; phylum Desulfobacterota; class Syntrophia; order Syntrophales; family Smithellaceae; genus Smithella. Next base: position 13,057 of record PLGI01000145.1, on the reverse strand, counting down.
TTACGCAACATTTTTACTTGTCTGGCGATCTCTTCGCTTTTCGTTATGACCATGCCGCCATCACCATAACCAGCCAAATTTTTACTGGGGAAGAAACTAAAACAGCCGGCATCGCCAATAGTGCCAACTTTCTTATCATTATATTTAGCTCCGAAAGCCTGCGCGCAATCTTCAATCACTTTGAGGTTGTGTCTTCGGGCTATTTCCATAATTGGCGTCATGTCGGCAGGATGGCCGAATAAATGCACCGGAATAATTGCCTTTGTTTTAGAAGTTATTTTATCAGCAATCTGGTTGCAATCGAGGTTAAAATTATCGGGACAAATGTCCACAAAAACGGGCGTTGCCTTTAAAATGGCGATTACTTCCGCTGTAGCGATAAAGGTAAAAGGAGTTGTAATGACTTCATCTCCGGCCTCAACGCCGCAGGCGCGGAGCGCCAGAAGCAGGGCGTCAGTTCCGTTGGCCACTCCTACAGCATAAGGCAAACCGTGATAAGCGGCGATTTCTTCTTCCAACTTACTGACATTGGGGCCGAGAATAAATTGTGTTTGTTCTAAAACGTCCCCGATGGCGGCATCAATTTCACTTTTCAGGGTATGATATTGTCTTTTAAGATCAACCATAGGAATCATTTTATGGTACCTTGGCGGTTTTCATTTTCTGAATTATATCTGTAGCCAGTTCCAAAGATTTGCGGGCATCTTCTCCTGAAATAAGTGGTCGCGTTCGATTGATCACAGAATTGACAAAGCAGCGAATTTCTTCTTCCAGAGGATCATGACTGCCAATTTCGATGTTGTTTTGATAAATTTCCACCTGACCCGCATCATTTTTCCTTTTGCCCAAAGATAAAATTTCCCGTTTCTGGCAATCGACCGCGTGATATCCTTCCGCTCCGAAAAAACGGATTTTTTGCATGGTCTTGGCGCTGATGCGGCTGGCTGTAATGTTGGCGATGCAGCCCGAATTAAAAGAAAGCCTTACATTAGAAATATCAATTTTATCGGAAAGAATGGGAACTCCAACTGCTTCCACGCTGGTAAGCGGAGAATTTACAAATTTCAAAATAATGTCCAGATCGTGAATCATCAAATCCAGGATAACGTCAACATCAGTGCCGCGCTCGAAGAATGGATGCAATCGATGTGCTTCAATGAACATTGGTTTCTCGATGACATTTTCCAGGGCCATGATTGCAGGGTTGAATCTTTCGACAAAGCCAACCTGAAGAATCAAATTATTCTTCTGTGCTAATCCTATTAATTCATCTGCTTGGACCAAAGTTGCACAGATGGGCTTTTCTATCAAGACATCCACACCTGCCGCTAAAAAATCCCTGGCAACCTTATAGTGTTCGCCTGTAGGTACGGCTATGCTTACGGCATCAACTTTACTCAGCATTGCGCTGTGATCAGTAAAGGCATTACATTTATAAATATCTGCCGCTTTTTTGGCCTTGTCCGAAAGTGCATCAGCTACGGCAACAATTTTACAATTTTCTAATTTCTGATATTTCTGCAGATGATAATTGCCTAGATGGCCGATTCCGATAACGCCAATCTTTATTTTCTTTTTCTTCACATTCATAATATCAGCGGCAAACGCCTCTTTCCGATTCTTTGATAAATTTTATAAAATGCTTTACTTCCGGGACATCTTCCACTTCGTCCTGTGCTTTTTTTAAAGCCTCTTTCAGAAGAAGATGAGAACGGAAAATAATCCGATAGGCGTCTTTAAGTGCCTTGATCGTTTTTTCCGAAAAATTGCGTCTTTTAAGTCCGACAAGATTTAAGCCGAACAGTTTGGCATGGTTACCGGAAGCCATGGTATAAGGAGGCACATCCTTGACAACCGCTGAGACTCCCCCAATAATACAATGGGCACCGATAGAGGAAAATTGATGTATACCAGTTAACCCGCCAATAATAGCATAGTCTTCAACAAGGACATGACCAGCCAAAGTTGCTGCGTTGGCCATAACAATTCTATCGCCTAACTTACAATTATGCGCCACATGGCAATAAGCCATAAGGAGATTGTAATCACCAATAATAGTTACGCCGATATCAGCTTTCGTGGAGCGGTTAATGGTTACAAATTCCCGAATAGTATTGAAGTTGCCAATAACTACACGGGTCTTTTCTCCACCGAATTTCAAATCCTGAGGAGGCGCTCCAATGGAACAAAACTGATGTATGTGGCATCCTTCACCAATGTGGGTAAAATCTTCTATTACTGCATGAGGGCCAATGATCGTGTTTTTTCCGATTTTCACGTCAGTTCCAATCACCACATAAGGCCCGATTTCAACACCTTCTTCCAATTGTGCATCCGGAGAAATAATTGCTGTGGAATGAATATTCATTTATCTAACCTTCATTTGAAGATTTATTTATTTTTGCTTGAAGATATTCAACTTTCTTTACCAGTTCCTCAAGCATTACTCTCATTCGCGGAAGCCTTAACTTACAGGCTTCAATTTTTAGCCATTCATCATGCGACACTTGCGGACTCCCGACAACAATCTGTCCGGGCTTAATATTCTTATGGACTGATGATGCGGCCGCAATTATTACACCGTCACCAATATTAATATGTCCGACCATGCCTGCCTGTCCGCCAACCATTACACTTTTACCTAGCTTAGTGCTTCCGGAAATGCCGACTTGGGCGGCAATGGCCGAATTTTCACCAATAACGACATTATGGGCGATCTGGACAAGATTATCAATTTTAACATTGCGCTGGATCCATGTTCTACCCAGTGCGGCACGATCAATGGTAGTATTGGCACCTATTTCCACATCGTCATCAATTTGCACAAAGCCAACTTGCGGAATTTTGGTATTGTCCTTGCCGGGGGATGCAAAACCAAACCCATCAGCACCGATCACAACTCCGGAATGCAAAATGACCCGTTTACCAATAATGCAAGAGTGATAAATGGTGACATTGGCATAAAGTATTGAATCCTCACCAATGAAAGCATTATTGCCGATAAAGACACCGGGATAAATAACCGTTCCCTTACCGATCGTTGCCCCCTTACTGATAAAAGCCTGGGGAAAAATTGTTGCTCCCGGAGATACAATAGCGCCATCTTCAATATAAGCGTCTGGACTTACACCGCTATGGCCATGTTCTAATGGGAAAAAAAGTGTTAATAATTTTCCCAAAGCAGCATAAGGGTCGGCCACAATAATTAGATTCTTGCCTTCCGCCGCTGTTTGCGGCGGGGCAAGAATAGCCGATGCTTTAGTCAGCTTCAGTTTCTTTAAATACTTCTTGTTGGCAATGAAGGTGAGATCACCTTCATTTGCCTCCTCAATGGACCGGATATTGTTGATAATTGTGTCATCCGCGCCAATGACAGTACCGCCAAGAAACAAGGCTATTTCCGCCAGCGTCATTTTCATTGAATAATGATTTTACCGTTAATTTATTTTATTGAATTCTTCAATAACCTTTTTGCTAATGTCATTTTCCTTGGAGTAATATGCTACAGGCACGTTAGGAATTCCTACAATGAAAATTGCAACATATTTTTCTTTTTCTGCTATATTTTTGATAGCTTTTTGTATTGCCGGCATCAGCTTTTGACTCATCTCTTCATCGCGCTTTGTAAGTTCTTCATTCGTATCCTTTACTAGAAATTGATGAGAACGTAATTTCTTTTGGTAAGCATCTTCCTTTGCATTTCGCGCGCTTTGCGTCATAATTGAAGTTTGTTTTACCAGTTCATCATTCATCTTCTTTAATTCATTTTCTGATGATTTGACTTCCTGAGTTTTCTTTTCAAGGAATTTTTTAAAATCTTCAGCAGCCTTTTTGCCGGCAGTGGAATCTTGTATTACTGTCGGTAAGTTAACAAAGCCAATTTTATCCGCAGCCGAAGAACTCGTGCTCCAAACAAAAAACAACAAGATAATTCCTGACATTAGATAAATATTTCTTTTCATATAAAATCTCCTCTCTTAATTTATTTGTGACCAAAAAATATTTGAAATTTGTTTCTTCCATTTCCTGATTACATAGGCATGCCGATGGTAAATTCAAAGCGGCCTGTTGAGTCATCGTTTAATCCTTTGCGGTTAATTATGTAACCATATTCAAGCCTTAAAGGACCAATCGGCGAATACCAGCGAATACCTAATCCCACGGACTGCCGTAAATCATCAAGGTAATACCTGTCATTCCAGGTGTTGCCGGCATCGTAAAAAATAACGCCTTTCATACCCGCATCCTTAATAAAAGGAAAAACCATTTCAACGTTAAAGAGTAACATAGTTGTACCACCAATTACATCGTCCGTTCCCGGATTGGTCGTACCGATGTAGCGAAAACCGCGCAGAGAATTAATCCCTCCTAAAACATATCTAACGGAAATGGGAATATTTTCTTCTCCATTGTGGCTTTGGATATAGCCGATCCGGCCCTTTGCTCCAAAAACAACATCTAAGGGCAGGGGGTAGTAAGCAAAAAGGCTTGCTCCATATTGGGTATAACTTGCGTCGCCTTGTAATGGTCCTCCCGCTTGTGTAACTGAAATATTGGCCTTTGTTCCCTTAGTGGGGAACATATAATCATCCGTCGTATCGCGAACTAAAGTTAATGTTACGGCACTGGTAATTAATTGGCCTTCTTGAGATATAATTTGAAAAGGAGCTGTAGATAAAACATTATCAATATCATCGGCAGTAAGTTTATAACCGGCGTAGCCGACAATTTTTTCCCAAAGCGGGTAACCTAAAGTAACCCCTGCTCCGCGTGAATCCAAGGAGTAAGAGTCATAATCTTTTTTATATTTCCAGATGTCCGCTTTACACCAAAGGGGCAGATCAAAAAGCCATGGTTCTGTGAAAGATAAATCAATATTATTGGTAGTGGAACCCAAAGATGCTTTCAGGCTTAAAATTTGACCATAGCCCAGGAAATTTTGCTGGGTAATCTGAGCCATAATAACGGCCTGATCAACGGCGCTATAACCGGCACCCACCATGAACATACCCGTACTTTTTTCCTTGACCCGGATATTAATGTCATCTTTACTTTTATCGGATCCTTTTTCTGTTTGAAAATCAACTTCTTCAAAATACCGTAGCCGGTTCAAATTACTATAACTGTTTCTTAATTTGCTGCTGGAATACAAGGCCCCTTCAACTACTTCCAACTGGCGACGGATAACCTTATCACGCGTAATGTTATTGCCGGAAATGTTAATATGATTAATATAAACCAGTTCACCTTTGGTTATTTTAAAGTCTACATCAACTATTTGTTCATTTTCTTTGGGATTAATTTTAGGATTAATATCGGCATTGGCATAACCTTCATCATTGCAGGCTTGAGTTAAGAAATCGATGTCCTTCATAATTGCTTCGCGACTATAATTATCACCTTTTTTTACTTTCAATGACTGCAATAACTCAGTTCTGGACTTTTCCAGTAAATCACCGGAAATTTCCACTTTGTCGATTTTAAACCTTTTTCCTTCTTTAATTTTAATTTTTATGTAAATCCCTTTTTTATCGATAGTTATTTCCGGCTCGCCAACTTGAGAATTGATAAACCCATTATTGAAATAATAAGCGGCTAATTTACCAATGTCTTGTTTAAGTTGATCGCGCTTGAGTAATCCGGAATCAGTAATGAAAGAAAATATGCCGTGTTCAGAAGTACTCATCATGTTTCTGAGCTCTTTTGAAGAGTAGGCTTCGTTACCTTCAAAAATAATCGATTTAACGTAGAGCCTGTCATTTTCTTTTATGTCTAGAATTACACGAAAATCTTTTTTTTCGTCTTGTTCGACTTTATCGTTTATCTCAACATTGTAATACGCCTTACTGTCATAAAGGGTTTTTATTTTTTCTACATCAGCTTTAATTTTTTCCTGATTCAGACTTTGTCTGGTCTTAATTGTCATAACTTCTTTAATATCATCTTTACTTAAGGCTTTATTTCCGTTAATCAGAATTTCTGAAATTAGTCCTTTTTCCTGCACAATAAAAGTGATGACTTTCCCTTCGGATATTGACGTCGACTCTGCAGTTACGTCTAAGAAAAAGCCCATTTTGAAAATTGTTTTAATATCAGCGGCTATTTCTGCTTCGAAAAAATTATCGCCCACCTTGCTTTTGATTTGCGCGATGATAGCGGAAGATTCGATCTTCCGGTTCCCTCGAATTTCAATCCTGGCTATTTTTTGAACTAATCCGGTGTGAACAAGAATTTCTGTTTTTAATTGCGTCGCTATCGCACCAATGTTGGCTAACCCTTTGCCTTGAATGGAAACTGTGGACAAGATATTTCCCTTGGCTACATCAACTATCTTGGCATCAACATTTAAAGTTTCACCTAATTGGGTTAAGCTGCCGATAATCACAAAATCAGCGCCCAGAGATTTTCCATTCTTGATTGCCTGTTTTTCATCCATTTTGATATTGCTCTGAAGGAAGGCATCCGCTGGAATTATTTGAACAAGTTTCCCTTTTTTTAATTCTTCGACCAAATTTTTATATAGAGATTCCTTGATTGCCGCGATATTGCCACTACTGTAAACTTCAAAAGGCAGTATGCTAATTTTTTTTAATTCCTGAGAATGCGCTTGAGGAATCAAAAAAAGAATTAAAAGTAAAAAGGTTAAGTATATTTGATAAACTACTTTATTAATAGTCATAAATTCTCCCATCGCGCAGGGAAATCCTGCCGGACATCCTTTCTGCCAGCAATTTGTTATGAGTCACAGTGACAAGGGTAATATTTTTTATTGCATTTAAATTGACTAAAATGTCTTCTATCTTTTTTCCTGTCTCTGTGTCAAGATTTCCCGTAGGTTCGTCGACAAGCAATATCTCCGGCTCCATCACTAAGGCACGGGCAATGGCCACGCGCTGTTGTTCGCCGCCGGATAGTTCTCCCGGCTTGTGCTTTATTCTATGTTCTAATCCAACTTCACTCAACAATTTGCAAGCTTTTTCTCCGGCTTGTTTCTTGGACATCCCGCTAATTAAAGCCGGCATCATGGTGTTTTCCAAAGCATTGAATTCCGGGAGCAAATTATTAAATTGAAAAACAAAACCAATCGACGAGTTGCGGAAACGAGCTATTTTATTTTCATCCCACTCAAAAACGTTCATGCCATTAATGGAAAGACAACCTTCTGTAGGGTGATCCAACATGCCCAGAATATGAATGAGTGTGCTTTTGCCAGCACCGGAAACACCAAGGATTGCTAAGGATTCACCTTTTTTAATTTGCAGGTCCAGACCGCGCAAAACTTCTATTTTATTTCCATCTTTAATAAATGTTTTTGACAAATTTTTCAGTATGATCATATTTTATAAATTGGCTATCTTAATTTTATTCGTATCTTAAGGCTTCAGCCGGATCCGACTTGGAAGCCTTTAAAGAGGGGTAAATTGTTGATAAGAAGCAAATAAGCAGCGTACCGATAACAATGATAACGACATCAGCATAGTTAATCTTAGATGGGAGTTCACTTAAGTAATAAACATCTCCGGGTAAAATCTTGAAGTGGAAGATTTTCTCCACAAAAATCGATACTTTTTGAACATTTAAAGCTACAGTTACGCCGGCAACACATCCCAAAGCCGTGCCGATAACACCGATAATCAGACCCTGATAAATAAATATTTTCATAATGCTGCGGGAAGTTGCCCCCATTGATTTCAGAATGGCAATATCCTTGCTTTTTTCCATGACAATCATTATTAAAGCGCTGATTATATTAAAAGCGGCGACAAGAACAATTAAACTCAGAATAATAAACATGACGCGTTTCTCCAGTTTTAAAGCGGAAAAAAAGTTCTTATTCATTTGCATCCAGTTTTGCGCCCAAAAGGGAAAACCCAATTTGCTTTGAATTTTTCGGGCAATACTATCTGCTTTGTAAATATCGTCGACTTTTATATCAAGTCCAGTAACGGTATCACCCATTTGCAAAAAATCCTGACAGCTATGTAAAGATAAATAAGCCAATGTCGAATCGTATTCGTAAAATCCGGATTCGAAGATACCAACAACAATAAATTTTTTCATGCGGGGCATCATGCCCATGGGTGTGGAAATACTCACCGGCGAAATTATTGTGATAGTATCGTGAAGATAAATACCAAGATTTCTAGCCATTTCCTTACCGATGACAATTCCATCTGGCGGCACATTTTCTTTTCTATAATTCAGAGAAAGTTCAGGAGGAATTTTGTTGAGATATTCAATACTGCCTTCTTTAATTTTCCCCAAATTGATTACTTTAAAAGCGCTTTGAGTATCCAACCCACGAATAATTACACCGGTAACACCATTACCGTTGCGGATCATTGCCTGGCTGTAAATAAATGGCGTGGACGCAACAACCCCTTCTGTATCCGCAATTCGTTCGCGAACTTTTTGATAATCTTTCATAGGGCCGGTCATATCAGTTGTTAGTTCAATATGGGATTTAGTGCCCAAAATTTTTGTGCGTAAGTCCTCTTCAAATCCATTCATAACCGCCAGCACAATAATCAAGGCCGCTACACCCAAAAAAATGCCAAAGATCGATATAAACGTAATGATCGAAACAAATATTTGTTTGCGCTTTGCACTCAAATAACGTCTACTTATAAAAAGCTCATATGGTATCAAAATATTATATCCTGTATTCAAGACCAATCTGATTTTTTAGAAAATATTAGTTAATATTCCTGTTTAGCTCTCAGTAGCGGAAATAAAATAACGTCTCTGATAGAAGCTGAATCGGTAAAAAGCATTACCAGGCGATCAATGCCAATGCCTTCGCCGGCTGTAGGCGGCATAGCGTATTCCAATGTTCGGATGTAATCTTCGTCCATTTCGTGAGCTTCGTCATCACCAGCTTCTCTTTCCTGTAATTGTTGCATAAATCTTTCTCTTTGATCGGCAGGGTCATTCAATTCGGAAAAGGCATTGGCTATTTCCCGGCCGTAAATATACAACTCAAAGCGATCGACAATATCAGGATCACTGTTTGATCTCCTCGAAAGTGGGGAAACGGCCACCGGATAATCGGTTACAAATGTAGGTTGGATAAGTTTTTTTTCCACAACTTCATCAAAAATAGCCATTAAAACCTTCCCTAAAAGATCGGTTTCTTTTACTTTGCAACCTTTTTTTTGAGCAAAGGCTAAAGCTTGGACTTGATTTTCCAACACGGCTGGCTCCATGCCTGCTATTTGTATGAGAGCTTCTTTTACAGAGATGCGCCGCCAGGGCGGGGTCAAATCGATTTCTGTATTCTGATAATTAAATTTCAATCCACCAAATATATTGGTAGCGATAAAAGCAAACAACTCTTCAGTATAAGACATCAAATCTTCATAAGTAGCGTAACTCATGTAAAACTCGAGCATTGTAAATTCCGGATTATGAAAAGTGGAAATACCTTCGTTGCGAAAGTTCCTATTAATTTCGTAGACTCTTTCCATTCCACCGGTAATGAGACGTTTTAAATAAAGTTCCGGCGCAATGCGCAAGTATAAATCCATATCTAAAGAATTATGATGGGTTTTAAAGGGACGGGCTACAGCGCCGCCAGCGCGTGGCTGCATCATCGGTGTTTCGACTTCCAGAAAATCGTGTTTATCCATGAATTGCCGTATAAGCTGGATAATCCGGCTTCGCCGGAAAAAAATTTCTTTAACTGCCGGGTTGGATATTAAATCAAGGTGCCTTTGACGGTATCTTGTTTCCACATCAGTCAGGCCATGCCACTTTTCCGGAAGCGGGTGTATAGCTTTTGACAAGAGACGTAAATCATGCGCTTCTATGGTCAATTCATGGGTCTTAGTGCGAAAGAGTTTCCCGGAAATATAAATAATATCACCGATGTCCAATTTTTTGAAAACGAAAAAAGCGTTTTCGCTGAGCAGATCTTTAGCTATGTAACTTTGGATCTGGCCTTTCCGGTCTTGTATTTTAACAAATGCCGCCTTACCAAAATTACGTACTGCCATTAAACGCCCAGCTATGGAAAACAGTTGCTTTTGCTGAGCCAGCGCTTCCGCTTCGGAATTGCAAAACTCAGTTAATATTTCCGCCGTTGTGTTTTGGGGCCGAACATTATTGGGATATAAATCAACCCCAGCTGCTTTTAAGGCTGCGATTTTTTCCAGACGAACCTTTAAAAGATCATTATCTTCCATGATTTCTCCACTTTTATAAAGTTTATTTGAATATATTTTTTTTACCAAATAGTCAAGCATGATTGTGATTGTATAATGTTATATGGTGAATAATGCTTTATTTTAAATTTTATACACAAAATTAGTTTGCCACAAGCGATGATGTTATGTATTATAGTAAAGATTTATTAATAGGGGGTGGGTAAAAAATGGTAAACAAGGCAACATTGATTGGCAGACTGGGCAAAGATCCGGAAGTTCGTTATACGCCCGATGGCACAATGATCACAAATTTTAATTTAGCCACGGACGAACAATGGAAAGATAAAAACGGGGAAAAAGTTCAAAAAACGGAGTGGCACAGAATAGTTACTTTTGGGAAGTTAGCAGAAATATGTGGGAACTATCTCGTTAAAGGCAAACTGATTTTCATTGAGGGGAGAATTCAAACCCGTTCGTGGGAAGATAAGGATGGTGTTAAACGTTTCACTACGGAAATAGTTGCCAGCAATATGCAAATGCTCGATTCCAAAGGTCAGAACAAAACAGACGAATCATCTTCCGAGGCCGCGCCTGTAAGCCTAAATAATGGCAACGTGCCGGTAGATGATGTCCCGTTTTGATCATCCACGCATACTGCACTTTTTTCAACACTACCAGTGGAATTAAAGAAAATTACTCAAAACAAGGCTCTATATAATTTCCCTTAGGATAGAAGGAATATAGTCTAGCACAAAAACCCAAATCATTGAGTCGTATGTTTTTGCCTGTTAGAAGTTTTTCTTCTTTTGCTGCCTGATCGGAAATTTCGTTATTTTCGTTCATCGATTTCTTGAAGTTTTTAATTCCTTTGCCCAGAGCAGAACCAATTTCCGGCAATTTCCCTACGCCAAAAATAATCAAAATAATTACTAATATATTAGTAATTCCGGCATGCCTATTCCAAACATAATATTCCCTCTTTAATTTTCATTTTTTAGTTATGGTAATCGCAAGTGGGTTACCTGTCCCGACTTCCCCAGGTTTTCTATATTTTTACCCTTAAATTGTATCTTAATCCCACCGGCATTGCCGATATCCATATTAAAGCTTACTGCTTTGCGTTCAAATTTTTCTCCAGGCTTTAACAGAACTTGGAACGAGGGATTTTGATCGGCTTTAATCCTTATCCATGTTTCTTCAATTGCGCTAATAATTAAGAGGCTGGCTTCTTCGCTATTAACTGCAGGTTGTACATTTTTAACCGACGACGAGACTTGTTCTTTTGAAGGTTTTTCGACATTATTTTCCGTTTTGGAGGAAATTGATTGCGCCTTAACTTGTGATTGTTTATTAATTTCATTTGGCGCAAGGTTGGGACTATCTTTTGCCTGTTGGTTTATTGGAGCCGTAGCATTAACCGGAGAATTTACAATTTGTTCCTTATTTTCCGAAACAGAGACAGCGATTCTCTTTGTGGAGTTAATGATATCAGATGATGATTGATATTGTTTGGAAATTAACCAAGCCACAACACTGATAGCTATTAAAACGAAGGTAATCCCCAAATAAATTTTAGGACGGGCGATTCTTGTAAAAAAAAGCTCTCTATCTGAAACATTTTCCGGCGTTGATGTTTGTAACCCTTTTTCGGAATTAAGATAATCTTCGTAATTGATAAGTATTGGCTTACTGTCAATGCCCAAAGCGCGGGCGTAAGTTTTGATGAAATTCTTTGCGTAAACAGGAACCGGCAACAGATGAAAGTCGTTATTTTCTATGGCTTGCAGATAGACAATTCTTATGCGTGTACGCTGGAACACATCTGCAAGAGAAAGACCCAAGGCTTCTCTTCTTGCTTTTAATTCTTGCGAATTATTACATGGATTTTTTTCTGTAAGCATATATAAATCACAAATAGCTATATTTATTTGTTTTTGTTTAGCATTAAATTTATTGTAACACAACTCCTTAAAACAAAACTTATTATTACATTATTTTTTATATTTATTTTAAATTTTATTATTACTATAATCCAAAATTATTATGACAGGAGTATTTGTATATGTTGCAATGGAAATTATTTGCAGTGGATTTAGCGCGTAAGGCTGGCGCATTATTGAAAGAGCAGTTTAATCAAAAGCATGAAATTAATTATAAGGGTGATATTAATCTGGTTACCGAAGCGGATAAAATGTCCGAGGATTTGATCATTGCGGCACTCAGTCGAAAATTCCCCGATCATGGAATTTTATCGGAAGAATCGCCCATGATTACCGGCGCCGGGAAACTGCGCTGGATAATTGACCCTCTGGATGGAACAACAAATTACGCTCACGGCTATCCTATTTTTTGTGTTTCCATCGCTCTGGAAAATGAAGGTGAAATTATTCTGGGTGTCGTTTATGATCCGATGAGGGATGAAATATTTGTCGCCGAACGCGGCGAAGGCGCTTACTTGAATGACAAGAAATTAACGGTTTCCCACATTGATAATATTTCTAAAAGCCTTCTGGCTACAGGGTTTCCTTATGATATTCGAGAAAGCAAAGAAAACAATCTCGATTATTTTAATTCGATGGCCATAAATGTTCAGGCTATTCGTCGCGCGGGAGCGGCGGCTCTTGATCTGGCGTATCTTGCCGCGGGACGTTTTGACGGTTTCTGGGAATTAAAGCTAAAGCCCTGGGACACGGCTGCAGGCTGTCTCATGGTGGAAGAAGCAGGCGGCGTTATTTCCGATATTGCAGGCAAAAAATGGCATTTGCAATCGCCGAGTCTTCTGGCAAGCAACGGTTTAATTCATGAACAGATGATTAAAGTTTTAAGCAACGTCAGAAAAACCGCTGTCTTAAACTTTAATTACTTAAAAAGATAATATCGTGGTGCAAGTATTTCTTTCAGTAGAGTAGAGA
>PLGI01000079.1 GCA_003139775.1 Syntrophaceae bacterium | reverse complement strand
CACAACTTTTGTTTATATCTCATGTAATTTGCATAACAATATAAAAAATTTGCAATCAACTTAATTTAAAATACAAAAAAATATGGAGGAAAGTAAAAATGAAGAAAGTTATATTTTTATTGACTATTTTGTTTATCCTCGAAGTTGTTAATGCCAATGCCGCGCTGATTGTCTATTCAAACGGCGGTACTTGGCAAAGCAATGTGACAGGAATTGTAACAGATGACTTTAACGCTCTGTCAGGCAATGAATATCAGACTCTGACCTTGGGATCCGTAACGTTTGATGTCCCTGGAAATAGTGGTGACTTATGGGTTTCATCACCTGGTTCTTACCAAGGGTTGGGCAGTGCTTTGGTAGGGAATCATTTGCTGACATCTATTAGAGCAACTTTTGCCGGAGGAACCACCGCAGTAGGTAGCGACATTTATAATTTAACGGTCAATGACACCATAACCGTTGACTTATATGCGAATGGACTAGACACCTTATACTCCATACCGATAATATTCCCTAATGCAACCTTTTTTGGGGTTACCACAGATACAGGTACCATCAGTTCCATCACTTTTACCCCTGGTCAAAGCTGGGTAGGGATTGACAATTTCGAATACGGCTCAGCTGGTACCACCCCAGTTCCGGAACCGGCCAGTATGCTGCTTCTTGGTCTTGGTTTGATGGGATTGGCAGGTGTTAGGAGAAAGTTAAAGAAATAAACCCTATACAGCGGGTCTATATAACCATGGTTCTTACCACGGGATAGAAAGGCAGGGTCAATTGGCTCTGTCTTTTTTATTTCTAATTTCATTGATTATCATTCGTAATCTTCAACTCATTACCGAAATTCAATATTAATGAGGAAGTTATCCATATTTTTTAAAACTCTATATACTTCAATTCCATTATTGGGTTAAAGTCGAAAGGTTAAAGAAAGTTAAAGACAGGTTAAAGAATTTTATTCGATAAAAATCGAAATTTACGAATATATTGGCGGAAGTGCATGGGAATCGAACCCACCTGGGACGGTTTTAGCGCCCCACACCGGATTTGAAGTCCGGGAGGCCCACCAGTGACCTTGGCACTTCCATTGGAAAATCTAGTAACAAACTAACTTTTAAATTGCCCCTGTTTCAACATGTATCAATAGGTTCTCGATTCCAAGAAGGATTTTCTACAAGTGAAAGGACTCCGTTTGAGATAAAGAGTCGTCCAGTAATTGAATCGTTACCTGCGCGCCCTTTTTGATTCGGGTTTCGTTTTCGCCCATGACGATTAAGGCGTTGGCTATGACCATTGATTTTAAAATGCCGGAGCCTTGATCGCCGGTGACCATGGCAATGTATTGCTCCTTTTCCTTTTTAACTAAAGCACGAACAAAATGCTTGAAGCCCGCGCTTTTCTGAATTTCCTGAGCGCAGACGGCTTTTGCCGTCTGGCGGAAGATTTTTTTATGCCCCTGCATTTTTAAAAGGGATGGGCGCACGAATTGTTCAAAAGAAATCATAGCGGATACGGGATTGCCCGGCAAACCAAACAGTGGAATGCCTTCGATGGCGCCGAAAGCCAGCGGTTTCCCCGGCCGCATGGCCACTTGCCAGAAATGCATGGCATTGCCGATTTCCCCCATGACATCTTTAACAAAATCAAAATCGCCGACGGAAACACCGCCGGAGGAAATAATCACATCGGCGTGCAGAGCGGTTTTAAATTTTTCCTGCAGGTCAATTTTTTTATCCTTGGCAATTCCCAGCATGATCGGTATTCCCCCGCATTCCAGTACCTGCGCCGCCAGAGAATAACTGTTGCTGTTGATGATTTTTCCCAACGGAGGATTGGTTTCGATATCGACGAGTTCATCGCCGGTGGACATAATCGCTACACGCGGTTTTTGATAAACATTAATAAATGCCTTCCCTAACGCGGCCAGCATGCCGATATCCGCCGGACGGAGAGCGCTTCCTTTTTTAACAATCAGTTCTCCTTTTTGCACATCTTCACCTGCAAAACGAATATTCACGCCCCTGTTCACAGAACTATAAATGATGATCGTCTTACCGTTTTTCTTTGTGTCTTCCTGACGGATAACCGAATCGGCGCCTTCAGGAATTACCGCGCCGGTCATAATTCGGGCGGCTTCTCCCTTTTTTATTTTTTTCAGGGCGACTTTGCCCGCCGGGATATCTTCGATAATTTTGAGCTGAAGAGGTTTATCTTGCGTCGCGCCTTTAGTGTCGACGTGGCACACAGCGTAGCCATCCATCGCCGAATTGTCGGCGAAAGGAATATTGTGTTGAGCGAAAACATCTTCGCCGATTACTCGTTTTCGTGCTTCCAGAATATTTATTTTTTCCAGACCAAGCGGTCGAAAATTAACAAGAATTGTCTTTAGAGCCTTTTCCACAGAAATCATGTCTAATCTCCACTTAAGTTATGTGTGACACTTTATCAAAGACAAGGCGGTTGTCAACAGATAAAGAATGATTAAATTAATTCCAATGCTAAATTAAAGCGCTATTTTTGTTGGCGTCGTNNTCATCTTTGATTTAGAAATGGTAAAATTAGATTTGAACTAAATATTCATTCGAGTTAGAAAAAATATTGATTTTTAATAGTAATTTTATGAGAAAGAAATTTTCAATTGAATTATCGGCGAAAGAAGATTAGAAAACATTCAAACTTACCCATTTTGGATTGAAAAGCTATTTTTGATTCAGAATGGGTTTTGGTGTTGCTTGAATTAATTTCAAAGAAAGTTTGGATTATTATCATTGCGAAAAATTATCACAAAAAAAAACACGGAAGATATTGAGCCCCTTAGGAATCTTCTCCGGCAAATTAATCAGGGCGTTTCAAAAGTTGATGTTAGCGGACTCAATGGCGCGGCCCGTCCTTTCATTACATCTCTTCTTTTTTCCCATCTGGATAAACCCCTGCTGATTGTTTGTCCGGAAGAAAAAGAAGCGGCGGCGTTTGCGCACAATCTGGCCTTGTTTCTAGGGGAAGAGTCTGTATTTTATTACCCGTCGCTTGATTTTCTGACCATTGACATGTTTGCTCTCCAGAAGGAAGAAGAATTAACCCGTCTGGAAGCGCTTACCAATCTGCAAACAAATACTCAAACCATAGTGGTTACTTCCGTGATCGCTTTGATGCAGAAAGTGATGCCTGTTGCCCAATTCAATCAATATCTGCAAATAATTTCTGTGGGCGACACGCTAAACAGGGACGACTTTTGTATGCGCTTGATGTCCGGAGGTTACAAAAGAGTCGGTCTGGTGGAAGAAAAAGGGGAATTCAGTATCCGGGGCAACATTGTTGATATTTTTCCTCCCACTGAAAAAAACCCGCTGCGTATGGAAATGCTGGGCGATGATATTGAAGCTATCCGATCCTTTGATGGTTCCTCCCAGCGTTCGATAGGGCCAGTGGATGCTTTCATTGTGCCGCCGGCTGGTGAGGTAATAATTAATACGTCAACGCTGGAGCTGGCTGTTCGTAATATCAGACGGCGTGCCGGCGATCTCTCCCTGTCCCGCGAGATTCGTAACAGCTTGGTAGATACTTTGCAGAACGATCTGGCCAATTCCATCAACCCGATATTTTTACCGCTATTTTATGAAGCTTACGATAATGATAGCGGATTTTCACGCAATAAGTTGTCCAGCCTTTTTGATTATTTGTCGCCGAATACTTTGGTGATTTTGGATAATCCGCTGGCCATAAAACAGGCAATTCAGAACGCGGAACTTAGTATCGATAAGTTATTGTTCAAAACTAAAAACAGCGGCAAATTTTATCTGGAAAAAGAAAATGCTTATATCGATCCGGCCAATATCTTAAATGGTATGGACAGGTTCGGGCAAGTTTCTCTGGAAAGTCTCAACCTGGATCAGGCAAGAGATGATGCGGCAATGACGGTTGCTTTTGAAACTTACCAATATCTTTGCGCGGGAGAGCCTCTTGCCGGTGAGATTAAAGAAGATGCATATTTGCGGTGGACCGCGGAAAAGATTAAATTGTGGCTATCCGAAGGCATGTTGATTTTTTTCTTTTGTCCGAATGCGGAAGCCCTGCACCGGATGAAGCACTTGCTTTTATCTTATGATTTATCAACACAGGTTTTATCGCCGCAAGATTCAGTCATCGACAGTATCATCCGGTGGGAAGGGAACCCTCAGCTTATTTTATGGGAAGGGAAAATTTCCACCAGTTTTATTGTCCCGGCAATGAATCTTGTTTTTTTAAGTGAAGAGGAAATATTTGTCAAAAAAGTTTCCCGCCGCCGCATGCGGCCTGTGCGGGAAGGTTACTTTCTTAAGTCTTTTGGTGATTTAAAAGAAGATGATTTTGTCGTCCATACTGATTTCGGCATTGGTGTTTATCGTGGATTAAAGAAAATTACCGTGGGTAAAATCGAAAACGATTTCCTGGTTATTGAATATTTAGATGGCGATAAACTTTATATACCTGTTAATTCTTTGGAGAAGATTCAACGCTATCTTGGCCCCGATGGTTATGTGCCGAAAATTGACAAGATGGGCGGGGCTTCGTGGGAAGCGGTAAAAGAAAAAGTTAAAAAATCAGTGCGGGAATATGCCGAGGAGTTGGTTGCCATTTATGCCGCCCGCGAAGCTCTGGAAAGAAAATCATTCGCACCGCCAGACCGGATTTACGAGGAATTTTGTTCCAATTTTGAATTTGAAGAAACACCGGATCAAACCAAAGCTATTGAAGATATCCATTTGGATATGGATGAGTCCAAACCGATGGACCGTTTAATTTGCGGCGATGCCGGTTTTGGCAAAACGGAAGTTGCGATTCGATCAGCTTTTCGCGCCGTTATGGATGGCAAACAGGTTGCTGTTCTGGTGCCCACAACTATTCTAGCGGAACAACATTATCAGACTTTTTGCCGCAGATTCAGGGATTTCCCTGTTCGTGTGGAAGTATTGAATCGCTTTAAAAGTGTCACTGAACAAAAGAAAATTGTGGAAGAGTTAAAAAATCAAAAGGTGGATATTGTTGTGGGGACTCATCGCCTGCTCCAAAAGGATATTGACTTTAAAGATTTGGGACTGGTGATAATTGATGAAGAGCAGCGCTTTGGCGTAGCGCACAAGGAAAAATTAAAAAAAATGCGCATGCTCGTTGATGTGCTCACACTTTCGGCAACGCCGATTCCGCGCACCCTTCATCTATCGCTTGTCGGCATTCGGGATTTATCTATCATTAATACTCCGCCGGAAGATCGTGTATCCATAAAAACCTATGTGCTGGAATTTGATGAGGATGCGATTAAGGCCGCAGTGGAAAAAGAGTTGGCGCGCCAGGGGCAGGTATTTTTTGTCCATGACCGGGTGCGCTCAATTTATTCTGTTGCTCATCTGGTGCAGCGTCTAGTGCCGCAGGCAAGAGTCGGAGTTGTTCACGGCCAGATGAAACCGGCGGAAATTGAAAAAGCAATGGCCAAATTTGTCCGGCAGGAATGCGATGTTCTTGTTTGCACCACTATTATCGGCTCCGGTTTAGACATTCCCACGGCCAATACAATAATTATTAATCGCGCCGAAAAATTCGGATTGGCGCAGCTCTATCAGATACGCGGCCGTGTGGGCCGTTCCAACCAGGAAGCTTTTGCCTACCTGTTATTGCCCCGGGGAGCAATGCTTTCCCGCGAAGCGATGAAAAGACTACAGGTAATCAAAGAATTTTCCGAGCCGGGTTCCGGATTCCGGATTGCATACAATGATCTGGAAATCCGCGGAGGAGGAAATTTGCTGGGCATTTCCCAGTCCGGGCATATTTCCGCAGTTGGTTACGAACTCTATACCGAATTAATGGAAAAAACGGTTAGGGAAATTAAGGGAGAAGAAATTTCCAAAGAAGAATTATTGCCCGAAATTCAACTGGGAGTTTCCGCTTTTATTCCCGAAGAGTATGTGCAGGATGTTCATCAGCGGCTGGTGTTATATAAAAGGATATCTCTGTCCGCAAATGATGAAGATGTTAATCAGATCAAAAGTGAATTACAGGATTGTTACGGGACTTTGCCCCCATCTGTAGAAAATTTGTTGCAAGTAATCAGTATAAGAAATTTCCTTAAACCGTTGAAGGGTAAAAAGATGGGCTATGACGGTAAATATCTGTATATTTTTTTCCGGGATACTTCTCCCGTTGATCCAGCAAAGATTATTGCGCTTTATCACAAGAAAATTAAGGGATTACGTTTTACACCGGATTATAAATTGTTTGTACCCGCCCCGGCTCTTCCCGAAAAGGAAATATTAATACAGGCCGAGTTGCTATTAAAGATGCTTGCCCAATAGCCGCAAGCAGGATATAAAGAAATGCTATGATCACTACTAGATCGCATTCATTCAAAAAATCAATGGGGATAGTATCAAGTCGTTACGGTGTGCCGTGCTTACTGATGCTTTGTTTTATTGTTGCTTGCGATAAAATTAATATCTTCTCCCGTCCCTATGTCGCCACGGTTAACGGCGCCAAAATTTATCTCGAAGATTATCAGCTCCGGTTAAACCAAAAAATGGCTATGCTGCCTAAAGATGTTTTAAATCAGCCGGACTATATCAAACGATTCGAAGAAGAAGTTTTGGATGGTATGATTACAGAAAAAATCATGGATTTGCGCGCAAAAGAGCTGAATATATCCATAAGCGAGACCGAGTTGGAAGACAAAATTAAAGAAATTAAAAAAGATTATGGAAAAGATTTTTCCAATTTGCTGGCCGAGGAAAATGTAAAATATGAGCAATGGAAAGATGATTATAAAAAAGAGATGCTTTTGCAAAAACTTATTGCAATTGATGTCAATGCCAAAATTAAAGTATCAGAGGATGAAGCCGAGGATTATTATAACGAACACCTCAATAAATACAAAACGGAATCCCGCGTAAGGGTTGCCCAGATAGTCGTTCGGGATTTAGCAATGGCGAAAAAAATAGAAGCACGATTAAATGCCGGCGAAGATTTTGCTAAAGTCGCCGTTATGGTCTCTATCGGCCCGGAAGCTCACCGTGGCGGAGATTTGGGGTTTATCACCAGACTGATCATGCCGGAACCTTTAGATAAAACTATTTTCAACCTGCCGGTCAATAAGATAAGTCCGATCGTGCAAAGTTCTTATGGCTTTCATATTTTTAAAGTCCTGGAAATTCAACCGGCAAGAATTGGAAATTTTACGGATATCAAGGAAGAGATCATTGCTGATATTCGGTCGCAAAAAGAAGATGCAGCTTTTATAAACTGGCTTGAAGCCTTAAAGATGAAGGCAGTGATCAAAAAAGAAACCAACATATCGGGAAAGAAATTATAATAAGTAAAATTTAAAAAGGGAGGAAGCACCGTGAAGTTTTACAAAATGATTGTTTTGATTTTATGGGGCGTAATACTTTTGTGCGCGCCGGTTCGCGCCGAGGTTGTAGATAGAATTATTGCAGTAGTAAATGATGAGATAATAACGCTTTACGAATTTAATGCGGCGTTTGAGCCTTACCAAAAAAACATCGAAAATAATTATAAAGGCAATGATAAAGAGGCCGTCATTAAACAGTCAAGAGATGGCCTATTGCAGCGGCTCATTGATAATATACTGATTGAACAGGAGGCAAAAAAATCCGGTGCGGGTATTATCGTCAAAGACGAAGAAATCATGGAAGTTGTTCAAGACATGTTGAATAAACAAAAATTGAGCATGCAGGATTTTCTGAAAAGTCTTGCCAAAGAAGGCAATTCTATTGAATCTGTTAAAAAAGAGATAAGAGGGCAGATGATGCGTGCTCGGCTATTACGGCGGGAAATCAAGTCCAAGATACTTGTTAGTGATGAGGAAATAGGTGAGTATTACAACAAAAACCGCCAGGACTACGAAGGTAAAGAAACTGTCAGGATTAAACAGCTCTTGTTATTGTTACCTCCTAATGCGGATAAGAATATAAAGGCGAAAATGAAAAACGAAGCTTTGCAACTGCACAAACGTATCATGAATGGAGAATCTTTTGATTTAATGATTGTAAACTATTCTCAAGGACCGGCGGCGGCGCAGGGCGGTGATGTCGGTTTTATCGGAAAAGGTACAATTATTCCGGAAGTCGAAGCAGTAGCATTCAGCCTA
Organism: Syntrophaceae bacterium; assembly: GCA_003139775.1. Lineage (GTDB taxonomy): Bacteria > Desulfobacterota > Syntrophia > Syntrophales > Smithellaceae > Smithella. The sequence continues at coordinate 7,932 of PLGI01000079.1, read as the reverse complement.
CCCATAGGGCAAGTAAGTGAAGTAATCGAATCCAGTGTAGGATTTCACATAATTCAAGTGGTGGAGAAAAAAGGCGCCGGATTGAAGCCGATCGCTGCGGTGCGGGAAGAGATAAAGACAAAAATTGAAGATGAGAAATTAGATAAAAAATATGATGAATGGATTGCTTCTATCCGGGCGAAGTCACACATTGAAATAAAATTATAAAAGAATGACAAAGTAAAAATATGGGTACAATAAGAATCAAAGGTGCCTCCCAGCATAATTTAAAAAATATAAGTATAGATATCCCTCGCGATAAATTTGTCATTATTACCGGCGTGAGTGGTTCCGGCAAATCATCACTCGCTTTCGACACAATCTATGCTGAAGGTCAGAGGCGATATGTGGAATCGCTTTCCACTTACGCGCGTCAGTTTATCGGACAAATGGATAAGCCGAACGTAGAATCCATTGAAGGTTTATCGCCCGCTATAGCTATTGAACAACGCACGGCCAGCCATAATCCGCGTTCAACAGTAGGTACAGTCACCGAAATTTATGACTACTTCCGTCTTCTTTACGCCGGCATTGGTGTTTGTCATTGTTGCCGCTGCGGCCGCGAAATTAAATCGCAAACAATCGATAGTATTCTGGAAAGTATTCTTTTGCTTCCGGAGAATACGTCCTTCAGTATTTTGGCGCCACTGGTGCGCGGGAAAAAAGGTGAATTCCAGAAAGAATTAAAAAAACTCCAGAAGGAAGGATTTGCGCGCGTTCGGATTGATGGAAAAGTCAGGGATCTTGCGGAAGAAATTATTCTGGAAAAAAATAAGCGCCACGATATTGATCTTGTTGTTGACCGTTTGGTATTGAAAGAAGGCGTGAGAAAGAGATTGCGTGATTCTCTCGAGATTGCGGCCAGCCGTGCGGAAGGACTAGTGCGCGTAGTTCCGGTTAATAGCAAAGAAATGCTTTTCAGCGAAAAATATGCCTGTCCCGATTGCGGAATAAGTCTCCCTGCGCTCACCCCCCGCATGTTTTCCTTCAATAGTCCCTATGGCGCCTGTCCTGATTGCAATGGTCTGGGCTCCTCTATGCATTTTACAGAATATCTGGTTGTGCCGGATGCCGGATTATCTTTGAGGGAAGGGGCAATTGCGCCTTGGGCAGGCCGGAATTCTCTTTATTACCATAATGTTTTGGATGCACTGAGCACTCATTACGGTTTTGATATTAATACACCTTTTAATAAATTGCCGGAAAAAATTCAAAAAGTTCTTCTTTACGGATCAGGCAAGGAGAATATTAAATTTTATCATGATCGTCCGAATAAAAGATACTTTACTCACAAACCTTTTGAAGGAGCGATCAAACAATTGGAACGACGTTGGAGAGAAACTACTTCGGTAGCCGTGCGCAATGATTTGATTCGTTACATTGATTCGAGCGCCTGCGATACTTGTCATGGCGCGCGTTTAAAAGAAGAAGTCCTTGCCGTTACAGTGAATGGAAAAAATATTTATGAACTCTGCCGGATGTCCATCCGCGAGTGTTTTAATTTTTTCGAACAACTGATCCTGTCGCCGCAGGAAAAAAACATTACCGAAAGAATAATCAAGGAAATTAAAAACCGCCTGCAATTTTTGCTCAATGTCGGCATGGATTATTTAAGCTTGGAGAGATCGACATTATCTTTATCGGGAGGGGAAAGTCAGCGCATCCGGCTGGCCACACAAATCGGGTCCGGGTTAATGGGAGTTTTGTATGTGTTGGATGAACCTACTGTCGGACTGCACCAGAAAGATAATTTGCGCCTGATTGATACTTTAAAAATACTGCGCGATATGGGCAATACAGTGCTGGTTGTGGAACATGATGCAGATATGATCCTTGCCTGCGATCACATTGTAGATATGGGTCCGGGCGCCGGAACACAGGGAGGAGAAATAGTTTTTCAGGGAACTCCCGAGGAAATTTTGCAAAGCGATGATTCGCTCACCGGCAGATATTTATCGGGGAAAGAATCCATAGCGTTGCCTTCAAAAAGACGTTCACTTACCGGTAGATATATTATTTTGGAGGGGGCCAGTGAAAACAACCTCAAAAATATTGATATTAAAATACCGGTAGGAGTATTTACCGCGGTAACTGGCGTATCAGGTTCCGGCAAAAGCACAATGATTATTGAAACTCTTTATAAAGTGCTGGCGCGCCGTTTAAACCAGCATCACGGATCAATGGGAAAAATCAAAAGGGTTGTAGATTTAGGAGATATTGAACGGGTCATCATGATTAATCAGCAGCCTATCGGCCGTACGCCTCGATCTAATCCGATAACTTATACAGGAATCTTTTCTTTTATCCGCGATCTTTTTGCTAATCTTCCCGAAGCGCGGGTGCGCGGCTATAAGCCCGGCCGGTTCAGCTTTAACGTGAAAGGCGGACGCTGTGAAGCTTGCGAAGGTAATGGCTTGATTAAGATTGAAATGCATTTTCTGCCGGATGTTTATGTAACTTGCGATGTTTGCTACGGCAAACGATTTAATCAGGATACGCTCGATATCAAATACAAAGATAAGAATATTGCCGACATTTTAGATATGACGGTCAATCAGGCGCTGCTGTTTTTTTCCAATATTCCGTCGATTAAATCGCATCTGCAAATGCTCTACGAGGTTGGTTTAGGCTATGTTCATTTGGGGCAGTCGGCGACTACTCTTTCCGGCGGAGAGGCACAGAGGATAAAACTGGCGCGTGAATTAGGCAAGAAAGTCAACAGTAATACTCTTTATATTCTGGATGAACCTACCATTGGATTACATTTTGCGGATATTCAAAAATTGTTGGATGTTTTAATACGCCTTGTGGATATGGGCAATACCATGGTCGTAATCGAGCATAATTTAGATGTAATCAAGTGTGCGGATTACGTTATTGACCTTGGGCCGGAAGGTGGTTCCGGCGGCGGTAAAATTATTGCCTCAGGTACAGTCGAAAAAGTGGCACAGGAAGAAAAATCCGCAACAGGTCAATTTCTGAGGAAAATTATTTCCGTCTAAGAACATCTTTTATCAAACGGCAAGCAATGGTTTGAAAGGGTTAAATAAACTCCATACAGTTCAAAGAGCTTATTCTCTTATTATTTCCGTTCCCCGAAAATTGCTCTGCCGATGCGGACAATCGTTGCGCCTTCTTCGATAGCGACCTCGAAGTCATCGGACATCCCCATGGAAAGATCTTCCATCTGAATTCCGGTAATTCCTGTACGGATAATATCGTCGCGAAGATTTCTCAGGCCGGTAAAATATGAACGGGAATTTTCGGGATTGGCGGAATAAGGCGCCATCGTCATTAGTCCTCGCACGGAAAGATTTTCTAATTTGGAGACGTCCTTAATCAATGTAATAGCCGTCTCTGCCGGTATCCCGTTTTTTGTTTTTTCGCCGCTTACATTTACTTCAATCAGGATGTTCATCTTCTGGCCAATCAGGCGAGCCCTTTTGTCCAGTTCGCAAGCCAGGTCCATGCGGTCAATGGAATGAATATAGTTGAAGATATTTACGGCATATTTCGCTTTGTTGGTTTGGAGATGTCCAATCATATGCCACTGGGCACGAGGCCCTATAACGGCAACTTTTTCTTTTGCCTCTTGAACATAATTTTCTCCGAACGCCGTTAGGCCCGCTTCAATTGCTTTGCCGATGCATACGGGGGTAACGGTTTTAGTTACCGCTAATAGTTTAATGGAATCAGGAGCGCGGTTACACCTTGCGGCAGCGGCAGCTATCCTTTGTTTAATCGTATTTATATTGGCGGCAATATCTACTTCCATAAAATTTACCGGAAACTGATCGTTTTAAATATTTTTAACGCTTCCAAAACTTCACAAAGCGGCAACCCGATCACGTTTGTATGAGAGCCGCGAATTGATTGGATGAAATAGGCGCCTTTTCCCTGCACAGCGTATCCACCGGCCTTGTCGTATGGTTCATCACAAGAAACATACCAATCCATCTCCCTGGGGCTGATTGTTTTAAATCGCACAGCGGATTGAATGACTTTCGTTTTGAAAATTTTAGCGGCCACATGAGCAATAGTAAAACCGGTAAAAACTTTATGTTCCCGTCCGCTGAGCTTCTGGAGCATCTTTCGCGCTTGGGCTTCGTTTTTTGGTTTTCCTAAAATAAGGCCGTCAATGACAACAATTGTATCGGCGCCAAGCACCCACGCCTCGGGATATTTTTTGGCGATAACCATTGCTTTGTCAATAGAAAGCCTTTTGACATGCTGACGCGTACTTTCTCCGGCAAGGTAATTTTCATTGACGTGAGCAGGTATTATTTTGAACTTCAATCCCACCGACCGCAGTAGTTCCTGCCGTCGCGGCGAAGCGGAAGCTAGGATGACGGATGCAGTTGAATTAATGGGCATAGTTTTTTAATCTTTCTTCGGGAATATTATTTAGAAAATCGTTTGTGTTTCTATCACAAATTTAATTTTGTCTGTCAATCTTAAATTACAATTGCATTTTGATTAAAATTGGAGTTATTATAGGGCCAGAAAATAAGTATGAGGTGGAAGATGAAAAAAATATTGAGTGTATTTTTAACTCTCATTTTGTTAGCGGCTTTTTGCGGCGTCGCTCTGGGCGGGGAAAGAATTGTGCAATTAACCGTGCCTGGCTGTTCCGCTTGAGGCTCCAAGGCCAGGATAGGTTCTATCCTGAAAAAAATTGATGGTGTAATAAAACAAGAACATAAGGGAAATGATTTATTGATCATTACTTTTGATGATAAGAAAACCTCTCTTAACATTATTATAGATGAGCTCATAAAAGGAAAATTTAGTGTCAATGGTGAGCCGGTATATTTGAAATAATGTTATACCAATTCGCTTGTAATTTAACACCTTCAAGGTGTTAAATTACCGGTAAGGTAAAAACCTCATTTATTATGCGCTCCCCTGCGGGATGTGCTTCCGGTCTTCGGCTAACTTTGTTGGCAGCGTCGTTGGCTTCCTCAACGTATTAGTAATACGCCTGCGGAGCCTCCTCCTTGCCCCGCTGAAGCGGGACAGTTCAACTAACGAATTCCATTTTACTGCGTAACTGTAATTCGAGTTTCACTGCCGCCGCATTATCCTTTGAAATCGAAATGGTATAAAGTGGCATTATAGATATTTCTTCAGCTGTTTTTCTTCCAGAGCCTCGACTATTTTTTTTACATTTTGGGAGGAACCTTTTTTACAAATAAGCAAAGCGTCTTTTGTTTCGACTATTATTAGATCTTTTATTCCAACAAGAGCGACAAGCTTCTTTGGACTGTAAACCAAGGATCCTTCCGTATCTTCAAAAATTGCCTTACCGCCGCCGGTCAGGACATTGCCTTTATTATCTTTGGCCGATATTTCCCAAAGAGCATCCCAGCTTCCGACATCACTCCAGCCGAAATCTCCTTGGAGCATGAAAACGTTATCTGCTTTTTCCATGACACCATAATCAATAGAAATAGATGCCAGTTTCTTGTAAACACGAGGCACGATTGCCGCTTCGTCAGGCGAGCCAAGAGCCTCATTAATTTTCATCAGTCCTGCGTATAAGTCCGGCAACCAGCGGGCAATTTCTTTTAATATTGTCGAGGCCTTCCAGATAAACAGACCGCTGTTCCAATAAAAATTACCATTTTTAACGAAGGCTTGTGCTTGCTGGAAATCAGGTTTTTCGCGGATGGATTTTACGCGAAAGACTTCTTCATCGGCTATGTGTTGAAAAGAATCTGCCTGCTCAATGTAGCCAAATCCTGTTTGTATGCTGGAAGGTTTAATACCTATTGTTACCAATCCATCTTCCTGCGCGGCAACTTTTGCTGCCGCGTCAAGAACATCGATAAACTTGCGCGAATCGGCAATGGCGTGATCGGAAGGCAAGACGACCATAATATCGTCGGGAACTATTTTTCGGAGATGCAAGGCGGCAAGTCCAATGCAGGCAGCAGTATTTTTCCCTTCCGGTTCAATAATAATGTTCCGGGATGGAATTTCCGGAAGCTGCTTAATCAAAGCGCGGGCATGTTTTTTCCCCGTCACCACCAAAATATTATTCGGACTAATCAACGGTTTGATCCGGTCAACAGTTTCCTGAATTATCGTTTTCTCACTGGTTATATCCAATAAATGTTTAGGTTTTTTCTCTCTACTGCGGGGCCAGAATCTTGTGCCCCGTCCACCAGCCATTATAACCGCATACATTTTTTAACTCCTCTGAATTTTCAAGATTCGAATACGCATAGTGAATACTTATAGTATAATGTGTCTTGCAATTTCAAGCTGGAAAAGATATTTTATCCGGAGAAGATATTTTAAAAATAATGTCAACGATAATATATCCAGAAATAACCCTTAAAAAGGGGCGGGAAGCAGCTCTGTTGCGCGGCCATCCATGGGTTTTCTCCGGCGCAATTGCCGCGATTAAAGGAAATCCTGGCGCCGGTGATATTGTTTTAGCCAAAGATTCAGCGGGTAAGCAGCTGGCCTTGGGATTTTTTAACCCCTTAACAGATATAGCTTTTCGTCTTTTAACGAGACAATGTGAAGAAAATATTTCTCAATATTTTTGGCAAGCTCGTCTGCATGCCGCATACAAATTGCGGCAAAAGATTATTGGCGAGCAAACAAACGCTTATCGTCTGATAAATTCCGAAGGAGATGGTTTTCCCGGACTGATTGTTGATGTCTATAATACAACGCTGGTTTTTTCCATCGCTACCGCCGGAATGGAAAAACAAAAAAATCATATTTTAAATGCTCTTATTTCCCAGTTAAAACCTACAATGATTTATGAACAAAGCAAGAGCCGGTCACGTACGTTAGAAGGTCTGGAAAATAGAAATGATATTGTGTTTGGAGAAAATAGCAATGGTGTTGTGGAGATAATGGAAAATGGTCTGAAATTTGAAGTTGATATTATCTCTGGCCAGAAGACAGGATTCTTCCTTGATCAGCGGATAAACAGGGAAAAGATAGGAGCGTTGAGTCACGATGCCCAGGTGTTGAATTGCTTTTCTTATACGGCGGCTTTTTCTGTTTATTGCGCTGAAGGCGGAGCCAAACGGGTCGTTTCTTTGGATATATCCAAGCCTGCCTGTATAGCCGCCAGAAAGAATTTACATCTCAACTGGTTTCCAACTGAAAACCATCCAGTTATAGAGGCTGATGTTTTTATTTATTTGCGCAATATGCAGGAAAACTTCAGCATGATCATTCTTGATCCTCCGGCATTTGCCAAAAATAAAAGAGATGTAGCTAAGGCCGTGCGAGGCTATAAGGAAATTAATTTACAGGCGATCAAACATCTTACGACGGGTGGTATCTTAGCTACTTTTTCCTGCTCCAATTTTATTGAGGAAGATCTTTTTTATAAAATTGTTCTAGCCGCAGCGCGTGATGCCGGCGCTGATTTACAGCTTTTAGCGAGGTTAGAAGCAGGGCCGGATCACCCAATTTTGTTGGGACATCCTGAAGGCCGCTATCTTAAAGGGTTGCTGCTGGTCAAGAAAAGTTAACAAGGGAAATAGGGCTGTTGACCGAGAGCGCATTTCCGCAAGGAAGCGTAATTATTAAATGGACACTTTCCTTGCCGGAAAAAGCCGAAGGCTTTACAATACGCTCATACCCTGAAGGGCACCATGGTCTGCTGTGTTGCGCTGCAAACCGCACCGCTCAATGTATATCTATATACGCTTCGCGGTTCGGTTTTTGCGCGCCTTGCATATGAGCATTCGGCATGTCCCTTAGGGTATTTGAACAGCCCCCAAACAGGGGAGCAACAAACCCAAATCGACGATTTAATCAGGCGTTGCAATTATTAATTGTCATAGGATAAAGTTTTCTTGATGTAAAATGTAAAGATTGACTGTAAATCTTTCTTCCTGTAAGTGCGCCACGAGGCTGCAC
>PLGI01000069.1 GCA_003139775.1 Syntrophaceae bacterium | reverse complement strand
ATCGAAGTACCATTGCGCCCAAACTCGGAGGCCGTCCGGGGCGTTTTTCGGGATCACAACCAGCCCTAAATTATTAGGTGTAGCCTTTTGGTTAGACTTTGCGAGCATATTATTCATGATTCCTCCCGGGAAATGATTAAAAAGCTGTACCTAAGGTATCTTTGAGAGTGTAATTTCACGCAGAAATTGGTGCAGAATTTTGGAAATATAAACAAACGATTACATTTAGGAAGCGACTGTTGAATTCAAAGTTGGAATTTTCCGTTCATTCGATCCAGTTGGTCTATACTTTTGTTTCTAACCGCGTCAGCATCTCAGCTGCCCCGATATCCATCTTTGAAAATGCAAACCACTTTTTACCGAGGTCTTTCAGTGATGCGCCGAAGTGATAAACGGTCTTGTCGTCAATTATTAAAAACCGGTCGTGGGAATTATCAAATTCTTTAATCTCGATGGTGGGATACTGCTCATTGAATTTCTTCACATCCAACGCCAGTTGTTTTGAGATCGTTTTTGTCAGGATAGTAACCGAGACAGTATCGTGCCGTTTGGTGAGGTGCGTGAGGACAGTGTCGTCGATATAATTGTCAATGATGATTATTGATTTCTTTGCTGTCCTGAAAAGGTCTGATACAAATCGATAGGCATCAAATATTTGGCCATCAAAAAAGATGCCTTGTTTTGGTTTTATACTTCGTTCTTCAATGGCATTGAAAATCTGTTCAAATTTCTGGTCAGTTTCTTCTTTATACTCTATCTGTTTTCTTTCCACTGCACCCAGGCGCTGAAAAACCTGTGCGTTAGTAGCAATAAAACGGCGCATGGCGACAAAAGCATTGATGATTTGAATGCTTGTTCGGACAGCAGTTTCGCTTTTTAAAACCCCGGAAAGCATGGCAACACCTTGCTCGGTAAAGGCATAGGGCTTGGTTCGTCTGCCTCCCCAACTTGAGGTCGCATATTGCGACTTCAAGTTTTGTCTTTCTTCTTCAGAAAGCTGAAAACAGAATTCTGTGGGAAACCGTTCGGTATTTCTTTTGACTTGTTCATTCAATCTTTTTACTTCGACTCCATAAATGTCAGCAAGGTCGTTATCAATCATCACCTGGAGGCCTCTGATTGTATAGATACGACTCTGGATTCCGTCGGAACTGATCAGTTCATGCTGGGTCATCGATTACTCCATTTAATTACGTTGTCGTTCTTCTGTTACATCTTTTTTATGGTATCGCATTTTGTGATACCTTCTAATGTCTTCTTGTTCATACCAGATTCACCTTCCCCAACTTTATTACTGATATATAGCACATCCAAATTATTTATCAAAAAGAAAACGACCTGTCCTAAAAAAGAGTAGTCCGGCGGGAATAACGATATTTTATTGGAAGTCAACATTTGTGGCTCGTGTGCATGTGTATCAACTTTCGATTGGTAATGCGCAGGATATTTAACTGTTCAGAAGTGGACAGATGAGAAAAATTGAGGATTATGCGGCTGGTATGTTGGATTAGCATGGCTGGCTTATTCTATGAAATGATCTCCAGATTAGAAAAAACATTGCACCCCTAGAAAACAGCCCACCGTATTTACGCCATTATTGGGCATGTAAATGCCGGCCGGTAAGACGTAAAGATATTGCCTGACGATTTTTTTCTGATCCATGTTGTAACCTCCTTATTTTGGTTTATTTGTCTCTTGTGGTTAACTGAGCGGCAACTTCGGAAGTAATGCTTGAGGGCCCGTAGGTTTCTTGCCGCAGCCGTCCAAGATAAAACCCACAGCAAAAATGCTCGTGGCAACCGTCAGCCATCTGGCTCTGTTATTTTTTTCATGCTACACTTCTGTTATTTCTAAAAAATGTTTACTTTGTTTATTCATGACGCAGTGCCTCAATCGGATCCAGACGCGCTGCTTTCATTGCTGGGAAGTAGCCAAAGATCACGCCCACCGCAGCGGAGAACAGAAACGCAACAAGTACAATGCCTGCGTTGAAGACGAAGGGAACTCCCAAAATGTTGGCCAACCAGACGGAAGCGGTAAGGGCTAGCACAATTCCGATTAAACCGCCGAAAGAAGAAAGCACTACCGCCTCCACTAGAAATTGCATAAGTACCTCGCGTTCAAAAGCACCAATAGCGAGGCGAATGCCGATCTCTCGCGTTCGTTCAGTAACCGACACCAACATGATGTTCATAATACCGATCCCTCCTACTAGGAGGCTTACTGCCGCTACGGCGGAGAGCAAAGCAGTCATCATTTGTGTGGTACCGGTGAGCATTTTGACTATCTCCTTCATATCCATAACATTGAAGTTATCATCATCGCTTGATGAGAGGTGCCGGCGTACGCGCAGCAATTGTTCAATGTCTTTCTGGACTTTTTCCGTTGCTACGCCTTCCTGAACGGAGATCATGATCATACCGACATCCTGATTCCCGGCAATACGCCGCTGAAAGGTTGTGATCGGTATCATAACCATATCGTCCTGATCAATGCCCATGGTGCTCTGTCCTTTTCCCTGCAGGACACCGATGATCTCGCAGGAAAATTTTTCTAGACGGATTTTTTCTCCCATGGCATCCTGTCCGCCGAAGAGTTTCTTAATCACCGTTTCTCCCGCTATACAGACGGACGCGCCGCTGCGTTCCTCGCCTTCCGTGAATTCCCTGCCCGACCTGATAGATCTGTTCGTCACCATTATATAAGAATTGTCCGTCCCTGTAACCTGCGTTGACCAGTTTTGATTGCCGAAGATTGCTTTTACGGATTGGGACGAGACTGGAGCTGCGGCTTTGATCAAGCTGACCTCGCTGGCAATTGCTTCCACGTCGGATTGTTTGAAAGGAATGTTGACGGTGGACTGGGCCGGCCCAAGCCTCTTTCCCGGAGTAACCATGAGAAGGTTGCTGCCCATGCTGGCAATCTGTTGCCTGACCTGCACAGTGGCTCCGCCGCCGATGGTCACCATGGTAATAACTGCGGCAACGCCAATGACGATACCGAGGATTGTCAGAATCGAACGCATCACATTGCGCCTGAGCTCACGGAAGGCCAGAAGAAGTGTGTTCCAGAACATTATATTTTCCTCCCGTTTTGCCTGTCTGATTCCACCAGACCGTCTAAAAAGTGAACTACGCGCGTGGCATAGGCCGCCATATCATGTTCATGGGTTACCATGACAATGGTGACACCCTGCTTGCGGTTAAGCTCCGTGAGTAAATCCATAATTTCGCGGCTGCGGGCCGTATCCAGATTTCCCGTAGGCTCATCCGCAAATAGTACTTCGGGTTTGGTCACAATGGCACGGGCGATGGCAACCCGCTGCTGCTGTCCGCCGGATAATTCACCCGGCGTATGGGATTCCCATCCGTTAAGTCCAACCGTTTCCATCGCCTGAAGAGATTGCCTTCGCCGCTCGCGGGCGGGTACGCCGCGATAAATCAGGGGAAGCTCCACATTTTCCAGCGCCGAGGTGCGATTCAGTAAATTAAAGCCCTGAAAGACAAATCCGAGATAAAACCGGCGCAATCTTGTCAGCTGATAACGCGTCAGCCTGTCCACTTCGATGCCCTCGAACTTATAAGTTCCCGATGTTGACGTATCCAGGCAGCCGAGGATGTTCATGCAGGTGGATTTGCCCGAACCGCTTGGTCCCATCACCGCCACGAACTCGCCTCTCTCAATGCTAAGATCGACACCGCGCAGGGCATACACAGCGGCCTGGCCGGTACCGTAAACTTTTGTTACGCCGTGCAGCTCGATAATGGGCTGATTGCCGGTTTGATTGAGAGCCGTCATATTTATTTCACCGAACTGACAGTATCAACCACCACAGCCATGCCCGGTTGAATGTCGCCTGATAAAACTTCAGTCATGCCGCCGTTTGCCGACCCGACTATGACCGCGACAGCCGAGAGCTGCCCGTTCTTTAGAGTCCAGACACGCTGCTGCTTTTTATTCCCGTTATCCTCAAGTTGTTTATTTCCAGAACTGGGCGGGTGCGGGAGGATTGAACCAACCAGGCCGCCGGAAGATTTCTTTTCCTCCTGGACAGACGGCGTAAACCGGAGCGCCGCGCTGGGTATCAAAACGGCATTGGCAATTTTTTTGATAATGATGTCCGCGGTTGCCGTCATTCCCGGCCGCAGGAGCAAATCCGAATTGTCCACTTTCAGGACGGTTTCATACGTGACGACTCCCGATGTCGTGGATGATCCGTAATTGGCGCGAACTATCCGGGCATCGAAGGTCCGGTTCGGCCATGCGGCAACAGAGAAGGAGGCCTTTTGGCCTTCCTGTATGCGACTCACATCGGCCTCGTCAACATTGACGTGAAGTTCCATTTTCGTCAAATCCGCAGCCAGAGTAAACAACGTCGGCGCCGTCATGGCTGCGGCAACAGTCTGTCCCGGTTCCACGTTACGTGTAAGCACAACACCATTGATAGGCGAGCGGATGACGGATTTGGAAAGGTCCGTCTCATAAGTGGCTAGGGAAGCTTTTGCCTGAGTGATGGCCGCCTTGGCACTGGCGTCGCCGGATATGGCCCGCTCCAGTGTCGCCTCCTGAGCATCAATATCAGCTTGCGAGGGTACTTTGTTATTGCTCAATGTTCTCACCCGCTGATACTGTGCCAGTTTGCTGCGAGCCTCCTTGATAGTTGCCTGGGTTTCCAGAACTTTCGCCTGCGCTGCCTCCAAGGATGCTTTATATTGTGTTACCTGCGCCTCCAGTTTCGTGGTATCGAGCCTCGCCAGGATTTGACCGACTTTTACTTTGCTGTTGTAATCAACCTCAACCGTTTTAATGGTGCCGGAAAGTTCGCTGCCCACATCAACCTCGTTGTTGGTTGGTTTCAATGTACCTGTGGCAGTGACTATGACCGTCAGATTGCCGCGTTTTACTTCTTCAGTCTTGTATTGCACAGCGGTAGATGAATTTGATCTTATCCAGAAGAAAAGAGCAATTATAACAACTACCGCGACCATGATAGCCAAAATAATCCATCTTTGGGGAACTTTTTTCCTGCCCGGCAGGCGGTCGATTTCCAGCATTCCGGCGATATTTGTTTTTTCATCCTGTTTTATTTCCATGGGTTACTTCCTGTTAAAATATTTTTATTTAATTATTGTTTGCAGCGGATTCCCATCCGCCGCCCAGAGCCTTGTATAGGCTTATCAGGTCGGTGGTAACCATCCCTTCGCTTTTAGCCAGATCATCTTCGAATGACAAAAGGGAACGCTGGGCATCCAGCACATCGCTGAAAGCTATCAGTCCTGACTGATATTTATTCTTCGCCAGTTCAACCGCCTGTTTCGCCGCGGCGGCGGCATCAATCAGCGACTGCTTCCGGTGTTGTTCTTCGGAATATGCGGTGAGAGCATTTTCCACTTCCTCCAGTGCATTGAGTATAGTTGTTTTATAAGCTATCAGATACTGTTCCTGCAGGGCTGATTGTACTTCTATGTTCTGACGTATGGACCCGCCGGCGAAAATCGGTATCGTGATACTGGGGCCGAAACTATAAGTCCTGCTGCCAGCTGAAAACAGATTCCCCGTCGAAAGAGCTTCCAGTCCGATTGAACCGTTTAATGTAAACTGGGGATAAAGATCCGCCACAGCCACGCCGACCGTGGCCGTCTGCGAAGCAAGATTGCGCTCCGCCTTCCTTATATCAGGCCGGCGCCGTAAAACATCAGCAGGCACTCCCACCGCTATATTCAGCGGCGCAACCGGTATGTTTTCCCGCTTCACCAGTTCTTCATGAACCTTGCCCGGCTGTTCTCCCAGAAGAACCGCAATGCGGTTCATGGCTTCCTCAAGTCCGGTGCGCAGAGTCGGTATATTGGAACGAGTGTTTTCCAGATTATAACGGGCCTGCTGTACCGCCAATTCGTCGCTCAGTCCCGCCTGATACTGCCAGACGGTCAGTTGAAAAGTTTCGTCCTGGCTTTTCAGATTTTCCTCCGCCACGGCAAGCCGAGTCTGATAGGTTCGCACATCAACGTAGTTTGTCGCCACCTCGGCTAAAAGCGAGACGAGGACATCGCGCAGGTCTTCGCGGCTTGCCTCGAGATTTGCCTGTGCCGCCTCCACAGAACGACGGACGCCGCCAAAAATGTCTAATTCCCAGGAAGCATCAAAGCCCACGGCATAAAGATCGCTGGTCATCATGGTGCTTCCGATGTCCACGTTACCTCCGATGCCAACGCTACTTCCGAGGTTCTCGCTGCTTCTGCTTCGGCTAGCGCTTCCCGTCGCGTTGAGCGTCGGGAAGAAACCTGCCTTGGCGACTCCGCGCCTGGCGCGTGCTTCACGAATCCGCGCTTGTGCTTTCTTCAGATCAAGATTGCCTTTAACCGCTTGTTCAATTAATCTGGACAACTTCGGATCGCCAAGCTCACTCCACCACTTTACCAAGGCTTCTTTATCCATTTCCTTGTTTTTCTGATTACCCTTAAGTTGAGTATTCCAGTCTTTGGACACTGCTACATCGGGACGGACATAGTCCGGGCCCACCGTGAAACACCCGGCGATGATTGTGATCAGAAGCACTAAGAATAGAGATGTTGCCGATTGAATGTAAATTTTTCTGTGTGGGGACTTCATTGATTCGCCTGTTTTTATTTTTTTAACTCTTTATTGCTTTTTGCATGACTGGTTTTTGATTTTGCACTCTTACGAATGGCTTGTATTCCAGCTAGGGAGAATTGCACAACATGGTCCGCATAAGCCTTGATATTTTTGATTTTCGGAGGCCCCACTTTCTTTGTATCTTTACCCTTTGATTTACTTCCCACAACCATGGGGTTGACGCACTGGCTGATGATGCTCGTTTCGCAGAACTTTACATCCATGTCCGAAACAAGAGAACCAAGTAATTCACGAACCAGGCCCTCCATTCTCTTTTGAAGGGGGTTAATCTCTTCCCTCATTACTTCTTCAAGCAGCCCGGTGGGATTGGCAAACTCTCTCTGTACAAACCAAAATTCCTTGTTGTTTTTATCAGCCAGCCTTCCTAGGATAGCCGTGACATGCGCTTGCAAGCGTTCTTCGGCTGGCGCATCAGCGCTTACACCACCATCCGGTGGGTGAGCTTTCAGAGATTCGTGAAAGGCACATCGCCATGCTTCGACATAAAGGGTTTCTTTATTACCGAAATGATAATTAATAGCTGCGATATTAGTACCGGCTAGCTCGCTGATTTCCGCAATAGTCGTATCCCGGTAACCTCTTTCCGCAAAAATATCACATGCCGCCGCCAAAAGACTTTTTCGTGTCCTTGTGGTATCTTCTCTTGGAATTTTCATCTTATCCTCCATTCATTATTCAAACGTACATTTAAAATAGTCATTTGAAGTTGTCAATAGATTTTTATAAATATCAATGAAAGAAGAAGTAGATATTTTTACCACATCCTTATTATATTATTGCATTATATTGCAGCAAGTTGGCAGGAAACAGCTGATGAATTTTAAAAAGCAGTAATGGAATGCTTCTTTATAAGAGTTCAAAGAATTGAATATTTATTAGCAATACTTTTTCTTTTTTTTAGTTTATTTCAGTAGAGTAGAGAGCTGGC
>PLGI01000161.1:1858-8014 GCA_003139775.1 Syntrophaceae bacterium | reverse complement strand
TTGGCCATGATTTTCGTTGACACCAACGGCATGGCGGCAAACGCCTCATTGATTTCAAAAACATCCACGTTGTCCATGGTGAGACCGGCCCGTGCTAAGGCAACTTGAATGGCGTAACCCGGCACTTCCGCCATTCTTCTGGGTTCCTTGGCCATGCTGGCCATGGAAAGAATCGTTGCCAGGGGCTTTATACCCATCGCATCGGCGCGGGATCTTTTCATGATGATCACTGCCGATGCTCCGGTATCGAGTCCCGGTGCGTTTCCGGCGGTCACCGTGGGGCTTCCGTAGACAGGTTTGAGTTTGGACAGGCCTTCAATGGTGGAATCGGCCCTGGGAAAATCATCCTCTGTAAAAATTTTTGCCGGCCCTTTTTTCTGCGGTACTTCTACGGGCACGACTTCATCGGCAAACTTGCCAGCTTTCTTGGCAAGTTGATATTTCTGCTGAGATCCCAGTGCCCACTGATCCTGCATCTCCCGTGTTATGCCATGCTCCAGGGCCACTTCACCGGCATCCGCAGCAAGGATGCCGAAACCATTGTATTGAATCGGATTGAGATGATCGACCATGGTTAAGGGAGCCAGTCCTCTGCCCCAACGGTGGCCATTCAGAACAACCGGCGTGTTGCTCATGTTTTCAGCCCCAGCCGCCATACAAATTTCCGCCTCACCAAGTCGGATCGACTTACTGCCCAACTGGACGCAAACCAGCGATGAACAGCAGGCCCGATCAACCGTAAGAGACGGAAGATCCTCCGGTAAACCGGCTTTCAGAAGGGCCTGGCGCCCGATCACATTATAATTCAACGCCGCCTCGGACTGGATGCACATCCCGTAGTACAATTCATCCAGATCGCTGCCTTTCAGCCCAGAACGCTCCAGACAGGCCTTGATGGCAACAATACCAAGTTCCATGCTGTGCATATCGCGCAGCACTGAACCAAACCTGGAAAATGGTGTTCTCACACCACTGACAATCACCACATTATCTTTTCTATCCATGGATACAACAAACCTCTTATCTTTCATTTTTTGATCATTCGTGTCTTTTGATATTAATAAACTGAATTTTCAGATGCCATCTTCGCCTTGATCGCCACTTTCAGAGTCTTTTTGCTTCTACTGTCCATAATGTCATAGCCCTTCATTATTTCATTAAACGGCAGCGTATGAGTGATCAGAAAGCGCGTGTTGATTCGGCCTTGCCGAATCCATTCCATCAGCTGCTCCATCTTGTTCGTTTCCACCAAACCCATTCTGATCGTCAGATTTTTCCACCAGTATTTATAAATGGGGAAATTGACAGAATCATTATAGACGCCGATGAGGGCTATCGAGCCTCCCGGCCTTACATAATTGAATAAGTCCCCGAAGCTCCGGGGATCCCCGGAAGCATCGATGACAACGTCCGCCCCCCGGCCATGGGATAAGTCTTTGATGATTCCGGATGGTTTTTCCTCTGAAGGATCGATGACATGATCCGCCAATCCCAGCGCTGAGATGATGCCTGCCCGGTGTTTACTCATCTCAAGGGCAATGATTTTCGATGCGCCGTATAATCGGGCAACAAGCATGACACATATGCCCACTGGTCCGGCCCCGCATACAACAACCGTATCGCCTTTCTTAACATTTCCCAGCTCCGCACCAAAAAGGCCGGTTGACAGAATATCGCCAACAAAGAGAACATCTTCATCAGAGAGCTCATCCGGTATCTTGTGCATGATTCTTGAGGCATAGGGCACTCGAATGAATTCCGCATGAGCGCCGTGATTGGAACCATCGCCCATCGCACCGAAGCAGGCCCCGGTCGAACACTGAGAAGCAAATTGATTTTTACAGTAATAACATTCGCCGCAACTATAGGTGCAAGAGACGGCCACTCTGTCGCCCAGGGAAAAAGGACTGTGCGCCTTTCCGATTTCTTCAATCACACCGACAAATTCATGACCGAGAATTGTCCCCGGTGTTACCTTCATCTCGTTGCCATGATGCTTGATATGAATGTCCGTACTGCAAATGGACGATGTGGTAACGCGAAGCAATGCATCCGGGGGATGAATAATCACCGGATCAGGAACGCTCTCTAATCGGATGTCGCCATTGCCATGAAATACAATAGCCTTCATTTTAGACACTCCTACCCTACCCTCTCACCAGATGCTGTATCCGCCGTCGATATACAGAACGGCGCCGGTCATATAATCAGAAGCTCTGGAAGCCAGAAACAAGGCGGTGCCGACAATTTCGTCAGGCTTGCCAAGGCGTTTGAAGGGAATTTTATACTTTAAAAACTTCATGTGGGATTCGTCTTCGCGCTGTTCGGCCGTCATTTCCGTTTCAAAAAAACCCGGGGCAATGCAATTGACATTGATTCCGAAAGGCGCCCATTCCAAAGCCAACACCCTCGTCATATGGGCAATTCCCGCTTTGGAAACGCAGTAGGGCATGGCCACATTGGAAGCCATATTCCCCAGAACAGAACCAATGTTGATAATTTTGCCTTTACGTTGTTTGATCATGCCCTTGGCGATAATTTTAGATATAAGAAAGGCCGATTTTAAGTTGGTATTCATTACATCGTTCCAATCCTCAATATTTATATCTATGGTTTTTTTCATCGGAGCAATACCTGCATTATTGATGAGAATATCTACTCTGCCGTAATGATCCATAACCGTGGCAACCATCAGTTCGATGCCCTGCGGATTTTTCACGTCAACCGGTACGGCTATTGCTTTACCGCCTTTTTTAATGATTTCATCCGCTGTTTCTTCAATTAACGAAATGGTCCGGCTTGAGACAACAACCTTCGCTCCGGCTTGTGCCAGGCCTAACGCCATCGCCCGGCCAAGCCCTTTACTTCCACCCGTCACGATGGCCACTTTGTCTTCAATCCTAAATTTTTCCAGACAGTCCATAAACGTGAGAAAATTTCCTTTCTATAACGCTGGTAAGCACCGCGCTCCATTTAATACTGCGTGATTTGCATACCTTGTGCCATTTATGTTTCACGTCTAAATCAATCGTATATTGCTGTATTCATTATTTATTAAATTTTTCTTGTTTGTTTGTTTATTCTATGATTTAAAATGTGTCCCATTACGAATCAATACTATGTGTCATAGTGGGACGTACAATGGAGTTATGTGTCATTATGAAATATATATCTTCGGTTCAGGAGAGAAAAAATGGAATCTGCGCAAAATCCGCTAAAGGAACGTAATTTACCTGTCGCGAATGAGACGATCATCAATTATCATGAAGAACATCAGCACACCCTGAAAGAATGGAAAAAATTCATCACCGGCGGCATTCAACCGGACAAGACCGTTATTCCAGCTGAGATTTTGGAGTCATGGATCCGCTGCAAAAATTATGGTGTCAATCCGAAAAAAGCCGCCATCAACAACGTCCTGACCGGAAACCGCTTAAAGGATCTGCAAAGCAGAAATAAAGAATTAATCAAAATCAGCTGGCCGTTTATGAGGCATCTTTATAAATTCGTTGAGGGCTCGGGCATTATCGTTGTCCTGTTCAATCATGAAGGTTATCTCCTGGAAATCATCGGTGATGAAAATGTCATCAAACATGCACAGACAGGAAATTTCGTAGCGGGAGCATGCTGGGGCGAACAGTCGGCCGGGACAAATGGCGTCGGAACCCTGTTGAAAGTACAAAAGCCAATTCAGATCTTTGGATGCCAGCATTATTGCCGAAATTTTCACGAGGAGACAGGTTCCAGTGCGCCGATTTTCAATCCGGAGGGCGAATTCATTGGAGGGCTTGTCATGACAGGTCCGTATTATAAAGTAAATCCTCACACACTAGGTATGACTGTTGCGGCAGCCATGGCCATCGAAAACGAACTCCGTATTAATAACGCTCTGACAGAGGCTCAAGTCGCCAACAGCTATCAAAAAACAGTTATCTCATCCATACCGGAAGCCCTCATTGCCATAGACAACGATGGTCATATTTCTCTAATGAATGATAATGCAAAGAAGATGCTTTCTCTGCGTATCCGATGGGACGAGCATAAAGACATTCGCGAAGTATTGGGTGAAAAAAACAACCATTTCTTCAAACTGATCGAAAACAACGAAACCCTCACTGACACGGAAGTACGAATTTTTTCCAACAATAAAGCAAATGATTTCACGATGACCTGCAATCCCATTCTGTCGGGCAGCGGAGAGATTATGGGGAAAATTATTATTCTCAATGAAATCAAACGGGCGAAAATGCTGGTAACCAATATGATCGGCGCCAAAGCAAACTTGCGCTTCGAAGATATCTGCGGGCTAAATGTGAAATTTCTGGAAACCGTCAGACATGCCCGGATGGTTTCCCAAAGCATTTCCAACGTCCTCCTGCTCGGCGAAAGCGGCACGGGTAAAGATATTTTCGCCCAGGCCATCCACAATGCCAGTAAACGCCGGAGCGGTCCTTACGTGGCCATCAACTGCGCTGCTATTCCCCGGGATTTAATCACCAGCGAGCTTTTCGGGTATGAGGAAGGATCCTTCACGGGCTCACGCCGGGGGGGTAACCAGGGGAAATTTGAATTGGCCGACGGCGGAACAATATTCCTTGATGAGATAGCGGAAACTCCCCTGGAGCTGCAAGCCGTTTTGCTAAGAGTGGTTGAGGACAAATCTATCGTGCGGATCGGAGGATCAGGAATCCGCCCCATCGATGTGCGCATCATCGTTGCCACAAACCGGGACCTAAAGGAGGAGGTGCGAAAAGGAAATTTCCGGGAAGATTTGTACTATCGCGCCAATGTTTTTTCCATAAAGGTGATCCCATTAAGAGAAAGACTTGATGATATTCCCTTACTGGTAGATTGTTTCGTAAATAAATACAGTAAATTGATGGATAAGAGCATCGATCGGATCGATGACGGAGTCATTGATGCTTTTATGAAGTACGCATGGCCGGGTAATGTCAGAGAATTGCAAAATATCATCGAGCGGATGATGAATTTCAGCCACAATGGTGAACTGACGGTGGATCTCATTCCGGAAGATATTCTTCGCTTTCAACCCCCTTTATCGAATGTCGGCGAAGAGTTTGAAGCGGCAAAAGATCTTGAACGGCAAATGCTGGAAAAAATGGTGCGGATGAAAATCTCAAAAAACGAGATCATGAAAAAATTAAAAATATCCCGCAGCACCCTTTATCGAAAAATGGAACGATATAACCTTATATAATTGAAATTATCCGTTCCGACTAATAAAAAATGGCTTAATACGGAAAAACGGGGTCTGAAATATGATAATAATCTAATGATAACAATGGTATATATGGTTAAAAATTCAGAAGGCTGAAAGATGAGTAAAAAAATGTCCATATTGCGGATCAGATAAAACAAAAAAGAAAGGATTTTATAATCAACAAAGACAGCGTTACCTATGTTTGGCATGTGGTCGACAATTTCAAAATTGCTGTCGTCAGAAACGATTAGAGAAGACAATTTGGAGACAATATATTCATCAACGTCAGACAATTAATCAACTGGCAGGAAAGTATAAGAGAAGTAGCGAATGGATAAGAGAACGCCTGGATAACATACCGGCAATAAAGCAAAGTCATGTTCCTCAACCTATATAGTAGCCATTGCTGATGTGACTTTTTTCAAACGAGAATTTGGTTTATGCGTGATTAGGGCACCTCATTTGAAAAAGAATTTGTATGCTCAAGAAGTACAAACTGAATCTATTGATGCCTATAGACAGGGGAGAATTAATTTAGAGGAACTGGGCTACACCACATCAAGGCTATCGTCTTGGATGGCAGGCCTGGCGTGAGACAGCTCTTTTCTGATGTTCCCATACAGATGTGTCACTTCCACCAGAAACAGATCATTACCCGTTATCTGACTAATAATCCCAAATTAGAAGCAGGCATTGAATTAAAGAAAATCACAGCTACTCTTTGTAAAACCAATGAAAGAGATTTTACGAGTGCCCTTGATAGCTGGCAGCAGAAGTGGTTTTCTTTTCTCAAAGAGAGAACAGCAGATCCATTAGCCAGCAAGTGGAGAAATATTCTATACTTTGAAAGAGGCGAAAACGTTAATTGAAAAATGGCGCATGGAATACAATACGTTCAGGCCACACAGTTCTTTGAATTACCGTCCTCCAGCGCC
>PLGI01000161.1:0-1844 GCA_003139775.1 Syntrophaceae bacterium | reverse complement strand
TTAACCCCAAACAAGATTAAAACTAAATTTAAAATGCCGGTGTTTTACCTTTTGTCTGATGTAAACGATGCCTCCATTGATACCCGTTACGCAAAATTTGTAAAAAAATATATAACATCCATTATTCATCCTGCCTTCAATAAAGAAGATGTGTTAATAGTTGAAGAATATGATTGATGAAGTAACCGCAGAAGATGGGCATGAAAAATGGCTGCCGAAAAAATTAAAAGATGTTACAAATAATACAATATATAAAAGGGAGTATTTTGAATAATGGAAGTCAATCATGAACTCCTTTAGAATCTTAGCAGCTGTTTCTATTTCCGCAACAGCAAGAGATTTCTGATTCGTACTTATTTGAGAAAATCAAAAAGTTCCACTTCAAAAATCAAAGTTGCATTAGGTGGAATTGTTCCCATACCCTTATCGCCATAAGCCAGACCAGGTGGTATAATGAGAATACGTTTTTCTCCCTTTTTCATTGAAAGAAAAGCCTCATCCCAACCTTTGATTACCCTACCTGTCCCGACCACAAACAGAAAACGTTGTCCTCGATCCACCGAGCTGTCAAACTTAGTTCCATCAAGTAACCTGCCGGTATAATGAACCTCTACAAGCGCTCCGCTTGTTGGTGTTGCACCATTTCCTTCCTTCAAGATAATATACATCAGACCTGATGAAGTACGAATCGCATTTGGGTATTTTTCTTTGATTAAAGCCTCTTCCCTGGCATCCTTCTCTTGCTCTCCTTTGACCACATTCTCTGTGGCCAGCATCTTTTCAGAGGACAAGCTCTTTCCTGCAATAAAAAAGCTAAATAACGTAATTAATGATATGCACGCAAAAAATCGCACCTGGTTCATGTGGTTTCTCCTAGAAAAGCAAACTTTGGCTAACCTGCCCCAAATAATTTTACTACAATTTAAGTTAGAGTGCAGCCATTTTTTATTTCTCAATTCATATCCGCCATTCCACTTGCTCCAATATGTTTTCGTGATGACAACCATTTTGAACCATATCATGAACTTGATTCAGTGTGGCTCTTAGCTTGTCAATCAAATCACTTTTTTGGTTGATGTCAATGGCTGCATCGTGGAAGATATTGTTCATTTCACCTAACTGATACTTTGTATAATCCAGTTCTTTGCGGAGGTTATCATTTTCTTCCCGCAGATCTTTTATTTCCTTTTCAGACCTTTCATTTTCCGAGACCATTTTTGTAGAATCAACGAGATCATTTGGTTCTTGAAATGATAAAGAAGTGTCAGCATCGGCTGATGGTTCTACTATGATAGCTGCCGTTATTACAGATTCTCTCTTATTCTTGCCCCTTGCCTCAGATGGGTTCTTCAATTTAATTATGGCATAATTAAATTGTTCACAGACAGGAGATTGTTGATGCGTCTCTATAACCTTTTGAGGTTCTATCGTTAGGTTTTTTGCTATCTGTCACCATGACATAACAAAGTTTCCGTTCAAAAGTATTTCAACGTGTTCTCTTGAGTATTGTCTTGCAAACTTGCAGGATTTGACCAAAGTATCACGACCTATGTCTGTTGCCTTAGCAATTCTTTAAGGTCGGATAAAATATTAATAAGAAAACACACTGGGGTGCGCTTTTGGAAACAAACTTCGGAGTAATAAATAATTTGTTATAAAAACCAAGAACCGCTGATTTTGGCCATGAATCCGGGAATGAGATTAATTGGTTGGAGTGGTGATTTTTATGGTTTGAGAATCTTTGTGGTTAGTTAATGGCTATGCAATCTTTCAACTGGTATTTGTTAAGATGAAATCGCGAAAATGCAGGTATGGTGGAGCTTTGGGCGAGTGGCGCGGGGGAA
>PLGI01000109.1 GCA_003139775.1 Syntrophaceae bacterium | reverse complement strand
AAGGAGAGGACAGGCCTTGATGGCGCCTGAAGGTCTGTTGTAAGTTCATTACATATCATTTCGATGGATATATTAAATAAAAAGTCATTCTGGGATTCGATCCGAGGATCTGGTCAAACAGATAAAAGCTATTACATAAACATACAAAAAGCAGACTGTTATGGAAAAGCAAGTAACATTCAAAAACAACAATCTACGGGAAAAGGAGGTCACGATGAAAAAATATCCAAAGTTTATGGTATGGTGCAAGACTTTTGGGATACTGTCTTTCATGGCAGTCCTGGCAGTCAGCACCGGATGCACGACTATGCAGGGGCAGGCAACTTCGCAGCAAAAGGCGATGGTGGCCACGGGAGTAACCAACGACTGGCCTACATATAATGGCTCGTATGCCGGGGATCGCTTCTCCCGGCTTGATGAGATAACCAGTCGGAACGTCAGCAGCCTTCGTAAGACATGCACTTTTGACACCGGCGAGAAGGGAACCTTTCAGAACGGTCCCGTCGTCGTCGACGGAGTAATCTTTCTGACGACTGACGTCAATACCTATGCCATTGATGGCGCGACCTGTGAGCAAAAGTGGAAGCACATCCGTGATTATTCCCCACATTCCTGGTTGGGAAATAATCACGGCGTAGCCTATCTAGATGGTCGATTATTCCGTGGCTCCGGAGACGGACATGTCTACGCGATCGATGCGAAGACGGGCCGCACCGTTTGGGACGTCTCCATCTCCGACCCCAAACGAGGCGAGACCATTCCACTCGCACCCATAGCATGGAATGGCATGGTATTCGTTGGCAACGCCGGTGGTGACACCTTCGGCGTGACGGGACATGTCTATGCACTCAGTGCTATGGATGGGCACACAATCTGGCGATTCGACACTGTGCCGGAGGCGGGTCCGGCCAGGGCGACCTGGCCTAATGCGTCTCCTGAAAATCCACCGACCGGCGGTGCAACCTGGACATCTTACACGATCGATACTCAAAATGGTATTCTCTACATTCCTACAGGCAATGATGCACCGGACTTCGTTGTCGCGCTTCATCCCGGCAAAAGTCTTTACACGACTTCTGTGCTGGCCCTCGACGCCCGGACCGGGCGCATCGCAGGGTACGTCCAGCCTGTTCAAGATGACCAGCATGACCATGATGTGGCTGCTGCCGCGGCTCTCATCGTGACGCGCGGAGGCCAGCAACTCGCACTGGCCGCAGCGAAGGACGGCATACTGTATGGAATAGATCGCAGCGAGGTGCGCCTCGATGCTTCAGTTGATGCCCGGGAAAAACTTGCGCCGCAATCGCTGGTCATCCGCTACCGTGCGGTAACAACGACACGGGACAATCTCGACACACTGTTGAGCACCGACAAAAGCGTCCGCTTCTGCCCTGGTGCCCAAGGCGGCAGCGAATGGAACGGCCCCGCTTACAATCCGACTCTTAACATTGTCTTTGTCAATGCCACCGACTGGTGCACCTCAGTGAAGCTGGCCAATCCAGATACATTGCGAGGCCAGCCGGGAATGCCGTGGACGGGTTCTGCCGACCCACAGGCGCCGTTCGGAAGGCAGGATCCGAAGGAAATGTGGGGTGGCTGGCTCACCGCCTTTGACGCAGACTCCGGGGCCGCGCGCTGGAAGTACCACTCTTCCGCGCCGCTTCTCGCTGCTGTGACGCCCACTGCGGGCGGGCTTGTCTTCACCGGTGATCTGCTTGGCGACGTGCTCGCCTTCGATGCTGCGTCCGGAAAAATCCTGTGGCGCGATCATGTCGGTAATCCCATGGCCGCCGGCGTTGTGTCATATGAGGCGCTCGGACATCAACGTATAGCTGTGGCGGCGGGGAAGCTTTCTCCACTCTGGCCGTTGGAGAGCGGGACCTCGCGGATCATCATCTTCAGTTTGCCATAGCCGTGTAACATCGGGCGTGAACCGGCCTTTGGTTGTGTTGTTGCGATCCAGTACCGGATTATTCCAGCAAGAATAATTCAGCGATCGTAACGTCGCCAAGGCTGGTTGCCGCCCATTAACAGATTGATGGAGACAATGATAGAAGGCGGGCCGGAACTAATGCGACCCTGATAGCGCGATCACAACTCCTGCTTTGATGGGGCTTACAGTCACATGGGCAATGGACAAGATGATGAGCCGATCCAAATTATTCTCGGGCCTCAACGCGGCTGCCCAATTGCTTTGTTTTTTCTTGTTATTATCGCCATGACTATTTGGGGGGCAAATCCTTGCTTTGCCGAATCACAACGGTGCCCATCACCCACTCCATACGAGCAACTCAGATATGAAGAGGATTACAGCTATCTGCTTAACCGAACCTGCCACACTGATCCATGGGATATCATCAAATATATTCCATTCAGTGAAAAGGGCGACTGGTTTTTCTCAGTCGGCGGTGAAGTTCGTGAACGATATGAATATTTTGACAATTATAAATGGGGACAGGAACCTCAATCCAGGAACGGTTACATTCTTCAACGGTATATGCTGCATGCCGATTTTCACCTTGGCCAACATTTTCGTATCTTCGGTCAGCTTAAAAGCGGGTTGGAAGATGGAAGAGATGGAGGACCACGTCCTACAGACAGAGACAAGTTCGATGTGCATCAGGCCTTCATGGATGTATCGGCAGATATCGGTGATTCTCGATCCCTCACACTACGGGCAGGGCGGCAAGAGATGGATTATGGGTCGTCCCGCCTCATTTCGGTAAGGGAGGGCCCCAATGTCCGCCAAAGCTTTGATGGAGTGAAATTGGCTTTAGATGCAAGTGTCTGGCGGGTGGATGGTTTTGTAGTCAGACCCGTTGAAACCAATGAGGGCGTTTTTGATGACAAGTCTGATACCGAACGTTTCTTTTGGGGTATCTATGGTGTGGCTCCTCTTCCGATTGTCCCTGGTGGTAAAGTCGATCTATACTTCCTTAAGTTTGATCGGAAAGAAGCAGAATTCTTTCAGGGAACTGCATACGAGCAGAGAAACTCAACGGGAATGCGAGTTTGGCGTCAAGAACAACCGTTGGACTATAATTTTGAATTTATCTTTCAATGGGGTAGCTTTGGAAGAGGTAATATTCGGGCGTGGATGGTCGCCTCCGATACCGGCTATACTTTCCGGAACTTGCCATTGCTCCCGCGGATCGGTCTAAAGGCTGACATTGCAAGTGGCGACCGTGATCCCAATGACCGGGACATTCAGACTTTTAACGCCATGTTTTTCAAAGGGGAGTATTTTAATAGAACACAGATGTTAGGTCCTGCAAACATTGAAGACCTCCATCCTTCTCTTAAAGTCCATTTCAGCGAACAGGTATCACTCGATGTGGATTGGGATTTTTTTTGGCGCCAAAGCCTGTACGACGGAATCTATGGGGTTGCAGGCAATCTCGTCAGCTCCGGGCTCACAAGTCGTGCCCGTTACATAGGGAGCGCTCTATCTACAGAGGCTGTATGGCGCATCGACCACCATTCCATGCTCACGGGTGCCTATACCCACTTCTTTGCAGGCCCTTTTCTGCAGGAGAGCGGTCCCGGAAAAGACGTAAATTATTTCTCCATATGGGGAACCTACAAGTTTTGATAAGCGTGTTCAATCGCATTTGACGATGATTAAGTCGAGCCGATGCCATTCTGCCGAGCGCCTTGGTGGCAAGTTGAATCAATGGTTCCGCTGGTTCGAAAATATTGATTTTGTTTACTTCTTTCTGAAAGAAACAAATCGTTATCCTTGTCAAATATGCTAACTTTCAATCCATAATATACGCTATTTTAGCCAGACGGCAAACATCCGGCTGAACTGTCCCGCGTTCCTACCAATCCTGACAAGTCGTGGATTGGCGGGATTGTTCCTCTTGCACTTTGAGCTTCACTTCATTCGCTCTCAGCGAGAGTCACAATCGCATCGCTTCTGGGATAGTTCGACTTGCGCTTCAAACTTCACTTCGTTCGTTTTTAGCTTGTCTCACTATCCATATCCCGGCAAAGTCCCCCTCAATATGCTGAGGGTCCGCCAAATACTGAGGTCAAACGAGTCATTTCATGCTTTTCTAATATTCTCTCCTATTCATCTAATTTCTTGTTCTGAAAGGATGAATTAAATATTTTGGCTATCCTTCAGATGTTGGCAGGTTACTTGCTGTTACATTGTTAATGTTATAAAAAAATCATAAAAAAGGAGAAACAGCCATGTCAAAAATCAATCTAACACCTAAGGAAGAAGAAGATCTACTGCGGATTCTCGAAAGATATTTACCTGATCTGGAAAGAGAAATGGCGGATACGGACAGCAAGAAGTTCCTCCATGCACTGGAAGAAAGAGCAGTCATAATGAAGGATTTGATAAAACGCCTGAAGGTGTAGTAATAGGCAGGTCATTTCTGTGAGTCCTTAAACTACCCACGCACCAAAATTCATGCAACCTGTTGCCGGGTTTGTCTTTGGACAGAAAGGGCTTATAGCCGGGGCCACAATAGAAGGTTCGAAATTTACCAAGCTGAAAAAGTAAACAGCTATGGAAGGCATAATATTCTAACGAAACTGAAGTCATTATCAATTTAGGGATCATTTTCTATGGCAAGCACAGACAAGGAAGTAAAGAATTTTTTAGAGAAAGTAAAAAATGTCATCAAAGAAGGCGGCGTGGATCTATCTTCTGATGAAGACTTGAGCATCGGCATTATGAACCTCATCAGCATCGAGGAGCATTTATTCTTTACAGCGAACAAGACAAACAAAGACAAATATTATGCCCTGCTAAACGAGATTCGGGAGATTAGAAAAACCCTCCTTAAAGAAATAATCAAGGACTATGAGGGCGAGATCTGGTGCATAAGCAAACACCTGCTTGCAGCGTCAATGCGACTCATGGAAGTAGGGACCAAAGCTTTAACCAAAGGAGAAGACGAGAAAGCGAAAGGACTGTTCGAGCAATCCTACAGGCTTTACATGATATTTTGGGAGATAAACCTCAAACTGAGAGATAAAATAACAGACATCAAACCCATTGAACCAAACAATATACAACCGGAATACGATCAAAAGGAAATCACCCTATTCTATGACATAGAATGTGAACACTGCAAAAACTTAGAATTATTTCTAAGTAAAAACGGTCTATACACAATATTCAACATAAAAAAGAAGGAAGTTTCCTTGAACGAGCAAAATCATAGAGAAATGGAAGACCTATACAAGAAATGCATCGACCCCAAAAGAGAACTGGAAGTACCCTTCGCATGCTACAACAATAAATGCTATATGGGCGAAGAAGTGATCACGATGTTCAAGCATTGGATGTGGGACACCGTGAAAGAAAAAGGCCAAACACTAAAAACACTCCTGAAAGAAACCACGCTGCCGCCCCATATCAATGCATACCACGAACACTACGCCCAGATATTGGAAACAGCACTAAACTGTTGCAAGGAATAAAAATCAATAATTCATTAATGGAGATACGAGTATGACAACAAATACCAACGAAGCGGCGATAATCCCAAATCCCGCCTGGTTTATAACTAGATGCTCGAGCGGCTTCGGTCGCGAGTTCGCCAAACATGTGCCCAAGCGCGGTGGTATATGAATACGAAACCTGCCATTCATACGGAGCAAGGGGAAATGCACCGAAGCGGGCGAACAGGCTGGTTGCGTGCCGCCGTGCTCGGGTCGGACGACGCAATCGTATCGACCGCGAGCCTCATGATTGGTGTCGCGGCATCCTCCGCGCCAAAGGGAACCATCCTGATCGCTGGTGTGGCGGGTCTGGTCGCAGGATCGATGTCGATGGCTGTGGGCGAATATGTTTCGGTTAGCTCGCAACGCGACGCGGAACGGGCGGACGTCGAGCGTGAAAAGCGAGAGCTTACCGGGCAGCCGCAAGCTGAACTACAGGAGCTTACAAGGATCTATGTAAAGCGAGGCCTCGATGATGATCTCGCAATGAAAGTCGCGGAGCAACTCAGCGCGCATGATCGGCTTGGTGCACACATGCTGGATGAGCTTAGGATCGACCAAACATCCCTCTCGCGTCCTATGCAAGCTGCATGGATATCAGCCGCGAGCTTTGCATCCTTCGCCCTCGTTCCGATTGTGGCTGTTCTCATAGCGCCGGCGGCTTTGCGTATCCTCGTGGTCGCAGCGATCTCGTTGGTGTGTCTCGCGGTTCTTGGTGCATTTGGCGGTTATCTCGGCGGCGCGCCGCTAGGCCGTGCATCGTTGCGAGTCACCCTTGGAGGCGCTCTTGCGATGGCTGTGACCGCTGTAATCGGTAAAATCCTTGGAGTTTCTGTAGGGTAAAGAGGTTTGTAGTGTCATTCATGAATTGTTGGAGGATGCTATTAACCAAGTCTTTGACCGGCTCGAGCTGAAGGGGATTTTATCTTTCCTAAAGCTTATCTTAAACTGGCAAAAAAGGAGAAATAAAATGAAAAAAAAAGTAGTAACGAAAACGTCCAGAGGTAAATATCAAAAACTCTTTGAGCCCCTTACGGTGGGCAAGTTAACCATTAAAAATCGTATCTCCATGGCGCCCCTGGGGATGATTGCAATGGCCGATCCCTGCGGTGGCTTCACCGAAAACGCCCAGGAATATTATGTTGAACGTGCTAAAGGCGGAACCGGATTGATTATTACCGGCATAACAAACGTCAATTATAACGAAATGCCGGCCCTGCTCATGCCTTGCGCAGCATCCAGCCCTCTGATGTTTATGAAATCATGCGCTCCGATGAATGAAAGAATTCATGCATATGATTCCAGAATTTTTCTGCAGCTTACTGGAGGCTTCGGCAGAACGGCGATTCCACATCTAATGAAAAACGCCATTGCTCCTTCTGACCAGGAAAACAGATGGGATCCCTCCATTCACCACAAGGCGATGACTATTGATCAAATCAAGGAATTGATTGCGTCTTTTATAACCTGCGCTGTTGTTGCCAAGGAATCCAAGTTTGACGGTGTCGAGATCCATGCCGTTCACGAGGGTTATCTATTGGACCAGTTCGCTATCGCTCTATATAATAAGAGAACCGACGAATACGGTGGCGATTTGCGGGGCCGCCTTAAACTGAGCATAGATATTGTTAAGGGCATTAAGGCCGCCTGCGGGCAGGACTTTCCTGTATCTCTGCGGTACAGCTTGAAAAGTTTTGTTAAAGCAATTCGCCATGGCGCATTGCCAGGTGAAAATTTTGTGGAACTGGGTAAGGATATTGCCGAGGGCATTGAAGCCGCCAAAATTTTGGTTGATGCCGGTTACAACATGTTAAACGTAGATGCCGGTACGTATGATTCATGGTACTGGAATCATCCGCCCATGTATTTCGAAAAAGGCATGTACCGAGAGTTCGGTAAAATCTTAAAGCAAAATGTAAGTGTTCCAATCATCCTTGCGGGCAGAATGGACAACCCGGAAATGGCTTGCGAGGCCCTCGGTGTTTGCTGCGATATCATCGGCTACGGCAGACCTCTGTTGGCAGATCCTTATCTGCCGGAAAAAATCAGGACCGAAAAGCTGGAGGATATCCGGCCTTGCCTTTCCTGTCATCAGGGGTGCCTGGGCAGGCTCGCCCAGGGTTTGCCGCTTTCTTGCGCGGTCAATCCGGCTTGCGGCAGGGAAAAATCTTTCGCGATTACGGAAGCTATCGCTAAGAAGAAAGTATTGATTATCGGCGGTGGTCTTGCCGGAATGGAAACGGCACGGGTCTGCGCCATTCGCGGGCATAAGGTCACTCTTATGGAAAAGAGCGATAAACTCGGCGGCAACATTATCCCCGGTTCTGTGCCGGATTTCAAGAAGGACGACCGCGCCCTTCTGAAGTGGTACGCTTTGCAACTTAAAAAGCTGTCCGTACATATCAAACTCAAATGCACAGTCGATCGTGAAATGATCGAAAAATCAAAAGCGGATGTCGTTGTTTTTGCCACGGGTTCCACGCCGGTAAAATTGGACTTAGGCGGCAAAAACCACGTTTACACGGCAATTGAACTTCTCAATGGCAAAAAGAAAGCCGGGAAGGACGTTGTTGTTGTGGGTGGCGGATTGATCGGTTGCGAAACAGCCTTGTGGCTGCGTCAGCAAGGCAAGAATGTGACCATTGTGGAGGCGTTGCCGGAGATACTTGGCGGCGGAGCGGACATGTGTTTTGCAAATTACGATATGCTCAAAGATCTGCTGGTTTTTAACAAGATCGATGTATTCCGCAGTTCCACCGTAAAAGCGGTAAACGATACTTCCGTCACGGTAAAAACTCCACAGGGCGAAAAAGAAATTAAGGCGGATACGGTCATGGTTGCCGTGGGTTATCATTCCCAAAAAGATCTCTATGACAGCATGAAAGATTCCAAGAAGATTGTTTACAACACAGGCGATTCCCGTAAAGTGCATAATATTATGGATGCGATATGGGGCGCCAATCAACTCGCCAGAGAACTGTAATTGTATTGGTGACGTTGAGTAGTTCGCAAAATATATGCCGTTAATTTTTTATATGAACATGATTTTTCGCGATCATTTAGGGGAGGTG
This sequence comes from Syntrophaceae bacterium, assembly GCA_003139775.1. Lineage (GTDB taxonomy): Bacteria > Desulfobacterota > Syntrophia > Syntrophales > Smithellaceae > Smithella. The sequence continues at coordinate 2,119 of PLGI01000109.1, read as the reverse complement.
AATTATGCCCAAATACTCTGCCATAATGGAAGATATGCTTGCCGGTATCGGAATTAACATTAATGGTAGTAATCCCTGGGATATGAAGGTCAACGACGACCGAACCTTTATGCAGGCCCTGCGCAACAAGAATTTGGGACTGGGTGAGGCCTACATGGAAGGATGGTGGGACTGTCCGCAGTTAGATGAATTTATTTGCCGGATACTGAAGGCCCGATTGGATGCAAAAATTAAAGGCGGCCAACTCTTACGTCTGATGAACTTACCGGCATTAATTTTTAATCTGCAATCAAGACTGCGCTCCCATATGGTAGCCGAACAACATTATAACCTGGATAACAAACTATTTGAAGCAATGCTTGATCCTTACGTCCAGTATAGTTGCGCCTACTTTGATAAAACGGATGATCTGAATGAGGCACAACTCCGGAAAATTGACCTGATTTGCCGGAAACTGAACATCAGCCGCGATGATAGTGTTCTGGATATAGGTTGCGGATGGGGTGGTCTGGCCAAGTACATAGCTGAACATTATAATTGCCGGGTAACAGCGATCAATATCGCCGAAGAGCAAATCAATTATGCTCGGGAATTTTGTAAAAGTCTGCCGGTAGAAGTAAAACAGGTAGATTATCGTGATCTTAACGGGTCATTTGACAAAATCGTATCTATCGGAATGTTTGAGCATGTCGGACCAAGAAATTATAAAACATTCATGAAGGCTGTTCATAACTGTTTAAAAAATGACGGCGTCTTTCTTCTGCAAACTATCGGATCTAATGAAACCGAAGTTGCCTGCGATCCCTGGTTTCACAAATATATATTTCCCAACGGCAAATTGCCCAGCATTGCCCAAATAGGCAATGCTGTTGAAGGCCTGTTTGTGATGGAAGACTGGCACAATCTTGGTCAACATTATGAAAAAACTGTGCTTGCCTGGCATAAAAATCTCAACAAGGCTTGGTTTGGGCTAAAAAACAAATACGATGAAAAGTTCCGGCGGATGTTTGAATACTATCTGCTTTCCTGTGCCGGAGCATTCCGGGCGCGTCAAATGCAGCTCTGGCAGATAGTATTTACCAAAAATAGTGCGCAGCAACCTGTTTGCAGGTAATCGGGGTGCCACCGAATAGCCGATTGCGGGCTACCCTAAAAATGAAAAAACATAAACGAAAGGAGAAAATATCATGGTTCATGTAATAGTTCATCATAAAGTCAAGGATTATGCCCAATGGAAAGAGGTGTTTGATGAGTACGCAAAAGTGAGAAAAGAGTCGGGATCGAAAGGAGGACGAATATTCCGCGATGAACAAAAGCCTGACAATGTAGCTATTCTTTTTGAGTGGGAGGACATGGCGAAGGCTCGAACTTTTTTCGAATCGAAATTTATAAAGAGCGCATTGGAAAGAGCCGAAGTAATCGGCGCGCCGGAAATCTTTTTCGAGGTGGAGAAAGTGAAAGAATGAACGCCCAAGATCGCTTTCCTGTCAGAACAGTTTACATGAAGGAAAAGATTTAAGTGAATCACACAGAGAGTTATCTATTAGACTTATAAAATTTCGCGAAATAAAATAAAAAATAAAGAAATACAGGGAGGTGCTTATGAAAATTTATATTTGCCAGGTTTGCGGGCATATTGCATTCAACAATCTACAAGACAAATGTCCGGTCTGTGGTGCGGAAAAAGATAAATTTTTACAAAATGATGCAATTTTTAAAGAATCCATTAAAAAGAGCCCTGAAGCTGAGATTAAACACGTTCCTTCTATCGCTGTTAATGATGAGAGTTGTAGCCTTATCCCGGAATCCAGTTGCATGGACGTGGTTGTAAGAATTGGCAAAGTAATGCACCCTATGGAAGAAAAGCACTACATTCGTTTCATAGACGCTTATCAGAATGATAAATTTATTGCTCGAACGGAGCTTACGCCATTAAGTGTATATCCGGCAGCATGTTTCCATTTGAAAGAAGCGGGAGGTAAAATTACTATCGTTGAGAATTGTAGTATCCATGGCTATTGGAAGTCCGAGATATAGACGAAAGGAACAGATGATACGTACTATATTCTGTAACGCTTTCAGAGCATATGTTTAAGTAGCGATTCTATTGAATTGATCA
>PLGI01000115.1 GCA_003139775.1 Syntrophaceae bacterium | reverse complement strand
ATAGTTCGTATAGCTTCCTGTTAGTGAGCATTGAAGATTTTTTCCGGACATACTTTCTTTCAAATGGTAATCCTTATTGACTATAGTAAATAAATTGTCAATCTCGATGAAAATACATGACTTGAATGGTAAGCAACATCTGGCAAACTATATTCCATTTGACTTATCAATGGGTATCCGGTAACTTTCACATTAGTAAATAAGCCTCGCAATAAATATCAACTATTTTTGTTTACGGCCATTACCGTTTATCATGACAGAAGGGATACCAGATGAACGACCAAGCCAAGACAAATGCGGAACTGCTCAAAGAAATATCTGTTCTAACCAAGAAAATCAAGAAGCTAGAAAAAGCAAAAACAACGGACAAACGGGCAGAGGAAGTGCTGAAGCAGAGCGAAGAAAAATATCGTCTGGTTGTAGAGAATGCAAGAGAAGCAATCATCATTACGCAGGATGTGAAGTTGGTCTTTGTCAATCATGCTGTTATCGGCATGATTGGATATTCCAAAGAGATATTAACATCAAAATATTTCACAGACTTTATCCATCCCGACGATCTTAATATGGTCGTTGATCATCATATAAAAAGAATAAAAGGTGAAGAAGTTCCCCCTGTTTATCCTTTCAGGGTCATTGCCCAAAATGGAACTGTAATATGGTGTGAACTTAATGCGGCTGTTATTCAATGGAAGGAAAGACCCGCTACCTTGAATTTTCTGAATGATATAACCGAGCGCAAGCGGGCGGAAGAAAAGGTGAATCAACTTGCCGCTATCGTTCAGTCATCCGAAGATGCTATCATCGCGGAAGACATGGATGGAATTATCACGAGTTGGAATAGAGGGGCAGAAAAGCTCTATGGGTTTACCGAAAGCGAAGTAATTGGCAAATCTATATCACTCCTGATTCCGTCGGGAAATAGAGACGAGGTGCCAGCGATTCTTGATAGGATTAAATCAGGCGAAAACATCGAGCACTACGAAACAGTCCGTCGTAGAAAAGATGGTCGGGAAATTCAAATATCGCTTAAGATTTCGCCCATCCTGAACTCTGAAGGCAAGGTCATTGGCGCATCAACTATTGGACGCGACATCACCAAGCGCAAGCAGATGGAAGAGGCACTAAGGGACAGTGAAAAAAGATTCCGCGAACTTAGTATTATTGATGAGCTTACCCAGCTCTATAATTCCCGACATTTTTACTTTCAGCTTCAAATCGAATTAGATCGGTCGAACCGCTATGGACAACCTTTAACCCTCTTTCTGCTTGATCTTGACAATTTCAAGGCATTCAACGACACCTATGGTCATGTTGAGGGAGACCAGGTCTTACGGCGACTTGGCCAGGTGCTTAAAAGATGCATACGTAAGACGGATTTAGTTTATCGTTATGGTGGCGAAGAATTCACCATCCTCCTGCTCATGACAACATGCGCAGATAGCACTGTTATAGCGGAAAGAATTAGAGTAGAACTCAAGAAAGAGAGTTTTTCCCCTAAGGCAGGTAAAGATGTCCATATGACGGTGAGCATCGGGGCTGCGCAATTTAAGTTGCAGGAAGACATGAAGGATTTTGTTAACCGGGTTGACCAGCTTATGTATCAGGCAAAGAAAAACGGGAAAGACAGAGTTTGTTCTGAGTCATAGCGTCATGAACAGTTCAATCCGTAATCATCAATTCTGACAACTGCCCAATACTGAAACTTAGTGAAGTCAATAATTCTGACGGTTCGGGAATCGTACTTTTATTTCTTCCTTCCTGTAAGAAATAAAATTCCAAACTCAACAAACATGCAAGACTTCAACCAGTAATCAATGATATAATAAAATTTTATCTTTTTAGAAAAATGTATAGTGCTATTATGGTATTTAACTCATCGAGAAAAGCGAACCTCTTATATAAATTGTTGGATAATACGAGGGAGTGCATAAATGGAAAAGAAAGCAGAATATCAAATCTCGGCATCCGTTAATGAAGGACTTCTTGAAATTGTTTTGATAGGGGAAGTGGCAGAGAGTGCTGTTAAAAATCTAGCAAATGAAATGATTACTATAATAAAATGAAATGGCATAAAGAATGTGTTAATGGTGAACAAAGAAACAAGCAGCAATGGCAATCGAGATTTTCCTCTGTGTTATAAAAAGGACTTTAAAAAAGAGAGATAAAATTTTTATTTCTGGCTTTGGTACTTTTAGTATTGTCAAACGAAAAGCAAGAATAGGAAGAAATCCAAAGACTGGAGAAGCAATAAAAATAGCTACTAAATTTATGCAAAGGTTTAAGCCAGCAAGGGCATTTAAAGAAGCAATGAAGTAGCGTTACACCTTAGATTGATGGAAAGCAAGCAAGCATTGTGATGTTGATTACACTTACAAGTCCTCAATTTATGCAATGAGATTATATCGATGATTACGACTTGAAGTACCCAATAAAAAAGGCAGGACCATTTCTGATCCTGCCTTTCAGCATTTAAATCGTTTCTGTGTTTCGTTACTTCTTAAACTTTCTCCTCACTCCTGCCAATCCCACAAGACCAAAACCAAGAAGCAGCATGGTGGTGGGTTCGGGAACGGAGGGTGGAGGTGGAGGTGGAAGTGTTTCGCCGATGATTTTGAAGGCAGGTTCGTCAGCTTCAGTCGAATACAGAGACCACGCGCCGCCGCCTAATAACTGTTCGGTTGTGCCTATGGTGCTTGAGCTTGCAAACCAATCGATGTCGCTATTCGACTCGGAGGCAGTTACAACGACGAAATACGACTGTCCGGCCGTAAGGTTCAGACCGGATACGCTGATGGACTGGAGGTCGGTTAAAGGATTATACCCCGCCGGAACGGGGTAGGTATAGACGGCACTTGCCGTTTGCTCGGAGGAGAAGAGGGGGGGATTAGCCAAATTCGAGTATACACCAACGGTAAAATCACCCGAATAGCCTGCGCCTGCAGCGAAGCGACTTGTTATTTCGAGATCAATATCTGTGACACTCCCGCTGCTTAAGGCCGTGAAACCACCTGCATATGCATTAGGCCAAGTACCATTAGCTACAGCCGAGCCGTACATATCATACGTTCCTGTATAGGTAGAACCCAAGCTGTTAAAGAAAGTAACCGGTGCAGCATTTGCGGCTACGACACCTAAACTGATGGATGCAACAATTGCTAGAAACAAAAAATAGAACTTTTTAAACATAGTATTTATCTCCTTCTTACTGAAATTTAAGAGCACTCACTCGCTCATTATTACTTGTTTCGGTAATTTTCAAATCTTCATCTCGCAATATCATTGCGGGTACTGCTGACCATAAAACAATCAGGATTCGCCAGTGACCGCACTCTTAAAAAGAGCAATATTTGTGCCACCAATGTAAACAGTTGAAATTTTTATATTTATTTTAACCGGTCGTTTTCGATGTGCATGTGATATGTAAAATATTTCGACATAATTTTTATAAACTGATATGCAAATACGGTATTATTTCCATTTTTATATAATTATTATAAATAGTTATAAAAGAAGTTAACTTTTGTAAAATAATCCGACGATTTTACGGTTTTTTGAAAATATATTTCGCACTCGAAGTCTGTCTGAATAAAAAATCAGTGATTTAATAAACCCTATATACTTCAAATCCAGTTTAGGGCACTAAAGTCGGAAGGTTAAAGAAAGTTCAAGATAGGTTAAATAATTTTATTCGATAAAAATCGAATTTGACGAATATATAATGGTGCCGAAGGCGGGATTTGAACCCGCACGGTTTGTTGCCACTACCCCCTCAAGATAGCGTGTCTACCAATTCCACCACTTCGGCATCAAAAATAACTTTAACGTTTAACCCCACACGGCTGTTTTTCCAATATTTGCCTATACTTTTATCATATCCGGTCATATGGTTGTCAATCCCGCGATTTTAAATTCCCCGGCTCCAGTTAGGAGAGGAATTCGCGGTAACTCGCGGGAGGTCGAATTATTCTCTGCTTATGCGGGATAATTCGACTAACGCTTCAAACCTCACTTCGTTCGTTTTCAACGAGTCTCATTATTATAGGGTGCCTCCAGCTCCTGTCGGAGGTGGCTCCACTACTATGAAAAGAACTTTATTTACTTATTTACCGGTGCTGCGGGAGGTATTGCTGGCAGTTTTGCTGCATCTGGTTTCGTTACCGGAAGTGTCTGTCTTGTAACGGGGAGTTTAGACCGATCCATTAACGAAGAACTTCTGTGGCTTGCCGTATAGGTAAGTAGCAGAGATGTAAGCATAAAAAGTATAGCTACTCCCGCGGTCATCTTTCCCAAAAAAGTACCGGCTCCTGAGGAGCCAAAGACCGTTTGGCTGGAACCGCCGAAGGCAGCGCCCATATCGGCACCCTTACCTGCCTGTAGGAGCACAATTAGAATCAAAACAAAGCAAGCTAAAATATGTAAAATAATCAATAATGCATACATAAAAATTTCTCTCGTCTAAAATTTATTTTTGAAACGGCTGGACAATACCAAAACGACATAAGCTAGTCAACTTTTTTCTTTTTGTCGTAATTTTATCAAGTGAAGGCTTTTAATACCATTTCGCTTTGAAGCTGCCGCTTATTTGGCGTCACTTTCCGCTAGGGTAAAAAGGTTTATTTTTATTGCGCGCCCTTTGGTTGCGCACTCGGTCAAAGGATAACGAGGCGGTAAGGAGAATGTGCCGGAAGCGTATAACCTAAAGGTCACGCGTTATACATACGCTGAGAAAGCCGATGACGCAACCAACAAAGTTAGCCAAAGAAATCGAGATGATATAAATCAAATTAGAATTAGCGGCTCAAAGTAACACCAACTCGATCACAATACTTATTTACCGGGCACTGACTGCAAAGGGGAGAAACGGGTTTACATGTTTGCCGGCCGAAAGCAACCAGGATGGTGTTATAAATAATCCAGTAGCGGCGCGGCAGTTTGTCCCGCAGGGCAAATTCTGTTTCATCGGGAGTTTTTGTTTTAACATAGCCCAGCCGGTTGGAAATCCTGTGCACATGGGTATCGACACAAATGGCATCTTTGCCATAAGCAAGCGAGACAACAAGGTTGGCGGTTTTGCGGCCAACACCTTTGATGCTCAGTAAATCGTCAATATCATCCGGCACTCTGGAGACAAAACGTTTGATTAGTTCCCGGCAGACATGATGAATGGTGCGCGCCTTTACGCGGTAAAAACCCACCGGATAAATTATCTTGGCGATTTTATCTAAAGGAACTTTCAGCATCTCTTCCGGAGTGGAAGCAAACTCAAAGAGTCTTTCGGTGGCCACCGCGGTAACTTCATCTTTTGTGCGTAGGCTAAGCAGTGTGGAAATAAAAATGACAAAAGGGTCGCGCTGATCCTCTGCCAGATGAGAAACAATCGGCATTGTTCCCACTTCCAGTTCTTTTTTTAAAATTTTGATGACGATGTTGATTTGATTATCTTTCATGAATTAACCATTTGTTCACCATGGTGCTTTTCAATGGTCCACGTCCCGGTTTGTTCTTTACCATACGCCGCAATCAATCGGGCAGGAAGTACCGCCATTACCGTCAGGCGTATGAGAAGGATAGAAACAAATATCAGCATGGTTATACAGATTGAAAAAATGTAGGATTCCTTGCCAGTCGTATTAAATACGCGGTCCGGTATGGTTACAATATGCACCAGTACTTGCTGGGCAAGGGCCAGCAACAATATAAAGATGCCGTATTTATGGCACAGTGTGTCGACCCCGGTCTGGAGCGGGGTGGCAAAATCCGGATATAGTTTGAGGTGCCTCATAAGGGGTGCCCTGGATTCAAGCGCTACCCCGTATCCATACAGAATGATTGCGATGCCATTGCACATTTCAACCATTTCTTTAATGTCGTTTTCAGGTGTTATGACCAGGGTAATAAATTCCACAATGATCGAAACGATTATTGCGCATAGGATAACGTTGAACAGTACCAGGACGTGCCTGTTAAGTATGGCCAGCACCATTGTTTGTTTTAATGACCCTTTCATTTTGTTTCATCCTTGTTAGAAGCTAAATGCCGGTTCATTGACGACAGATTTTATAAGAACTTCCGCAGCTTTTTCCTGCGCTGGTTTGCCGCTTACGGCCAGCCATACACTTCCTTCCGCCCCGCACACACCGCCTGCTGCGACCAATTGGGCTGAGGCGCCGGTAAGCAATGCGATTGCGTCAAGCTCGGTAAAAATTTCTCCCGGTACGGGGAAAAGCCGGGGCTCCCGTGTTCCCGGTTCGTTCATTGTTGCCGCCAGTTCATCCAGATTTCCGTAAACGCGCTTTTCCAGTCCAACCGGCAGAATCAATCGGACACGCCTGCCGACCACTGCTTGCAGAGCAACGCCAATGGTTCCCGCTTTCGGATCGCCAATCAGAATTGCCGCCCGTCGATGTATTAAATCAACAGCGTTGGCTCCCTTAAGGATTACGTCTCCCTCGCGCAGATCGTCGATTACATCAAATATAGTTTTGCCCCTCTGAAAAACTCCATCCCTGATTACCACGTCACCAGGAAATTTCCCCTCGTCAGAGAGTCTTCCTGTAGAAGTTGTCGGACGGGCTGGGGGAAGAATAATTCCACGGTAAAAACGGTTTCGCCTGAATTCCTTTGCCTGACCCAACGCCAAAAGCATTTCCTCGGCCACAAAACCGTTGGTTGTCCCGGCCACAACAACAATAGTTCCTTTTTTAATAGCTGCTGCCACTGCGGCATGTCTAGTAATTGCTTTTCCAATTAAACGTTTCCCTGCCGCCGGGGTGATAACAAATTGCTTCATGGATATTTCTCCCTTTTTATTTTTCGTATTCTGAAAATCAGATGCGGCGAACGTTACAGCGTTCCCTCCACCGCCTTCCTAAGAGCTTTTGTTCTGTGGTTGCTTCTTCTGAATCAACACGTATGCGATCACACCAACCACGACTATGTTAGCAACCAGCGCAAATACCCTTACGAACGAGACCTTGACGCATACTTCATAAATTTCAATGGGAAGATAAATCGTTCCACTTATTACAGCCAGCCATTCTCCCCAGACTTTCTCCTTCCATAAACCATAACCCTCAACAAAACGAAAGGCTGAGTAGATCAGAGCCAGGCCCGCAAAGAACCATAACCTGCTGTCCGTTATATTGTCTGCTAAATCGATAAATATCTTCGGATACTTTTGTACAGGACTTAAGTGTAAACGTGAAATAAACTCGCAGGCTATCCTGTGAGCATCCTTATGCAAGAGCTGGAGCAGTCCAAAACCTGCAGCCAGCACTAAGGCTCCTTTGACCGCCTCAAAGACTGCGATAGCACGGATGCTTTCATGTAAACGTGGCGAAGTCACTGTTGATTCTTTCTCCTAACGAAACGATTACCAGCACAAGGAACAAGCGTCCAGTGGATTTATTTGTCTCGCTTTTCCGATTAGACGTTTCCCCGCCGCCGGAGTGATAACAAATTGCTTCATGGATATTCCTCCCTTTTTTATCTTTCAAAGTTTGACAATCAGATGTGGCGAACGGCGGATGAAACCAGTTCGGTGCATTCTATTTTTGAGAGCATTCATACTTCTAAATATCCGTGCTTAGAATCGCTTAAACGTGGATGCAAGACAGCCATTGCTGTAGGCATTTTAGTGAAGCCACACTTCCGATAGAATTCCTCGCGACCTGGAACATCATAAAGAATAATGTTTGGCATGGGTAGTTGTTTACAGAGTTGTTGCACTATTCCCTTGCCGATACCTGTCCCATGATACTCGGGAAGTAGTAATACATCGTAGATTCCAGCTTGATACTCGCCATCGCAAAGGGCTCTACCCAGTCCAATCAACCTCTCATCTTCATAAACGAAAATATGGGCATAACTGTTCTGAAAAGCACGAGCCAGTTTTTCAGACTCGCATTCTCCAAGCGGTGCGCGACTGAACCCTTCGGCAGCTTTATTCCAGTCAATGCCTGATATTTCTGTTTCGTAACGAATCATAATTCTTACACCATCAATTAATATACATAATTTTGCTGTTTTTTTTAACAACGCTATTGATTTATCGCTTAATTATTTACACCAATGTTTTATTTAAAATAAATATTTATTCGTGAAACTCCCATATACTATATTTTGCAGTCATAATTATTTTAACAAACAAAAACCTTCTTCAATATCCTAAGGATTTACTGATCGAAACTTTAGCGCCGCTTCCTTTTAATCGCGAAAAAAGCGTTTGTGGCTTTGGAATAGTCCCGGTTACTCCTTTCTTTACCTTTATTCCTCTTGCCTTTGTCGGCATATCCAATCTGGACATGGCGGCCCTGGAATTTTTCTTTCTTAAATTTTGCCATCAGAAAATCAGCCTGTTGAAAATCCGTCTCGAAAAAAGAACAACTTCGCGTCACCTCAACATGGGAAATACGCAGGTTAGGGATATTGGCTGTATCAAAAAGGTAAGCTGTAAGCCGGCGATCATTAAATTTTTCCATCTGCCCCAGATTAATGAATAAGCGAACAGAACCGGAAGTGGCGCCGGACCCGGCTCTGGAGCTGGAAGTGTTTCTGTCGTTTTCTTTTCTCATTTCCACATTTATATCGGCGGCATTGCGATAATAACTTAAAAAACGGTTAAACTCCGCCGATACAAACTTTTGAATTATTTCCTCCTTGCTGATTCCCTTCAATTGTTCATAAACCGCGGGCAGAAAGACGCCGATTTCTTTATGCTGGATCTCAGTGTTCTTTACTTTTTCGATTAAATGCAAAAGTTGCTTTTCACAAACGTCATTGCCGGTGGGTATTTTAATCTGCTCAAATTTTTTTCCGATTTGTTTTTCAATTTGTTTAATGCGGAAAGCTTCTTTTAAATTTATAATGACAATGGAGATGCCGGATTTACCAGCCCGGCCTGTCCGACCGCTGCGGTGGGTGTAGTTTTCAATATCGTCCGGCAGATTGTAATTGATAATATGAGTTAAATTTGTAACATCGATCCCCCGGGCCGCAACATCAGTCGCCACCAGCATTTGCAGGTTTCTGGTTCTAAAGCGGTTCATGACGCTGTCTCTTTGCGCCTGGGAAAGATCGCCATGCAATGCATCCGCATTATAGCCGTCTTTTATCAGTGAATCGGCAACGTCCTGAGTTTCAATTTTTGTCCGGCAAAAAATAATCGCATAGATATCGGGATAATAATCGGCAATTCTTTTGAGTGTTGCATACCTGTCTTTGGCATGCACGACATAATATTGATGCTGAATATTTTCCGCGCCCATGTTTTTGGAACCCACCGTTATTTCTTTGGGTTTTTTCATATAGCTTCTGGCAATTGCTTCAATTTCCCGGGGCATCGTTGCTGAAAACAACAAAACTCTTTTCTGATCGGGAGTGCCGGATAATATGGCATTCAAATCGTCTTTGAAGCCCATATCCAGCATTTCGTCGGCTTCATCCAGCACCAACCAGCTGATGGTGGATACATTTACTTTTTTCCGTTTGAGCATATCGAGCATACGGCCCGGCGTTGCCACGACAATCTGCGCTCCCGCGCCTATCTGTTTTATTTGAGTGAAAATATTTGCGCCGCCGTAAATCGCCACAATATTGAGATTGTCGATGTGTTGGGCAAGGTGAGTCAGATCATCAGTTATCTGCAAACAAAGCTCTCTGGTGGGCGCCAGAACCAGCGCCTGCGTCTTTGATGATGATGGATCGATTTGCTGAATAATGGGTATGCCATATGCGGCTGTTTTACCTGTTCCCGTGTGAGCCAGAGCAACTAAATCCCTTGTGTCCTGCAAGAGAAAAGGTATTACCTCTTGCTGAACAGGCATAGGTATTTCAAAACCCATTTCCGATATTGCGCTGAGGATTCTTTTATCGATGCCTAATTCTTTAAATGTCGTTAAGTTTGTTTTTATAATTTTTCTTTACCTGCTTTTCAAGATTATTAATACGATCTCGCCTTTTTAAAAATTAATTACTTGAATAATCATTTAGCACAGATAAAGAATAAATTCGAATGCAAATAGCAGGTGGAGATACAAAGCAAGTTTTGGAAACTAATTCTAAAGCTCACTGGAATGTATGATATTTCTACCCCTAATGACTTGCAAAATGAATCCATTCCCAACATTGTTAAAACAATTCCCTCATTCATATTTTTTCTTGACAATTCTTCTCTAATATTTTAATTACTATCAAATCGATAGTAATGATAGTGATTAAATCAGGGGATTGATATGAAACTTTCCACAAGAACTCGATACGGGGTCAGACTGATGGCTGCGCTGGCTCTTAATTATGGACAAAGCCCTGTATTTCTTAAAAATATTGCCAAAGGAGAGAATATTTCCGAGAAATACTTGAGTTTGATCATCATACCCTTGCGGAGGATTGGCCTGGTGAACTCCATCCGGGGAGCGCATGGAGGATATAGTCTGGCCAAAGATCCTTCACAGATCACCATGAAGGAGATTGTGGATGTTTTAGAAGGAGATTGTTCTCTTGTTGACTGTGTCAAAAATCCTTCTACCTGTCCGAGGGTGCCAATCTGCGCGAGCCATGACATCTGGGCGATTATCGGCGGAAAAATTTCCGAGACCTTAAGTTCGATCACCCTGGATATGCTGGTAAAAATGAATCAGGAGAAAGTAGGCAATGCAATGATGCTTAATATCTAAAAAGATCACCCATTCCTGAGAAAAAAATAATAGGTTAAATAAATGGAATATAGTGATAAAATGATCGAGCATTTTAAAGGAAACATATGAGTAAAAAAGTTATGGTAGCCATGAGCGGCGGCGTCGATTCATCTGTCGCGGCCATGTTGCTTACAGATGAAGGATATAATGTTTCCGGCGTAACCATGTGCCTTGGTATTGCAGCAGAAGAAGACAGCGCGAGATGTTGCGGCGCTGCCGCAATCGATGATGCAAAAAGAGTATGTGACCGGCTTAAAATTCCTCACTATGTTTTTGATTACGCAAGTGAGCTTGAAGATAAAGTCATTGCAAAATTTATCAGCGAATATAAAAAAGGCAGGACACCCAATCCCTGCGTCGAATGTAATCGCTACCTGAAATTTGGAAGTCTTCTGGAAAAAGCAAAGGTGATCGGCTTTGATTTCCTGGCGACGGGTCATTACGCGGCCATCGAAAGAAACGAAGATGGTTATTGCCTGAAGAGGGCGAAGGACAGAAAGAAAGATCAGACATATTTTCTCTACCCCATGCCTTATGAGGGATTGAGGAATGTACTGTTTCCCCTGGCTCCTCTAACCAAGGATGAGGTACGGGAAATAGCGAAAAAAGCTTCATTGCCTGTTGCGGAAAAACAGGAGAGCCAAGATATATGTTTTGTAACACAAAAAAACTATCAGGAATTTCTCCTGGAGCGGGTGCAGAAATTAAATCCTGGTCCGATTGTGGATATGCAGGGAAAGATTCTGGGCAGGCATCGGGGAATTATATTTCATACTATCGGTCAGCGCGGAGGTCTGGGTATCAGTCATGCAACACCATTGTATGTTGTATCCATCAATCCCGATGAAAACTGTATTGTCGTTGGTGAAAAGAAGGACTTAATGGCAAAAGGGCTTGTAGCCGGAGATATGAATATGCTGGTCCAATCATGGCCTGGACAAGTGTATGCGAAAATCAGATACAGGAAAAAAGAGGCGCTCTGCGAAGTAACAGCCGTAAACGGCAGACTGAGGGTAATATTTGCCGAAGAACAGGAAGCAATCACACCCGGCCAGTCCGTGGTTTTTTATGAAAATGACCGTGTTCTGGGCGGTGGAACAATAGAAGAAGTTTTACATGATAGAGAACAAACATAAAACTAAAAGGATGACATATAATGAGTAAAATTGATGCAAAATTAAAAATAGAAACACTGGCCCTGCATGGCGGCCAGGATGCGGATCCGACAACGGGATCGCGCGCGGTTCCCATTTATCAGACAACCTCCTACCAATTCAAAGACACCGAACACGCGGCCAATCTTTTTGGCCTGAAGGAGTTCGGCAATATTTATATACGGCTGATGAATCCAACGACAGACGTTTTTGAGAAAAGAATGGCCCTTCTCGATGGCGGTGTCGGGGCGCTGGCAGTTGCCAGCGGCCAGTCGGCCATCACTTTGGCGCTTCTCAATATTGCTCGCGCTGGAGATGAGATAGTTTCGGCAGACAACCTCTACGGAGGAACCTATAACCTTTTTCATTACACTTTTTCCCGTCTCGGAATCACGGTCAATTTTGTCAAATCGAACGACCTCGATGCTTTGCAGGGAGCGATCACACCGAAAACGAAGGCGATTTACGCGGAGTCCATCGGAAATCCAAAACTTGATGTAGCCGATATCGAAGGTATTGCCGGTGTTGCGCATAAAAACGGTATTCCCTTCGTTTTAGATAATACCGTTTCGCCTTATCTGCTTCGACCCATAGATTTCGGGGTGGATATTGTTGTGTACTCGGCTACCAAATTCATTGGTGGGCACGGGACATCACTGGGTGGTGTGATTGTTGACTCGGGGAAATTTGATTGGACAAACGGCAAATTTCCACTGATTGCCGATCCTGATCCGAGTTATCACGGGATCAATTTTGTGGAAGCTCTGAAGCCCATGGGTAATATTGCTTATATAACCAAGGCTCGTGTATCTCTCCTGCGTGATTTGGGACCGGCACTCTCGCCGTTTAATGCTTTCCTTTTTCTGCAGGGACTGGAAACAATTCATTTGAGAATGATCCGTCATTCTGAAAATGCCTTGGCCGTTGCCGGCTATCTGGAGAAACATCCCAAAGTCAGTTGGGTCAACTACCCGGGACTTAAGTCCAGTCCGGAACAACAGCGGGTGAAAAAATATCTGCCGAAAGGCGCGGGAGCGATTCTCGGATTCGGAATCAAGGGCGGCGTGGAAGCGGGAAAGAAATTCATCGAATCCCTGGAACTCATTTCCCATCTGGCGAATGTGGGAGACGCAAAAACTTTGGCGATCCATCCGGCAACGACAACACACCAGCAGCTCTCCGCAGAGGAACAGTTAGCTACAGGTGTGACACCGGATTTCATTCGCCTGTCTATAGGAATCGAACATATTGACGACATTATTGCTGATATCGAACAGGCATTGACAAAGGTATAGCGGCAGAAAGGAGAAAGTTATGGCCAATATATTTGCAGATATTACTAAGACGGTGGGGAAAACACCTCTGGTGCGTCTCAATAGAATGCAGAAGGGATTGAACGCGGAGATTCTTGTAAAAATAGAATCTTTCAATCCTCTTTCCAGTGTGAAGGACAGAATCGGTGTCGCCATGATTGAGGCGGCGGAAGCAGCGAGACTTATCAACAAGGACACAGTGATCATCGAACCGACAAGCGGAAATACAGGGATTGCCCTTGCCTTTGTTTGCGCAGCGAAAGGATATCATCTCATTCTCACCATGCCCGATACGATGAGTATGGAACGGCGGCATCTTTTAAGCATTCTGGGAGCCGAACTGATTCTAACGGAAGGGGCAAAAGGTATGAAAGGGGCTATTGAAAAGGCGGAAGAACTGGCAGCGAGTAATAAAAATAGTTTTATTCCCCAACAATTTAAAAATCCCGCTAATCCCGAAATACATCGCCGGACGACAGCGGAGGAAATTTGGAATGATACAGACGGCAAAGTTGATTATGTTATTGCCGGAATTGGTACGGGCGGTACGATTACGGGTATCGGCGAGGTATTAAAAAAGAAGAACCCGTCTGTAAAAATGATTGCTGTGGAACCAACTGATTCTCCAGTTCTGTCCGGCGGAAAACCGGGCCCTCATAAGATTCAGGGGATTGGCGCCGGATTTATCCCGGATGTGTTGAACAGGGATGTGATTGATGAAATTATCCAGGTCGCCCATGAAAATGCGGGAGAGATGGCCAGGCGAATCGCCAAGGAAGAAGGCATCCTCGTAGGAATATCAAGTGGCGCCGCTCTTTGGGCAGCTCTGGAAGTGGCAAAGCGTAAAGACACTGAAGGTAAAACGATAGTGGCCATTATGCCGGACAGTGGGGAGAGGTATTTGTCGACATGGTTGTTTCAAAAATAATGAATACCAATTCTAAATCAAAGCGCTATCTTTGTTGGCGTCGTTGTCGGCTTCCTCAACGTATTAATAATACGCCTCGTCGCCTCCAACTAGCCGCCTCGATATCATCTTTGATTTAGAAATGGTATAAGAGAAAAAGAGGCGCTGTTGTAATAGCTCAACAGTTATGTAATTATGAATAAAACAAAAAACGAAAAAAATAAGAACAATTCGGTCGGCGTTGTAGAAACGCAATATTACACCTTTGCTGAACTGGGCAGGAAACATAAACTGGAAAGCGGAGATACGCTGGGACCGATAACTCTTGCTTATGAAACATACGGAAAATTGAACAAGGATAAATCTAATGCGATCCTTGCATTGCATGCCCTTTCCGGCGATGCTCACGCGGCTGGCGTTCACAAGGGGCAGGATGATACTGGCTGGTGGGATAATATGATCGGACCGGACAAGGCCTTTGATACCAATCGGTACTTTATCATTTGCTCCAACGTCATCGGCGGCTGCAAAGGTTCCACTGGTCCGTCTTCCCCGAATCCGGCGACAGGGAAACCTTACGCACTGGATTTCCCCTTCATCACAGTGGCCGATATGGTTCATTCCCAGAGGCATCTCATCGATTTTTTAGGTATCGACAAACTATTGTGCGTTGCCGGTGCTTCCATGGGGGGTATGCAAGTCCTCCAGTGGGTGGCCTCTTTCCCTGATCGAGTGCGGTCAGCCATCCCTATTGCCACGGCGCTGAAACATTCTCCTCAGCAGATTGCTTTCAACGAAGTTGTCCGGCAGTCCATCATGGCTGATCCGGCCTGGCGTGAGGGGAATTACTATGAGTATGGCCAGCCCGAGAAGGGATTGTCGGTTGCCCGTATGATCGGGCATATCACCTTCATGAGCGATCAGTCCATGGAAGAGAAATTTTCCCGGCGGTTGAAGAACGATAAGTTCAGCTTCGGATTTGACGCCGATTTTGAAGTGGAGGGTTACTTGCGCTATCGTGGAGCTAATTTTGTGAAGCGCTTCGATGCCAATTCTTATCTCTATATTACAAAAGCAATAGATTATTTTGATCTGTTTGGAGGAAAACTCATACCACACGGGAAGGCCATCAACACCCGCTTTCTGATTATTTCATTTAAGTCGGACTGGCTCTATCCTTCCCACCAATCGCAGGAGATAGTCCGGGCCTTGAAAAGGAGGCACGTTGATGCTACATATTGCGAGTTGACGTCCACGTACGGTCATGATGCCTTTCTGGTGGAAGTGGTGGAACAGACAACACTGATTAAACATTTTCTGGACAAAACATTTAATGGATATATGGTCGTGAAAAATTATGGCATCTAACGATATTCATCTGGATTACCGCATTATTTATTCGATTATTGAGCCCGATTCGCGCGTTCTGGACCTTGGATGTGGCGAAGGAGATCTTTTATACCCTCTCGTCCGGGATAAACATGTCCGGGCGCAGGGAATTGAGTTGGACGATAAAGCCATTCAGGAGTGTGTAAAGAAGGGCTTAAGTGTTTTTCAAGACGATATTGAAAACAGCCTGCGGGAATATCCGGATCATTCCTTTGATTATGTAATTCTGAACCAGAGTATGCAGGAAGTGAAAAAAGTCGATTTGGTCATTCAGGAGGCCATGCGTATAGGCAACAAGGTCATTGTCGGATTTCCCAACTTCGCCTATATCAAATCGCGGCTCATGCTGTTTTTCCGGGGAAAGTCACCCATTACGGGATCATTGCCCCATCTATGGTTTGATACACCCAATGTGCGCTTTTTAAGCATCACGGATTTTAAGAACTTTTGTGAGGAAAAAAATATCCGGATAGTGGAAGCCCATTATCTGGGAAAAAAAGAAGTTGTGCATCTCTGTCCGAATCTATTGGCTTTGAATGCTATCTTTGTTTTGACGAATAACTCGTGATGGCGCGCCATTAAAAAGGAGTTTGTGATTATGAAGCGTTTAAAAAACGGCGATAAATGTAAAAATGAAATCAAATCGGCGAAAAGTTACCGTGATGAAGTGCCGGCTATTGTTGATGAACTCGTTGCATCATGCAGCATCGGTGGATGCTTTGATCATGTCAGCGCCGAACCGATTACGCATCGGGAGGCGATTATCGATATCCTACACCGCCTGGCATTAATTTTATATCCAGGCTATTTTATCCGCACCCGCCTGGATTCAGTCAATCTTGAATATTATCTCGGCCAGCAGGTGATCGCACTTTACGAAATTCTTTCCGAACAGGTTATTCTGGCCATTCGGCATGACTGCATCCGTCATAATCAGCCCTGCATTCATTGCGAGCCACTGGGGCATCAGTTGACCGTGGAGTTTCTCCGTAAGCTGCCTGAATTGCGAACGATGCTGGCCAAGGACATCCGCGCTGCTTTAGAAGGCGATCCGGCAGCGAAAAGTTATGATGAAATTATATTCAGTTATCCGGGTATCCGTGCTATCACGATTTATAGGATCGCGCATGAGCTTTATCATTTAAATGTTCCGCTTATGCCCAGGATTATGACTGAATATGCTCACAGTCACACCGGAGTTGATATTCATCCGGGCGCGCAAATCGGCGAGAGCTTCTTTATCGATCATGGCACCGGTGTGGTCATCGGCGAAACATGTGTTATCGGCAATTGCGTGCGCATTTATCAGGGAGTCACGCTGGGCGCGATTTCCTTATCCAAGGCGGAAGTCAAGAAATTAAGATCCAAAAAGCGCCATCCTTCAATTAAAGATGATGTGATTATTTATGCCAATGCCACTATTCTGGGAGGAGACACTGTTGTCGGTGAGCGTTCTGTCATCGGCGGTAACGTCTGGCTGACTCATTCCGTCTCGCCAGATACGGAAGTGTTTATTAAAAAACAGGATCTGATTTTTGGCGCGAAGCAGTATAAGAAACAGGCGGCTAAACAGAAGTTGCGCTAAGAAAATAAGGGCAGGTATTCTTAAATGAAAAAAATATGCGGGAAGATTCTGGCTGTCAATATTTCTCAGGCAAAAGGTGAAAAAAAGAATAATATCGGTTGCGGTCTGTTTATAGAAAACCTCGGCCTCGAAAATGACGCTCACGCGGAAACAGGTATCCGGCAGGTCAGTCTTCTGGCCAAGGAAAGTATTGAAAAGATCAGAGCAAAGGGCTTGTATGTGAATCATGGGGATTTCGCAGAAAATCTCACAATCGAAGGTATTGATTTGCCATCGCTCCCCATCGGCACACGATTGAAAGTCGGGCAAAAAGTCCTGCTGGAGGTCACTCAAATCGGCAAGGAATGCCACAGCCGGTGCAATATCTTTTATACAGTCGGAGATTGTGTCATGCCCAGAGAGGGAATCTTCGCGAAAGTGTTAACTGGCGGTGAAATAAAAGTGGATGATAAAATCAAAATTGCCTAGTGAGGTAACGATATCCCTGCACGCCAATATAAATTAATAGGTTCAAATTGTTTTCAAACATGGCGGCAAGAGAACTCATTGTTTCAGCCTGATTAACGATAATCTCATAAAATTA
Organism: Syntrophaceae bacterium; assembly: GCA_003139775.1. Lineage (GTDB taxonomy): Bacteria > Desulfobacterota > Syntrophia > Syntrophales > Smithellaceae > Smithella. The sequence continues at coordinate 5,848 of PLGI01000115.1, read as the reverse complement.
GATTACAGGAGTTAAAGATAAATGTTTTGGCCCGAACGTGCGCGAAGAACTCTGCAGGGAACCATATTATCGAGGGATGAAGCGCTTGAGCTACTGATGTCCACGGATGATGATCTGCTGGATATTCTTCAGGCAGCCTTCATTATTCGTCGGCATTTCTTCGGGCGCAGTGTAACCATTCATGTTATTAAGAATGTAAAGAGCGGTTTGTGCAGCGAAGATTGCGCTTTTTGCAGCCAGGCTGGCAGTGCCCATACAGATTCGCCGCAATACACACTCCAAACCGTGGAAGATCTTGTTGAAGGCGCGCGGGATGCCCATCGCCTGAAGGCGATGCGTTATTGTATCGTAACGAGCGGCAAGGCGCCCGAACCCGAAGAACTCGACATCATCTGCGAAGCGACACGTCAGATTAAAAAAGAAGTCCCGATTCAAATTTGCACGTCACTGGGCATCTTAACTGTCGGACAATCGCTGAAGCTGAAAAAAGCTGGTGTGGACCGCTTCAACCACAATCTGGAAGCTTCCGAAAGATTTTATCCTTCCATTTGCACAACACACAGTTATGCCGATCGTAAGAGAACAGCCGAAATTGTCAAAGCTTCCGGGATGGAACTATGCAGCGGCGGCCTGATCGGCATGGGGGAATCACTGGAAGACCGGGTGGAGATGGCCTTTGCTCTGCGTGAAGTTGAGGCGGATTCCATTCCGCTTAATTTTCTCGATCCGCGTCCCGGAACCGTTCTGGAAAACTTTACCAAGCTAACACCTGCCGATTGTTTGCGTGCGCTGGCCATGTTCCGCTTTGTCCATCCGGATAAGGAGATTCGAGTGGCTGGCGGACGGGAAGCCTGTCTGGGCTCTATGCAGGTCTTGTCTCTTTATGCGGCAAACTCGATTTTCACAAAAGGCTACCTCACCACACCAGGTCAGGGATATGAGGAAGATATGGACATGATTGCCAAGGCCGGATTTCACGTGACGGACTGGACTGCGGCGTAAGGTCGTTGTTTGTCATTCTGACGAAGAGATTGTGTCGCAGATTGCAATTAAATGTAATGTCCCCCGCTGGCGGGGGATTAAGGAGGTGGTTTTAATGTAACCGTAATTTTCATCCAAGTTACAGGTTGGGCGTCCATTATCCACCTCCGTCACTCGCGTGACATTTCCGCCAGCGGAGGATATAAAGAGGAATTAGATTGAAATGAGTCTCAATAAAAAGGCGGTGGCCCTTCTCTCGGGGGGCTTAGACAGCACACTGGCTGTGAAATTAATGATTGACCAGGGCATCGATGTCACGGCCATCCATTTTACAAGTGTCTTTTGCAATTGTTCGCCTAAAAAGGCGGGATGCAAAATGCACGCGCGCAAAGTCGCCGAAGAATTTGCAGTTCCCATTATCGTCATCCACAAAGGAATGGACTATATCAAGATGGTGGAAAATCCTCCGCACGGCCACGGCAGCGCCATAAATGCCTGCATCGATTGCCGCATCTACATGCTGCGGAAAGTCAAAGAGATGATGCCTGAGTTGGGCGCTTCTTTTGTGATCACCGGTGAAGTTCTCGGACAGCGTCCGATGTCCCAGCAGCGGCATACGATTCGTTTGATCGAGAAGGAAAGCGGATTACAGGACCTGATTCTCCGGCCTCTTTCGGCGCAGCATTTCGAACCGACACTGCCGGAACGCGAAGGGATTGTAGATCGGGATAAACTGCTCAATATTTCCGGCCGGGGCCGTAAACCGCAATTTGAACTGGCGGAAAACCTGGGTGTGACAGACTATCCCTGTCCCGCCGGCGGTTGCCTGCTTACCGACAAGGTTATTGCCGCACGCCTGCGTGATCTTTTCGCCCACTCCACCGATTACAACCAGACCGATTTGGTTTTGCTGACTCTTGGCCGCCATTACCGGCTGTACCCTGATCTCAAGATTATTCTGGGGCGCAAACAGGAAGAAAATGAACGCCTAATCTCGCTCGTCAAAGACGGACAGAGTATTTTTGAACCGGTGAATTTCCGCGGGCCGACGATTCTGGTCGTGGGACGTCTGGACGACGAAAGGGAAGCAACGATAGGTGCGATGATCGCAGCACACAGTCAGGATACAAAACCATCGTATCAGATTAAGAAAACAACATATCCCGATGCGAATTCAATTATGTTTAAAGCACAAAGACAACCCCGCGATACATGGGATAAACATCGTCTGGGTTGAAAAACAGGATTTGAACATGAATGAAAAAGAAATTATCGACTGGCTGCGCGAAGAAGACGAACAGAAGCTGGAAATTCTTTGGCGCCTGGCTGACGAAACGCGTATCGCTCACGTGGGCGATCAGGTTCATCTGCGCGGCCTGGTCGAAGTTTCCAACCTCTGCGCCCGTCATTGCGGCTATTGCGGCATCAGCGCCGATAACAATCAAATTGAACGCTATCGCATGACCGAAGAAGAAATCATGGATTGCGTGCAGCGGGCCGTAGGCTTCGGCTATGGGACCGTTGTCATGCAGGCGGGGGAAGACTATGGCATTACACGGCAATGGATGGCCAATATCATCCGCCGCATTAAAGCGGAAACAAACCTTGCCGTGACACTCAGTCTCGGTGAACGTCCTGATGAAGATTTGATTGCCTGGCGCGAGGTGGGAGCCAATCGCTATCTCATCCGTTTTGAGACTTCCAATAGGGAACTTTATGACCGAATTCATCCGCCTTTGGGTGACAAATCATCGGACCGGTTTGCCATTCTGGAGAACCTCAAAAAACTTGGTTATGAAGTCGGCAGCGGAATCATGATTGGCATTCCCGGCCAGACGTACAAAGACCTGGCAAACGACATCCTGGCGTTTCGTGAATTGGATCTCGACATGATCGGCGTCGGCCCGTTCATTCCTCACCCTGAAACTCCGCTGGGGCAATGTTCAGATGATGTTGCGGCAGATCAGGTGCCGAACACCGAGAAAATGACTTATAAAGTAATTGCCCTGACGCGTCTAGTTTGCCCGGAAGCAAATATTCCCAGCACAACGGCGCTGGCCAGCCTCAATAAAGCCGATGGCCGCGAACTAGGTCTCATGCGCGGCGCCAATATTGTGATGCCCAATTTGACGCCGCCGCAATATCGGGTGATGTATGAAATCTATCCCAACAAAGCCTGCATCAATGAAACGTCCGAGGCTTGCGCCTCCTGCCTTTCCATGCGCATCTTGAATATCGGGCGAACTGTAGGCAGCGGGCAGGGCGGAAGGTTAAAACGCAACAAACATATGAATCCCCAAGTATAAATAAAAAATTTAAATTTTCTTGACAAATTCTTTTCGATGGATCAACTTTGTAATAGAAATTATTAATATTAATAGCGATTTAAGGTAGACCATTTATTATATGATTGATAGATATTCAAGACAAATCCTTTTCTCCGGCATCGGCAAGGAAGGACAAAAGAAATTAAGCGCAGGCTCCGTAGTGATTATCGGATGCGGTGCTTTGGGCACCGTTATCGCCGATATTCTCGCGCGGGCTGGAGTTGGCAAGATAAAAATTATCGACCGTGATTTTATTGAGCGTCATAACCTGCAGCGACAGGTTCTATTTGATGAGGAAGACATTCGAAACAACCTGCCCAAGGCCATAGCGGCGGAGCGCCATTTAAAAAGGGTAAATCCCTTCATTTATATCGAGGGGATCGTCGCCGATGTGAACTATTCAAACGTCGAAAGATTCATCCAGGGCGCGGATGTGGTTATGGACGGCCTTGACAACATGGAGACTCGTTATCTTATCAATGATGCCTGTCTTAAACATGAAATTCCCTGGGTGTATGGTGGTGCTGTCTCCGCGAGCGGAATGACGATGACCATTTTGCCTCATGATACCCCCTGCCTGCGCTGTATCTTCCCCAGTCCTGCAGGCGGTACAATCATGACTTGCGATACTGCCGGCGTTATTAGTCCCGCTCCCATAATTATCGCATCTCTTCAGTCCGTCGAAGCAATGAAAATACTGGCCGGTACCGGCAATATCAATCGTGATATAATCTATATCGAAGTCTGGGAAGGAGACTTCGATCATGTGAAGATCGCCAAAGGAGATAATTGTCCAAGTTGTAATGGCAAGTTTGACTTTCTGGACGCACGATTCGTCGTCAAGGCCACTTCACTCTGCGGTCAAAACGCCGTTCAAATCCTGAACCCCGGTCTCAGCACTATCTCTTTTGAAGAACTGTCGGCACGTCTCAAGCCGGTGGGGTTGGTTGCCTATAATGAATTCATGCTGAATTTTACCGTCGGGACTCAGGAAATGGTAGTATTTCCCGATGGACGCGCCATTATCAAGAACACCAACGACGAATCGCTGGCGAGGGGGTTCTACGCCAAATATATCGGAAGTTGAGGTTAGTTTATGATCTATCTGGACAATGGAGCGACGTCCTGGCCGAAACCGGAAAGTGTTTATCAGACAATGGACGCTTTTTTAAGAGAAAAAGGGGGCAATCCGGGGCGTGGCAGCCACAGCGTGGCAGCTGCTGCCAAAGAAACGATTGAAGAGACAAGAATGCTTGTGGCGCGCTTCATCAACGCGCCGGAGATGAAAAGAGTGATATTTACCCTCAACTGCACGGATGCCCTGAATATGGGATTAAAGGGCTTGCTCAGACCGGGAGATCACGTGATCTCCAGTAGCATTGGACATAACTCGCTGATTCGTCCCCTCAAAAAGCTTGAAAGGCAAGGCATTAAGACCACGTATTTGCACCAGGCAGTTGGGTACGGCTGTATTTCCGCCAAGGAAATCGAAGAATCCATAACTGGAAGCACAAAATTAGTTTTGGTCACTCACGCATCCAACGTAACGGGGATTATTCAACCGATCGAGGAATACGGCGCTGTCGCCAGGAAGCATGGTTTGATTTTCATGGTAGACGCCGCCCAGACCGTTGGCAAGTATCCGATTGATGTAGTGGCGGGCAATATCGATCTACTTGCTTGTTCCGGGCATAAAGGACTGTTTGGTCCTCCAGGGACAGGGGTCCTCTATGTGGGCGATCGCTGTGATCTTGAGACTGTGCGCGAGGGCGGCACAGGATCCTATTCAGAGCAGGAAGAACAGCCGGTTGTACTGCCGGACCGCTATGAAAGCGGAACGCTTAATAGCGTCGGTATTAGCGGATTGGGTGCAGGCATCAAATATGTCCTTGCGGAGGGTCTGGAAAAAATTCACACGCACGGACAAGGCCTGAGGGCCCGTATTATCGAAAGTTTATCGCAGATGCCTGGCATAAAACTTTATGGAACCGAGGGCAGAGAAGGCGCCAAGGCGGTGCCAGTCGTCTCTTTCAATGTTGAGGGCTACGATGCGGGAGAAGTTGGAACTATCCTCGATCAGGTTTTCGATATAAAAGTCAGAACAGGTCTGCACTGTGCCCCTGCCGCTCACAAGGTCATCGGAACCTACCCCAAGGGCACCGTGCGATTGAGCGCGGGATATTTCAATACGGAAGAGGACATTGATCAGGTGCTTGCAGCGATAAAGAAAATCGCCGCGAACTAGGTCTGATGCGCGGCGCTAATATCGTGATGCCCAATTTGACGCCGCCGCAGTACCACGTGATGTATGAAATCTATCCCAACAAAGCCTGTATCAATGAAACGTCCGAGGATTGCGCCTCCTATCTTTCCATGCGCATCCTGAATATCGGGCGAATCGTGGGCAGCTGACAAGGCCCAAGGCTTAAACGCAATATTCGACAGTCTCAATCGCATCGGGTATAATTGCATTCTGATTCGTGAAGGTAGTAAATATCCAAGGATTGTCCGTTTTTTGCAGTAGAGTAGAGAGCTGGCGT
>PLGI01000163.1 GCA_003139775.1 Syntrophaceae bacterium | reverse complement strand
CAGCTCTCTACTCTACTGAAGTCTACTTAAATTAATCGCTCATTGCAATAAGAACTGTGGTGTAATCTTGCAGTTGTCTGAAAATCCGGCAGATGACACGCCATGTATTAAATCCTTGAAAAATGTTGGAAAATTTGTAAAATTAGATTATAAATTAAAGAAGTTTTTTTGATGATTATAGCGTTACTAAATTAATCACTTAACTAATCAGAAAGGAAGGTGGATAAAATGATTGGAGAAAAAATAAGAAACGTGATGAATGAACAGATCAAACATGAAATGGAGTCGTTCTACATCTATTTATCGATGACCGCCTATTTCCACGCGCAGAATCTTGACGGCATGGCACACTGGATGCGTTGCCAGGCGCATGAAGAAATGATCCACGCCATGAAGTTTTATGATCACATCCTCGACAGAGGCGGTCAGGTAACGCTTTTGGATTTAAAGCAGATCAAAACAACATGGAAAAAACCACTGGAGGCCTGGCAGGATGCCTATGAACATGAAAAGTTCATTACCGGAAAGATCAATAATCTAATCAAAATTTCCCGTGAAGAAAACGATTATACCTCCGAGCCGCTGCTTTCTTGGTTTCTAAATGAGCAGATTGAAGAAGAAAAAAATACGGAAAAAGTTTCCCGCGAACTGGCGATGGTGGAAACATCAAAAGAAGGCATTTTGATGCTGGACAGGGAATTGGCCGCACGTATATTTACCGCGGGATCACCGCTTGATCCGGCTGCTTATAACGTTGCTCCATAATACAGTTTGCGTAAAACAAGGGAAAATAAATGCTATGGCTGGCTTTACCGAATACGATCAATATGACGGACTGGGATTGGCGAAACTTGTGCGGGGGAAAAAGATTTCCCCTTCCGAGCTTTGCGAAGAAGCGATAAGCCGCATTGAAAAGTTGAATCCGATTATCAACGCGGTGATAAATCCGATGTTCGATATCGGGCGCGACGCTGCTAAAAAGCCTCTGCCGGAAGGGCCATTCACCGGTGTGCCTTTTCTCCTGAAAGATTTAATCAGCGCTTACGCCGGAGTTAAATTAACATGGGGCTGCCGCGCATATAAAGATTATGTTCCCGGCTATGACAGTGAGATGGTAAAACGCTTTAAAAAAACAGGGCTGATCGCGCTGGGAAAAACCAACACTCCCGAATTCGGCTTGATGGGCGTAACCGAGCCAGAATTATTCGGACCGACGCGCAATCCGTGGAATATCGAGCACACTCCCGGCGGATCAAGCGGAGGTTCCGCGGCGGCGGTGGCTTCCGGCATGGTGCCTCTGGCTTCGGGAGGTGATGGTGGAGGCTCGATCCGCATTCCGGCATCTTTTTGCGCGTTATTAGGTTTAAAACCAACCCGGGGCCGCAATCCTACAGGACCGAAGTATGGCGAGTTATGGCAAGGCGCGACAGTAGAACACGTGCTGACACGGTCGGTGCGGGACTGCGCCGCAATATTGGATGCCGTTTCGGGCGCCGACGCAGGCGCGCCTTATATCATCAAGCCGCCGGAAAGGCCTTACACTGAAGAAATAAATCAAGAGCCCGGCTCCTTGAGAATTGCCTTTAACACGGAATCGCCTCTGGGTATGGGAACACACGATGATTGCATGGAAGCCGTCCATAAAACCGCCAAACTGCTGGAAGAACTGGGGCACAAGGTGGAAGAGGCGAAGCCGGAACTGGACGGTCTTAAACTGGCCAATTCCTACTTCACGCTTTATTTCGGAGAAGTTGCCGCCGATATCGAACTTGCCCAATCAGTATTGAAGAAAAAAGTCAGCCGAAAGGATTTTGAGATTACCACATGGTTTTTCGGGGAACTTGGTCATCGTTACAGCGCGATGGATTTCGTGAAGGCCATACGGGAATGGGACATTGCCGCGAGAGCAATGGGTCAATTCCACCTCAAGTATGATTTATACCTTACTCCGACGGTGGCCGCTCCGCCGGCAAAAATAGGTGAGCTTTTGCCCAAATCATATGAACAGGCCGCCATGAAGATATTAAGCGTGCTGAAACTCGGCTCGCTCGCCAAGGCTTCCGGGATGATAAATAAGATTGCGATACAAACTCTTGCCAAGACGCCGTTCACTCAAATTGCCAACTTCACCGGTCAGCCGGCGATGAATGTTCCGTTGCACTGGGATAAAAACGGCCTGCCCTGCGGCGTCCAATTCGTCGCTCCTTTTGGCGATGAAGCAACACTGTTTAGGCTCGCGTCCCAGCTGGAAAAAGCCAAACCATGGTTCGATAAACGCCCGGGTTTGAAAGTCTGAGAAAAATATCCTATAAAAACCGGATCAAAAACGTCTGGTAAATTCCTTCAGGATCGGCTAGTAATACATGTTTAAAAATTATTAGACCTTCCCGGACGCTTTTACGTCTAAAAACAAAGGTTTTAGGAGTTTATCATGTCTTCAGAAAAGAAAAATTCTCAGTTCCGCGGCGCATCCAGATATGTTTTGGATGATGAACTGGCGGAAATCGTAAATGTTTCTATGGCCCTGGAAATGCCCCTGCTGCTCAAGGGGGAACCGGGCACAGGAAAGACCATGCTGGCCCATGCCATTGCCGAGAGCCTGCAAATGCCCCTCATTATTTTGAATGTCAAATCGAGTATGAAGCTTATCGAGGCTCTGTATCAGTATGACACACTGACCCGTCTCAATGACAGCCGCTTCGGCGATTCCAAGCGGGATGTGAGCAATATAGAGTCCTATATCAAAATGGGTAAGATTGGTCAGGCTTTTACGGCCGATAAGAGAACTATCCTCCTGATCGATGAGATCGACAAGGCCGACACCGATTTTCAGGACGACATGCTGGACGTTCTCGACCAAATGCAGTTCGATATTATCGAGATCGACAAGACCATCAAAACCAAACACCGTCCCGTGATTATCATCACATCCAATGCCAAGAAGGATCTCTCCGATCCGTTCCTCGGGCGCTGCAATTTTCACCATATCGCTTTCCCCAACCCTGAAATGATGCGTCTGATCGTGGACGTTCATTTTCCTAATCTGGATGAGGAACTGGTCGATGTCACTATCGGCACTTTTTACCGTCTCCGGGAACTACGCGGGATTGAAAAGAAACCGGCTACGCGGGAATTGATCAACTGGATTCGCGCCCTGAAAAGCGATCCCGACTTTAAGCCTAAAACGCTCAAGCAGGGAAGGGTGCCCTTTCTGGGAATCCTGTTCAAGAAAAGCGCCGACCTTTATCAGGCGACCCAACAGGTCACCAAGGCACGGAGTTGAGGTTTTATGCTAAGTTGCTTTCTAACATTAGAATATAAATTATTGAAAGCTTACTTAGCATTATACCAAGTCAATCAACTATTTAATGTCTGATAGTTAATGGGTATAAATTGTGTTTGTTGATTTTTTTTATACGTTAAGAGATCGGGGCATCCCCGTTACACCAACTTCTTTCCTGCGCCTGCAGAAGGCCATGAACATGGGGCTCATTCATTCCCTTGACGATTTCTATACGGCTGCCCGGGCCATTCTTGTGAAGAGCGAGCGGTATTTCGATACTTACGACCAGATATTCGCCCACCATTTTCAGGGGGCTTCTTTGGAAGATCCGACGGCGGTCGAGTTGACGGAAATCGCCAGATCATTGCTCGATGAGTGGCTGAAAAATCCGGAAGAAATGGCGAACGCCTTGGGTATCGATAAAGAGACCCTGAAAAATATGACTCCGGAAGAACTGATCCAATATTTTCTGGATCGCCTGAAGGAACAGACCGAGGCTCACCACGGCGGCAGCAAATGGATCGGAACGGGAGGAACATCACCCACGGGACATTCCGGCATTCATCCCGGGGGAATGCGCGTCGGCGGGGAATCGAGGAACCATTCAGCCATCAAGGTCGCCATGGAAAGGCGTTACCGGGATTACTCCCAGGAAGGTCCCCTGACCCAGTTTCAGATGGGCGAGGCCATGAAAAGACTGCGGCGCATGGCGCCGACAGGTCCCCGTGATATTGTAAACATCGATAAGACCGTCTACGAAACCATGCGCAATGCCGGAGAAATTGAGATCATTTTCGACCGCCGCCTGGCTGACCGTCTGAAGGTTATACTCCTGATTGACAACGGCGGCTGGTCCATGGATCCTTACATTGATGTCGTTCAGACTCTTTTTCACTATGCCAGTTCCCAGTTCAAGGATCTGAAGATTTACTTTTTTCACAATACTATTTACAGCCGCGTTTGGGCCGATCCGCAGAGGCAATTCAAACCCCAACAGGTTGACGATTTCATTCGCCGGGACCCGGAGACCCGTCTGATCATTGTGGGAGACGCCAGCATGGCTCCTTACGAACTTACGCATCCCAATGGCGCTATTTATATAGATGACAAACCAACGGGCGCCAGCATTGAACGCCTGCGATTCCTGGCGAAGACATTCCGTCATTGCGCCTGGTTAAACCCCATGAATCCTCGGGAATGGGAGTATGCCCGGACGACGGAGATGATCCGGCAGATTTTTCCCATGTTCGAACTGACTCTCGATGGCCTGGAAAAAGCGGTTCAACACCTCACGTCTACAAAAAATTAAGGGCGAATAATATTTCACCACCGCATTGTCACAGGGGCCAACGTTCCTATTGTGCGGGGATTTCTCGATTAACGGCGTAAAGCAGACGGTATCTGTCCGACCTTCTATCTCAACAGGGCGTATTGAAGAAGATCTGCAGGAAATCAAGGCTTTATCCGCCACAATCACAGGCAAATATCATGATATGTTCAGCAATGCCGGATTCAAGTCATAGTGCCAGTTCAAAATACGTATATCTTTCTGAAAGCGGTAAGTGGAGCACCCTCCGGCAGGAGCCGGAGGCTTCCTACAATAATGAGGCCCAAGCTTCAGAAACAAAGTGCATAACCTGAAGGTCATCTGCGACTGAAGCTTGCCGGTCGAATTATCCTGCGAAATAGAGGATAACGCGACCTCCCGCGGATTACACCGCATTTCTCCCCCGGCTGAAGCCGGGGGATTCCAAATCGCGGGATTGACTGATTTTGAAAAGTATGCAAGATTAAAAATAATAATGACGGGTCTACAGTGGTTGCAGCAGAAACCATGCTTCGAAAAGATGTTTTGAACAGCAGAAAAAGGAGAGACATAATGGGAGACAAGGGCGGCAAGAAAGATAAGGAAAAGAGTCAGAAACAGAACGCTGAAAAACAGAAACAAAATTTTAAAGACAAGATTGATAAACAGCCTAAAAGAAAGCCTTGATAGAAATAGCGATGCGGAGATCTGCACAACACAGCCTTGCCCGTTTAAAAATTATGTCCTCGACCTGATCGGGGATGCAAGGATGGCGGTAACAAGCATCAAAATGAAAGTATCATATAAAGCCGGGCTTCTATCCGCCAGGGCAGTTCTTATTGTAGTTCCTCCCATCAAAAACAATGTCTTATCAAATATAAATTATTTTAATGATGTTCGAATGTTTAAAGGCAGTCTTTACAAATCGTCATCGAATTACTATATTTAACTGGAATCAATAAAATTGATCCAAAAGGCGGCGGAAATGACTTACATAAAAATTAAATTCGGCAGTAATTTTGAAGATGAGTTTCAGAAAGCGGTTGATGAAGTGTTTCATCTGGTGCGTCCGGCCTTCAAAAATTACAAATGCATCTGGCATCCCAATATTGATGTGTACGAATCCGTTGAGGAAGTCATTGTGCTCGCGGATATGGCGGGACTTAATAAGGAAGAGATGCATATTGAGGTGGACCGGAAAAAAGTTAAAATCGCGGGCATCCGCAAGGCGATTCAGCTTTTGCATAACGCGCGCTATTGCCAGGCGGAAATTCCACACGGCTATTTTGAAAGAAATGTCGCGCTGCCCGCGCCGGTGGACGTGCAATCCGCGGTGGCTTCTTACTCCGACGGCATTTTGATAGTCAGGATGAGCAAACTGCCGGTTAACAAAACGCATCGCGTATCGGTCATTTCGGCGAAATAGCGAATAACCGCTGATTTTTTCTCGAAGACAACGTTTGGAGGTTAGCATGACGGAACAAAACGTCACAGAAAATAAAAATAATTTTAATATCCCGGAAGTGATTCCCATTCTTCCGTTACATAATGTGCTGGTGTTTCCCAAAACCATGATTCCGCTGGAGGTCTCCGGCAATGTTTCGATACTGGTGGATGAAGCCATGAACAAAGACCGTTTGATCGGTCTCATCATGTCTAAAAAAGAGCCGGACAAACCGAACCAATATACATTGGACGACCTGCATCGAGTGGGCACCTGCGCCATGATTATGAAGATGGTCAAGACTTCGGAAAACCACACGCAGATGCTTTTACAGGGCGTCAGCCGTTTTTCGATAGAAGAACTTATTGAAGGCAAGTCCTATCAGCAGGCGCGCATTAAATTGATTGAGGAGAAGGAAGTCAAAGACCTGGAAACCGAAGCGTTGATGTCCAACCTGCTGTCATTGTTTGACGGGATATTGAAGCTCTCGCCCTTTCTGCCGCCGGAGTTCGGCCCAATGGCCAAGTCCATCACCGAAGCGGGTACTCTGGCCGATTTGATCGCTTCAATCATCAACGCGCCGGTGGAAGAAAAACAAAAAGTGCTGGATATTGCCGATGTGAAGCAGCGTCTCAAAGGATTGACTAGCCTGGTTAATCACCAGATGGAAGTTTTGGAACTGGGCAATAAAATTCAGACCAAAGTCAGGGACGACATCGACAAAAGCCAACGGGATTATTATCTGCGCCAACAGATGAAGGCCATCAAGCAGGAGTTGGGCGAAACAGATGAAAATACGGTAGAGACGGATGAATACCGCAAAAAAATCGAAGAGAAAAATCTGCCTGAAGAAGCGAAAAAAGAAGCTTTTAGAGAACTGGAACGTTTGTCCCGCATGCATCCGTCCTCGGCGGAATATACGGTTTCTTCGACCTATCTGGATTGGATAACGGCGCTTCCCTGGAACAATTCGACAACGGATAATCTGGATATCGCCAAAGCGCGCCGGGTACTGGATGAAGACCACTATGGTCTGATCAAGCCCAAGAAACGCATCATCGAGTATCTCGCCGTGCGCAAGCTCAAGCCGGATTCCAAGGGGCCTATTCTTTGCTTTGTGGGCCCTCCGGGAACGGGTAAAACATCGCTGGGGCATTCCATCGCGCGGGCGTTGGAACGCAAGTTTGTGCGCATGTCGCTGGGCGGCGTACGCGACGAGGCGGAAATCCGTGGTCACCGCCGCACCTACATCGGCGCTTTGCCCGGTCGTGTTATTCAGGGACTGCGACGCGCGGAGTCGAACAATCCCGTATTCATGCTCGACGAAATCGACAAAGTCGGCAGCGATTTCCGGGGCGATCCCTCATCAGCTCTGCTGGAGGTTTTGGATCCGCAGCAGAACAACTCGTTTTCCGATCATTATCTGGATGTGCCGTTTGATCTATCGCACGTCATGTTCATTACGACGGCCAACGTGCTGGACACGATTCCTCCGGCGCTGCTCGACAGGCTGGAAGTCATCGAACTGACGGGCTACACGCAGGAAGAAAAAGTAAAGATTGCCGAGCGGTATTTAATCCCGCGGCAATTGACGGAAAACGGCCTGACCGCCGCGCAGTTTGAATTAACCGACAAAGCGCTCAATACCATTATTACCGGTTACACACGCGAAGCGGGCGTGCGCAATCTGGAGAGAGAAATCGCTAACGCCTGTCGCGGCGTGGCGGCCCAGATTGCCGAAGGAGTCCTTACATCCAAAACGCTGACGGATAAAGATATTTCCAAGTATCTGGGACCGGTGCGAGTTCCAACCGATATTGATGCGCGGATTACCAGACCCGGAATAGCCATCGGTCTTGCCTGGACACCGATGGGCGGCGATATACTATTTATTGAAGCCACGGCCATGAAAGGCAAGAAAGGACTTACGCTCACCGGACAGCTGGGCGATGTCATGAAAGAGTCGGCGGCGGCGGCGCTGAGTTTTATACGCACGAATGCTAAAGAGCTGGGTGTAAAACCTGAGTTTTTTGAAGACATGGATATTCATATCCATGTGCCGGCCGGCGCAATTCCCAAGGACGGTCCGTCGGCTGGTGTGACGATGCTCACAGTGCTCACGTCTTTGCTGACCAACCGTAAGGTAAAAAAGCATTTGGCCATGACCGGTGAAATCACGCTGCGCGGCGCTGTGCTGCCGGTGGGCGGCGTCAAGGAAAAAGTGCTTGCGGCTTACCGGGCCGGCATCAAAACCATCTTGCTGCCCGCGTGGAACCGCAAGGACATTGAAGATATTCCGGTCAATGTGCAAAAGAGCATTTCGTTTCACTTTATTAGTGATATGATGGAAGTGATAAAGCTGGCGCTGGAACCGGTCAAAAAGAAAAAACCGGCAAAAAAGAAAATATCAGCGCTACCGGTAAAGAAAGGCAAAAGAAAATAGCAGACAGTGAGGCTGTTCAAAAATGTTCAGATGCAAGGCGCGCAAAAAAGCGAACCGCGAAGCGTATAAAGATATACATTGAGCGGTACTGCTTACAGCGCAACACAGCAGATGAGCGCATTGTAAAACCTTCGGTTTTTTCCGGCAAGTAAGGTTACTAGTTATGATTGCGCCTCCCTGCTGGAATGCGCTCCCAGTCAACAGCCCCACAAATATAATATTACTCCGGCAATAAAGTTGAGTATGAACTTCAGTAAGATAGAATAAAGCAGGTGTTATTGTGTCACACATAGTAGGAATAGATATCGGATCAGTCTCGCTGTCCGTTGTCGTGATTGATGAAAAAGGCGCGGTGATCAATTCATTCTATCAGTTTCATTCCGGGGCCATCAGCGATACCATGCGCTCTATACTTAATAATATTGATATCAGACGCGTCGGCGGTATCGCTATGACACTTTCCGGCCCGGAAATATTCAGCAACGTTTCCCGTTACGATACTCAGATTGCCATGATTGCCGCTGTGAAAAAATATCATGCCGAAATCGGCAGTATTTTATTTGTCGGCGGTGAAAATTTCGGTCTGATTACGTTCAATGAACTAGGCGATTATGAACGCTTCCGGTCAAACTCCTCGTGCGCCGCGGGAACCGGCAGTTTTCTGGATCAGCAGGCCAAACGGCTAAATCTCAAAAGTATCGAAACCCTCAGCAGCGTTGCGTTTTGCAATCAGAGCAATACGCCGAAGATCGCCACGCGCTGTGCCGTGTTTGCCAAAACCGATCTGATTCACGCCCAGCAGGAAGGTTATTCCATAGGGCAGATCAGCGACGGGCTGTGCGAAGGCCTGGCAAAAAATGTCATTGACACGCTCATTCCCGATTCGAAAATACACACACCACTGATTCTGGCCGGTGGCGTTTCCATGAATTCCGCCGTGGTCAAGCATTTTCGCAACCTTTTGCAGGCCGAACCAATTATCGGTGAACACAGTCATCTCTATGGCGCGATCGGCGCGGCTTTGCTTTACCTGGAAGAAACAGATCCCTCCCCGCTTGGCGCAAAAGCCTGGGAGGAGCTTTTCATTTTGGAAAAAAAAGAAAAGACTTACGGCTATCCGCCGCTGCAACTGACGCTTTCGAGTTACCCGGAATTTTTTACCGCCGCCAGTTATTTGTATAAAACCGGCAACAACCACGCTGCTATTGAAGTGGATATCTACAAGCCGCTGCAAAAAAAGCAGGCAGTCTATCTGGGCATGGACATCGGTTCGACCAGCACCAAGGCGGTTTTAATCAACAGCCGCAACGAAGTGCTTATCGGTCTTTACACGCAGACAGCAGGCCAGCCGGTCACAGCCGTGCAGGCGCTCTTTGGGGCCATCGACAACATCTCCCAGAAACATTCCTGTGAATTTATTTTTGACGGCGTCGGCGCCACCGGATCAGGACGCAAATTCATCGGCCGCATCATTAATGCCGATTTGATTATTGACGAAATCACCGCGCACGCGCGCGCCGCTTATGAACTCAATAACGAAGCGGACACGATCATCGAGATCGGTGGTCAAGACGCCAAATTCACCACCATGCAAAATGGCATGGTCACCTCCTCCGTCATGAACAATGTCTGCGCCGCGGGCACCGGCAGTTTCATCGAGGAGCAGGCCGTGAAACTAGGAGTTAGCCTTTCCGACTATGCCGGGCGCGCCATCAATACCCCTTCGCCCGTTTCCAGCGATCGCTGCACCGTTTTCATGGAACGTGATATAAACAATTATCTGACGGAAGGATACACCGTTGATGAAGTGCTGGCCAGCGTTCTGCATTCCGTATGCGAAAATTATCTGACCAAAGTTGCGGTGGAGGCCAGCATCGGACAGAGCGTATGCTTTCAGGGAGCTACAGCTCGCAATCAGGCGCTGGTTGCCGCCTTTGAGCACCGTCTGAATAAACCAATCTTCGTTTCCCAATTCTGTCACCTGACCGGCGCGCTGGGCAGCGCGCTCATTCTGGCGGAAACCGCCGTGAGAAATTCCGCTTTCCGGGGACTCGCGCTCTATTTGGAAAATATTCCGGTGGAAAATGAAATCTGCGAACTATGCCAAAACAACTGCAAGATCAACAAAGTTACCGTTCAGGGAGAAACGGTGGCCTTCGGATTTCTCTGTGGACGAGACTACGACACCAAACATTACGTCGGTTCAACTAAAAAAAACTATGACCTGATCAAAGAACGAAGCATTGTATTTCCACTGGCCCAAAAGCCCGCCACCTTCAAAAAGTCCGTCAGGATCGGCATTCCCCATGCCCTGTATCTGGCCGAAGAGATGCCGCTCTGGAAACATTTTTTCGCCACCCTCGGCGTGGAAACCGTCACGTCGGAGGGTTTAAAGAATGCGATCAAGTCCGGTAAAAAGATGGCGGGGGCGGAATTCTGCGCACCGATGAACGCCTTTTTCGGTCATGTGCAATATCTGGCCGACAAGTGCGATTACATATTTTTGCCTGTGTATCTGGAAGCCGCAAAGCAAAAAGATGAGGATTTTCGCTACTACTGTTATTATTCCCAGTTCGCGGCGACACTCTCGTCGGGCATGAAAAGCCTGCGTCTGAAAAACAAAACCATCATGCCGGTTATCGATCATCACTCCTTTCAATCGCGCATTGAACTATTTTCCATCCTGAAGTCGATCTTGAATACCGGTTACTGGGAAATTTATAACGCCTATGAAGCGGCGCTTTCCTTTTATTCCGAAGGCTGCGACAACCTGCTCAATGTCTATCAGAGGGAGAAGCCTGATGAGGGAAAGATCAGCGTGGCACTTTTGGGCAGACCATACGCCATCATGCAAAACTCGATGAATAAGGGAATACCGGACATCTTCAGCGCGCTTAATATTAAAACATTTTATCAGGACATGCTGCCTGTGGATAAGGAAGATTTGACCGAAATAGAACCTCTACTCAAGAGAATGCACTGGAATTATGCCGCGCGGATTTTAAAGGCCGCGCTCTATATCGCTCGCACACCCGGTCTTTATCCCGTTTATGTGACCTCGTTCAAGTGCAGTCCCGATTCCTTCTCTCTGGAATATTTTAAACGCATCATGGATAAATACAGCAAACCTTACTTGATCCTCGAACTCGACGAACACGATTCCAACGTCGGTTATGAAACCCGCATAGAAGCGGCTGTGCGCTCATTTGACAATCACCATAAGAACAAAAACCTTCGCCTGATTTCGTCGCGCGCGCTCCCGCTTAATTCCGCGAGCACAGCTAAAATCAAAGACAAGACACTGCTCTTTCCCTGTTTTGACCCTATCAACTCCAAACTATTGGAAGCGGTGTTCATCAAAGAAGGCATCGACGCGCGGATGGTGCCACTCACTGAGAGAATCATTCAACGCGGCCTCCGCACTAATACCGGACAATGCCTGCCCGTGAACCTGATGGCGCAAAGCTATATGGACTACATCGAAGAAAACCTTCTTGACCCTGCCCAGACCGTGGGCTGGTGCTTTGACAGCCACGTGGCCTGTAACATACGGTTGTATCCGCAATTTATGAAAGGCATCATGGAAACTGCCGGCAAGGGTATGGAGAAAGTGGACATGTATGTCGGCAGTATATCGCATAGCGACATTTCCATGCAGGCCTCCATTGAGGCCTATTTTGCCCACATGTTCGGGGGGATGCTGCGTAAAATCGGCTGCAAGATTCGTCCCTATGAAAAAGAAAAAGGCATGACGGATAAACTGATCGCTCAGTCTGTGAACATTCTTTACAACACTTTGCTTGGCGGTCGAAGCAAGGATGATGATCTGACCAAAGTTATCAACCTGTTCAAAAAAATCGAGACCGTTCCTGGCCACCGTCCGAAAGTCGCTATCTTTGGCGACATGTATGCCCGCGACAATGACGTGTTCAACCAGAATTTGATTCAATGCATTGAGGAATACGGCGGTGAAGTCATCACCACCCCGTTTAATGAATTCGTTAAACTTATTGCCAACCCATACATGCGGCGCTGGTTTCTGGAAGGGGAATTTATGGACGTCCTTGTCACTAAAACGATGATCACGCTGGTCAACCAACTGGAGAAAAGCTATTACAAAATATTCAATGAATTATTAAATGAACCGTCTTTGACCACCGTCATCGATTACAAAACTATATACGATAAATATGACGTGACCGTGAAGCATTTCGGCGAGTCCACCGACAATCTGGTGAAGATTTCCGCGTTGATGGAGCACTACCCCGACATATCTCTTTTTGTGCAGACCAATCCCGCTTTCTGCTGTGCCGGTCTTGTCACTGAAGCCATGGCTTCACGTATTGAAGAATATACAGGCGTTCCTATCGTCACCCTTAATTACGACGGTACCGGGAAGAATATAAATTCCAAGATCAGTCCGTATATAAAATTTCCGCGCCGGAGGGCCATCGCGGTTCACGGCAGGGTCAAAGTCAGGTAAAAGTTGCGTGAAGCGTGAAAGGCTAATCGTGAAGTGTGAAAGGTTTGTCATACCGGCGAAGGCCGGTATCCAGTATTATCAAGCATTTCCTATGTTTCGGCCTTCGCAACCTGATAATCTAAATAACCTAAAGGTCATAGGGGGCGTGTAAGATCATCTGCGACCGGAATGACGAACAGAGAAGTTTTACAAAGATCTCAATCTGTAATTAAACCAGGAGGTGGCATAAATGGCAATAAAGGTTTTTTACACAGCTCGTGCTGTGGCTACTGGGGGCCGAAACGGGCACACCCAATCTGATGATGGGATTGTCAGCGTAAATTTATCTATTCCTAAAGCGATGGGAGGCCCGGGAAGAGAAGCGACGACAACACCGGAACATTTGTTTGCGGCAGGATACGCTGCCTGTTTCGGAAGCGCGTGTGAGTTTATGTCGCGTCAGCTCAGGTTAATTCCAAAGACAATAGAAGTAAAATCTGCTGTGGGTATTGGTCCAACCGAAGATGGCGGCTTTGGCCTGGTAGTAGATTTGGATGTAAAAATCGAAGGCCTTTCTCAAGAAGATGCAGAGAAGGTAGTTGCGGCAGGACACAAAGCATGTCCATATTCGAAAGCAATTAAAGGGAACGTTGATGTCACAATTAAAGTCGTGGCCGCCTAATACCAAGTCTAAATCAAAGCGCTATTTTTGTTGGCGTCGTTGTCGGCTTCCTCAACGTATGTGTGATACGCCTAGCCGCCTTAATATCATCTTTGATTTAGAATTGGTATAACCTGTATCTCACAAGTATTTGCTGACCAACCGTAAGGTGAAAAAGCATTGGAAAATTCAATTGAAGACAAAAGACCAAAAGTTGTCATTATCGGCGGCGGCTTCGGCGGCCTTTGGGCGGCTCGCACACTGGCCAACCAGCCCGTAGATGTGGTGGTGATCGATCGCAATAATTATCACACCTTTCTGGCGCTTCTTTATCAGGTGGCAGCTGCGGAACTCACTGCCGAAGACATTGCCTATCCTGTGCGCAGCGTCTTTTGTAAAATACCGAATATCGATTTTGTTCTGGCGCACGCGCGGCGGATTGATTTGTCGAATCGTCAAATCGAGACGGATGGTGAAACCATATCTTATGATTATCTGATTCTGGCAAACGGCAGCGTCACTTCAACCTTCGGCGTGGCGGGTGTCGAAGAGCACGCCTATTTCCTCAAAACCCTGGAAGAAGCCGTCACGTTAAAAAATCATATCATCTGCTGCTTTGAAGCGGCGGCGAGAGAACCGGAAGCGGAAAGAAGAAAGAGTTTACTGACGTTTGTTATCGCCGGCGGAGGCGCGACCGGTGTAGAATACGCGGGAGCGCTCACGGAACTCATTCACGGTCCGCTGATCAAAGATTACACCGGCATTGATTTTTCCGAAGCCCGGATCATTTTGCTGGAAGCGGCCGACCAACTGGTATCGTCCATGCCTTCGAACATCCGGGACTACACGGCCGGACAACTGCGGAGAATGGGCGTGGATGTGCGTCTGAAGGCCGCAGTCGCCGAAGTCTTTCCGGAGAGAGTCGTTTTAAAAGGAGCGAACAATATTGATACTAGCACCGTTGTCTGGACGGCGGGCGTTAAGGGAGAGGGACTTGCCGCCGCTTCCAATATCCCGGTTACACGCGATGGCCGTGTGGCAGTAAACGAGACGCTGCAAATTCGGGATCTGCAGAATATTTATGTGATCGGCGATCTGGCGTCGATCAACGAAGGTCAGCGTATCCTGCCGATGGTCGCGCAGGTGGCCATTCAATCCGGTGTTACATCTGCGCAAAATATATTAAGACAAATTGCGGGGCTGGCGCCACAACCTTTTATTTATAAGGATCGCGGCTCGATGATCACCATCGGCCGCAAAGCTGCCGGAGTCGCCATCGGTTCCCGGACCTTTACCGGATTTATTGCCTGGGTGATGTGGCTGGTCATCCATCTTTTCAATCTCATCGGTTTTCGCAACCGGGTGATGGTGCTGATCAACTGGGCGTGGGATTATCTGCTCTATGAACGGGCCGTGCGCTATGTCTTCCCGTCGGGCACACCATCTGAAGCGCAATGCTCCTCCTGTGTCCGAAAGCCAGGGAAGAAAAATGATTATCCCGGAAAATGATAAAGAGGAATGATGATGTTATGATTAAAGTCATGGCCGTCGAACAAATATCAGCACACCATTCCATGTGTAATGACTTTTTTCATTGACATACATGCCCTTTATTCTTATACTTCTTTCTACATGAAACGATATCTGATCAAATAGTCCATCCAATTACGAGTTAAGTTCATTAATATTTGATACAACTTTATTAATAGGGGGGATATACATGAAAAATGATACCTTTACCTTCAAAGCAGCGGACGGAACACAGATATTCACCTACAGATGGATGCCGGATGACGCTTCAGCTATTGTAGGCGCAGTCCAGATAGCCCACGGAATGGTGGAGCACGCGGCCAGGTATGAACGCTTTGCCGCAGCACTGACCAAAGCGGGATATGCCGTGTACGCCAACGATCACCGGGGACACGGGAAGACCGCCGGATCGCTGGACAGGGTCGGCTATTTCGCCGATGAAATGGGTTGGGAAAAAGTCGTGGTGGACATGCACACTCTGACCGGCATTATCAAAAAGGAGTGCCCGAAGAAACCGTTTTTCCTCTTCGGCCACAGCATGGGCTCTTTCCTCTCCCGTTACTATTCGATGCATTATGCCGATGAGCTCTCGGGGCTTCTTCTCTCGGGCACAGCCGGCGATCCGGGCATAATGGGAAAGATTGGTCTTTTCATCGCGAAGATGGACGCGAAGATTCACGGGAAAAAAGCAAAGAGCAATATTATGAACAAGCTCTCGTTCGGCGCATTCAACGACGCCTTCAAGCCCAATCGAACGAACTATGACTGGCTTTCACGAGACAACGCCGAGGTGGACAAATACGTCAATGACCCATGGTGCGGGGCAGTCTGTACGGCGGGTTTCTTTTGCGACTTGCTGGGCGGCGTCGTCTATATCAACAAAAAGGAAAATATTGCGAAGATACCGAAGAGCCTGCCCATCTATATCTACTCGGGCGCGAAAGATCCCGTGGGCGGGAACACAAAAGGTGTGAGCCAGGTATATAATACGCTGAAAGACGCGGGCATTGGCGATGTGACTCTCAAATTCTACGAGGACGCCCGCCACGAGACGCTCAACGAAATTAACCGTGAAGAGGTTTTCAGGGACGTAATTGCGTGGATGAATAAACACATCTAATATCTGTAAAAGGATAACACAATGGATAAGAAAATACGCGATACAGCGGAAAAGATATTTAACTCTGAATATGAAAAGCTTACCGAACAAGAAAGGCATGTTGCTCATCATATAACCGAAAGAACCCCCATTTCGACAAATATCGTTCAAGACTATTCCGAAAAAATGACGTTGGGCCAGAAGATGGCCGATAAGGTTGCTTCATTTGGGGGATCTTGGATGTTTATCATAATATTTATGATTGTGCTGATTATTTGGATTGTCCTGAATTCGTTCATTCTAATTAAACTTAGGAACGGTTCTTTTGATCCATATCCATACATCTTTTTAAATCTTATTTTATCCATGCTTGCGGCCATTCAAGCGCCAATTATTATGATGTCTCAAAATCGACAGGTCTATAAAGATAGACTAAGCGCGGAACACGACTATGAAGTGAATTTGAAGTCAGAACTGGAAATAATTGCTCTTCATGAGAAAGTTGACTCACTAAAGCAGGAGCAGTGGAAGGGGCTGATTTCAATTCAAGAAGAACAATTAAAGCTCTTGGGCCAATTAGTTGAAGACCTGAAGAAAGATAAACGAAACACCAGTTAAAAAATATTCATCCCCAGAACTTCATTTATCTATTCCACTCTTTATATGTTCCGACCTAAACTTGACTTAACAGATGTTGTACAATTAAGTTTAGTTTCTGTTGTTGATTATACAAATCCGCAATTTGGTAAAAAATAAAGCCGAAGATTACT
>PLGI01000067.1 GCA_003139775.1 Syntrophaceae bacterium | reverse complement strand
GTTTTGTAAATATTGAGTTCGGAAAGCCGCTTAAGATTTTTACCCAAAGCGGATAGATACACGCCAGCAGCAAGCGCGCAGAGTGCCTCGTTAGAACAAATGTTGGAAGTCGCTTTTTCCCTGCGGATATGCTGTTCGCGCGTTTGTAGAGTCAGCACAAATCCGCGCTTGCCATTTTTATCCACCGTCGCACCGACAAGTCTTCCGGGTATCCGGCGCATAAATTTTTCCCGCGCGGCAAAAATTCCCAGATAAGGGCCGCCGTAATTGAGCGGATTACCGAAACTCTGGCCTTCGCCCACAACAAAATCAGCGCCTGCGGCGCCCGCCGGCTGGAGAATGCCCAAGTTTGTGCCATCCGTAAAACCGGCAACAAGCAATGCTCCTTTTTTATGGGCTGCATCCACGATAGGAGCAACATCTTCGATGACGCCAAAAAAATTGGGGCTTTGCACTAAAACGGCGGCAACCTGATCATCGAGCTCGTTTTGCAAAGCATTCAAATCAATTTGACCGGATGACACATATGGTATTTCCACGACTGCATAGCCGTTAGCCCAAGAATATGTCCGTAAAACCTGCCTGTATTCGGGATGCACCGAACGGGCAACAATAATTTTAGTTCTATTGGACATTTTCGCGCAGAGCACCGCGGCCTCGGCCATCGCAGTAGCTCCGTCATACATCGAAGCGTTGGCAATTTCCGTGCCGGTAAGATGGGCGATCATGGTCTGGTATTCGTAGATCGCCTGAAGAATTCCCTGGCTAATTTCGGCCTGGTAAGGAGTATAGGCTGTATAAAATTCCGCGCGTCCTATGATATGCCCGACAACCGCCGGAATAAAATGATGATAAGCTCCCGCTCCCGTCAAAGTAAATCGCGGCAGTTTATTTTTTGAGGCGATGCCGGACATGACAGCGATGGTTTCCTGCTCGGATAACGCAGCAGGAATATCCGGCATGCTTTTTAATCTAAATTTTTGTGGAATATCGGCAAACAGCTCATCAAGATTGGCAATGCCAATCGACGCCTGCATTTGTTTTATATCATCAGGAGTGTGAGGGCAGTAGTCCATTTCTAGTTTTTTCCTCTTTCATGACTTCGTAAAAAGTCCACTAATTTTGTTTAGCTTTTTTCCTCTTTCAACATTTCATCATAATCATCCGCGCTAAGCAGCATCTTTCGTTCGCCTGCATCATCCAAACGCATTTTCACAATCCAGCCCTCGCCAAAAGCATCCTGATTGATCAGTTCGGGCGTTTCTTCCAGCCTTGTATTTACATCAATGACTTCGCCGCTCACGGGGGCATAAATATCGGATACAGATTTTACCGATTCTACAACAGCCACAGTAGCATGTGCGACAACTTTTCTTCCGATTTCCGGTAAGTCGACAAACACAATGTCCGTAAGCATTTCCTGAGCGTAATCAGTTATGCCGACGATGACAATGCCTTTACCATCATCTTTTATCCATTCATGGTCGCGGGAATATAATCTGTCTTTCGGATTTTGCTTGGACATGATGTCCCTCCTTAAATATTATTTTGACCGTTTATAAAATGGAAGCTTGACAATTTTTGCCGCAGTCATTGTATCGCGAATTACAACTGCGATTTCCGTACCCGGCGTGCTGAAATTAATATCAATAAAAGCCAAACCGATTGCTTTGTTTAATGTCGGCGAAAATGTGCCGGAAGTTACAATGCCGATTTCTTTCCCGCCGTTTAAAACTTTATAGCCATGACGGGCTATGCCGCGTCCAGTCATTTCTATACCGACGAGCTTGCTGCCGATGCCGGAATTTTTTCTGGCCATTAGCGCTGTTTTTCCGATAAATTCTTTGTGTGCATCAACAATCCAGCTATAAGGTACTTCCAGCGGACTTACTGATTCGTCCAGATCCTGCCCATTGAGCATCATACCCGCTTCCAGGCGCAGCGTATCTCTTGCGCCCAGTCCTGCCGGTTTCAATCCCGATTGCGAACCGGCAATCATCAGCTTATCCCATATTTCACAGATAACGTTACTTGCGGCATAAATCTCAAAGCCGTCTTCGCCTGTATAGCCGCTACGCGAAATAATTGCCGGAAATCCTGCAACAGGAGCTTCGCAAAAATGATAGAAACGCAGAGTTTTTAGATTAGCCTCCGTCAATTTCTGCAAAATTTCTTCCGAACGCGGACCTTGCAGGTCCAGCTTCCCAGTCCGGTCACTTATATCTTCCAATGTACAATCAGAATGTTTGTCCTGCTGAATTAATTTTATCCATTGCCAGTCTCTATCTTTGGGGATTGCATTGGTAACCAGCATGTATGAGTTTTCACCCATTTTGTATACAGTTAAATCGTCAATTATGCCGCCTTCTTTGTTGAGCAGGGCTGATAGTTTAACCTGCCCTATGGTTTGATCTGCCAGATTTCTGGTTAAAACAAGTTGTAAAAGATCAAGAGCCTGCGGGCCTTTAACTTCAATCTCTCCCATGTGGCAGATGTCAAAAAGGCTGGCGGTGCTTCTGGTTGTTTTGTGCTCATCAATAACATTGGTGTATTGCACAGGCATGGCCCAGCCGCCAAAATCAATTATTTTAGCTTTTAATATAACATGTTTTTCATATAAAGGTGTTTTTTTCAATTTTATTTAGCCCAATATTTAGAAATGTTAGATAATACTATGATGATTAAACATACCGCTATAAAAAATAACTTTTCCGGAAAACATTATTCCCCGGCTGGAGCAGGGGAATTCCAAGTCGTGGGATTAATTAACGGCCTGAGGACTACTACAAACCAGAAGAGATTTCAAGATTTATCACGGATAATTCGACTTGCAAGCTTCAGCGCACTTTGTTTCTGAAGCTCGGGTCTAATTATCAGCGAGTGTCATTAAAAAGTTTTTCAAAGAAGAGTTGTTTGCTCTTGGGGTAATATATATCACCCCCGTAATCGACAATTAATTTTCCGTCCAAATGGTCAATCTCATGTTGGATAACCCTGGCGACATAATCCAAATATCTTGTGTTAATTTTTTCTTCCTTGGCATTTAAAGCGCGCACTTTAATTTCCGGAAAGCGGCTGATCTCAACTTGAATATCCGGGCAAGACAGACAACCCTCTGTCATAGATATTTTTTCACCTCGTGCCTGAGTAATCCGCGGATTAACCAGAATCTCAATATCGTTGATATTTTTTACTTTTTTCTGTCCTTCATCAAAGCCTTTATTACGGAAAACTATAACTCTTTTATTTATGCCGATTTGCGGAGCGGCCAGTCCCACAGCATCATCTCTTTCCAAAAAAGAATCTATAAGTATTTTAATTATTTCGAGCGATTCCTTGTCCAAAGGCACAGGTAAATCAACGGACTTTTTTCTTAAGATGGAAGTATCCCTTTCGTTTTCTCCTTCATCATTCCATAGTGTTAAAACTTTATTTTGAGGCATAGAGCTTCACCGAAAAATTATTTTTGTGCCATTTATCACCTATTCTTCGTTATTTCAAGTTATACCAAGTTGCTTTCAAACATTAAATATGAATTTTTGAAAGCTTACTTGGTATTATGCCAGGTCAATCAAATTTAATGAAACTCAGATATTGCAAGCGAAGCGCGGTAATATCTGTAAGTTGTAATGAGACTCAAACTTCAGAAACAAAGTGCGCTGAAGTTTGTAGGTCAATTATCCCACGTGTGAAGCTAAGTGGGACTATAATAATAACTGGCAGATAATAGGTAGAATTGTAGCTTGCAATAAGCATATATCTTTTGTTAAACAATAATCAATGGTCACGAAATAGAATAGACGTGGCGAAGAAATCTCCCCCACCCCCTCTTTTACACTAAAGGGCACACGACAAAAGAGGGAAGTACCTCCCTTTTACTTGTGCCCTTCAGGGTATAAAGGGAGGTTAGGAGAGATTTTATAAACTAAATGTCGCTTCTAATATGCGGCCATTAATAACAACTTATTTACAAAATTCTCCTAAGCCTGGATTTTAATATGATTAATCAAATCGTTACCAAAATAGCGAAGCGGGAGTTTGCCCGCGCGTTGAAATTTGAAGAGGGTATTTTACCGGAGTTGCCGTCCTGTAATGATGAAAAACAGCGTCTCCTCTATATGCACATCCCTTTTTGTGAAGAACTTTGTCCCTATTGTTCCTTTCACCGGATAACTTTTACCGAGCGGCTCACCCGAAAATATTTCCAGGCACTACGCCGGGAAATTAAACTTTATCAGGATAAAGGATATAAATTCAAAGGAATTTATATTGGCGGTGGCACTCCGACCGTGCTTATTGATGAACTGGCGGAAACGCTCCACTTGGCGCGGGAGATTTTTCCTATCCAAGCTATATCCATAGAAACAAATCCCAACCATTTAACTTCCGGTAATATTAAAGTTTTACAACAAAGCGGCATCAATAGACTTTCCGTGGGAGTGCAAACCTTTAACGATGACTTGCTTAAAAAAATCGGACGTTATGAAAAGTATGGTTCAGGCGAGGTTATCGCGGAAAGGCTTAAAAATACTCAAGGTTGTTTCGATACTTTAAATGCCGATATGATTTTTAATTTCCCCGGACAAACGCCCCAAATGCTTGATGAAGATTTAGCCATTTTGCTAAATTTAAATATGGATCAAACTACCTTTTACCCCTTGATGGTTTCAGCCATAACACAAGAGACAATGAAGAAAACTATCGGAGCGGTTGATTTTAGCGGCGAGCAAAAATTATACGAACTGATAATCCGGCGTCTGGAAAAAAATTATGATTTCTCTTCGGCGTGGTGCTTTTCCCGCAAAAAAGCTTTGATCGATGAATACGTTGTCGACTACGACGAATATGCCGGCTTGGGCAGCGGCGCCATCGGCTATCTGCACGGAACCTGTTATTCCAATACTTTTGACATCGCGGAATATATTGCTTCTCTGGAGCAAGGCAGACTACCGCTTAAAGCTTCCCGCAAGTTTAATCTTCATGACCAGATGAGTTATGATTTTTTAATGAAATTATTCAGCACAAAACTGGATATTACGGCATTGGAAGAAAAATATAACGGTAAGTTTTTAAAAACCTTATGGAAGGAAATAGCCGCCTTTGAAATCGTCAGGGCTTTTCGTTATTTCCCTCCCTACTTACATTTAACGCCGCGCGGCCATTACCTCTGGGTAATAATGATGCGGGAGTTTTTTATCGCCGTAAATAATTTTCGTGAATACTGCCGCAAGAAGGCGGCCATTATATAGTTTTAGTATTAAAAAGGATGTTTATGGATGAATCAAAAAAGACTTTTTTGCGAAACTTGCCGAAGATTGACGAAATTATTCTCCTTCTGGAGAAGCAGGATATCTATTCTCTGGCGCCGCGCGATATTGTCATAGCAACCTGTCGGACGGTTGTGCAAAATTTAAGGGATAAAATAATTGAAGCAAAAGAAAAAGACCTGCCGAAGTTTTCTTTAGATTTGGCAAGTGCTGTGGGCAAGGTGGAACGATTAATAAAAGGATTATACCGCTACAGCCTGCGCCGTGTAGTCAACGCCACCGGTGTTATCTTGCATACAAACTTAGGCCGCGCGCCGCTCTGTCCTGAAGCGCTGCAAAGAATTATGGAAGTGGGCAAGGGCTATTCCAATCTCGAATTTGATTTAGCCAAAGGAGAACGCGGCCAGCGTTATGATCATGTCAGCCAGTTGATTTGCGCTTTGACCGGATCCGAAGACGCTTTAATCGTCAATAATAACGCCGCGGCCATTTTGCTTGTTCTCAATACTCTGGCTGAGAAAAAAGAAGCAATCGTATCGCGGGGTGAACTCATCGAAATCGGCGGCGAATTCCGCATCCCGGAAATAATGAAGAAAAGCGCATCCAAACTTCGCGAAGTGGGTACAACCAACCGCACGCGTATCGGCGACTACGAAAAAGCCGTAAATGACAAAACTGGCCTGATAATGAAAGTGCACACCAGCAATTTCCGCATCGTCGGCTTTACCGAAGAAGCGGATATTGTATCTCTGGTTGCTCTGGGGAAAAGCCGTGGCATTCCGGTTATGGACGATTTGGGCAGCGGCTGTTTAATCGATCTTGAACAATACGGCCTTCAGCATGAACCCACTGTTCGCGAAGCGCTGGCCACCGGTATTGATGTGGTCACTTTCAGCGGCGATAAATTACTGGGCGGTCCGCAGGCGGGCATCATTGTCGGCAAAAAAGATGTATTAGCGAAAATCAAAAAGAATCCATTGAACCGCGCATTGCGCATCGACAAATTTACGCTGGCCGCTCTAGAAGCCACGTTGATGCACTATCTTAATCCTGCCGACGCGGTAAAGAAATTGAGGTCATTGAAGGCTTTGACCGAGCCTGTCGCCGCGGTTAAAAAGCGCGCCGAAAAACTAATTACGAAATTGCAAAAGGAAAATTTTGTTTCATTGAAATTTTCCTTGCATGAAGATTTCGCGGCAGCCGGAGGCGGATCATTGCCCACTCAACAGATTCCAACTGTTTTAGTAGCCATTAAAAACAAAAAAATGTCCGCCAGCAAGATGGAAGAAAAGTTGCGGAAAATGGAAGTACCGGTAATCGTCAGAGTGGATAAAGATGAGATATTGATTGACATGCGCACCGTAGCCGAGGATGAATTTAGGTTTATCATTGAAGGCCTGAGACAGGTATAAAAGACCGAATTTGAGAAACAGAATTCATTAATAAGCGGGAGAAAATAGAATGAAAAAAATAATAGTATTCATGCTAATTATGTTTTCAAGCATAAGTTGTTTTGCCGAAACCCAGAAAGGGCAAATTATTGCGACTATAAACGCCAAAAAACTTCATATATCTTCAGCGCGTTTTGGAACTAATACATATTCTGTCGTTGACAACGATATAATATGTATAGCCCAGGGAAAGGAACTTTGGATTATAAAGAATGATGTGATAACGCAAAAAATAATATGTCCCTCAGTAATTGATGCTTTTGACATTAATAAACACGGGAATGGAGCTATTGCCTCCGGTGGTACTGGATCCGATATAATTATATATAGAATAAAAGCATTTCAGCTACAAACACAACCCATAAAAGTAAATCCGCCCGGTGCAGATGGATGGAGCTTTATTTACGATTTATCATTATTAGATGATTCTACTATGCGATTAACACTAAATGTTCAAGACGGAATTATTCTAACGGATTTTGGCAGGATGGAGAAGAATCAGTATACTGTTTTGGATGATACAATTTCTCGTTACTTGTCGGGTAAAGTTACGACTTACGTTGGCCAATACGAAAACGAGTACTACTTTTTTGAATCCACAGAGAAGGACCATATTAATAGAATTATAGCTCTTTAAAAAAATAACATTGAGCAATTGATGGCCCATCCCTCGATAAAACAGCGTAAAATGGCGCGATCCAATGGAAGAATAATTGAATTAGGCGATCTTGGTCGAGTAATACCAATTTCAAATCCCATCCGTCTCGATGAAAGTTCAGGTATTTTCTATGTGATGCTTGTCCAGAAAGGGAAACTTGTTATCAGAAAATTTGATATTAAAGATTTTGGATTGAAAAACACTGGATTCCCGATCAGTGTCGGGAATGACAAAAGTAAGGAAATTGCCGGAGTAATAATTTGTCCACCGAATTTGATCAGTCAACAGAAATACGTTTTATGATAGATAAAAGTCAATGCGGGCAGAGGCTTGATATTTTTCTGGCGCAGAGCGACGTGGCCATTTCACGATCGCATGTTAAATGCGTCATTGAAGAAGGCGATGTGCTGGTTAACGGCAAAGAGCCTAAAGTGAGCCAGAAACTAAAAGAAGGCGATGTCATCGTCCTGACTCAAAGGCCGCCGATAGAAGCAGTGGCCGTCGCGCAGGACATACCACTTGATATTGTTTATGAAGACGAGGCCATTATTGTCATCAACAAACAGGCGGGCATGGTGGTGCATCCGGCGCCGGGCAACTACGTAAACACTTTAGTCAATGCCCTGCTTTTTCATTGCCATGATCTATCGGGAATCGGCGGCGTATTGCGGCCGGGCATTGTCCATCGATTGGATAAAGACACCTCCGGCCTGATCGTTGCGGCAAAATCCGATGATGCGCATCGTCAACTGTCGGCGCAGTTTGAAAAACATGAGGTGCAAAAAAAATATCTGGCGCTTGTCTGGGGAAACACGAAGGACAAGCAGGGAGAAATAGTAAAGCCGGTGGGCAGGCATACTGTTGATCGCAAAAAGATGTCTACAAATACTAAGCGAGGAAAAGAAGCGCATACCTTTTGGAAGGTGATCGAACGTTACGGCGTGGCAACGCTCTTGGAAGTGGAGATTAAAACCGGGCGCACTCATCAAATTCGTGTGCATCTGTCTGATCTCCGTTATCCGATAATCGGAGATGCCGTATACGGTGGTGCGACAAATAGAACGCAGAATATCGCCAATCCCGCACTCAAGGCGCAGATCAAAGCGTTTAACCGGCAGGCTCTGCACGCGGCATATCTTTCTTTTGTTCATCCGCTAACTGGCAAGAGGATTGAATTTAACGCGAATATGCCTGAGGATTTGGCCAATTTGTGCGCGCAACTGAGATCAAGCGTTAATCCGGTTAATTCAATCACTACTAAGGGAAAAGATCACTTAAGGTAAAGCAAATGTTTAACCTGACTAAAAAGCATTCCATAGAATACTTCGAATCTTCACAATTGAGCCAGTGTGATTTTTTAACTCATGCCTTCTGCACGAGACTTGGCGGCGTCTCGGAGGGCGAATACGATTCGCTCAACATAAGTTTCAAGAAAGGCGATTTAGAAAGCAGGGTTTTGCAAAACTGGCACCGTCTGGCCATGGCCTTTGCCATACCGATGGATCAATTTCTCACCTTAAATCAAGTTCACGGTGATGATATTTTTATCATCAAGCCGTTTGGCGAGTATTATTCTTCAAGCGAAGCCATGAATTATGACGCCATTGTCACCAGCCGAACAAATCTGGCCGTTTGCATAAAGACTGCTGATTGCGTGCCCGTTTTCATTGTTGACAGGGTAAAAAAAATAATCGCCGTGGTTCATGCCGGCTGGAGGGGCACCGCGCTGGAAATCACTGCCAAAGTTGTCCATCTGCTTATCGAAAAATATGGTTCCTCTCCGCGGGATATTCTTACGGCCATAGGTCCGTCTATCGGCCAATGCTGTTTTGAAGTTGACGCTCCGACGGCGAACGCTTTTTTTGAACAAAAAAACAATGAGGCTTTTTTATTCCCAGGCGCCAGACCCGGTAAATGGATGCTGGATTTGGCCGAAGCGAACCGCCGGCAAATTCTGCATTGCGGGATTCCGGAAGAAAATATAGATGTCTCCGATCTCTGCACTTCCTGCCGTCAGGATTTATTTTTCTCGCACCGGGGCTCGGGAGGAATCACGGGCAGGCAGGTTAATTTTATGATGATTAAGGGGGATACCCCCTGCCGCGTGCTAACCGTCAATAACGAATTCCCGCCGATTCAATAAAACAAGGTATTGACAGTATTTCTTTTCAGTATTACTTAAGTTCAACGGATTTTAAAAAGCAAAGGAGCAACGCAAATGATTATCGTTACAGGTGGCGCCGGATTCATCGGCAGCGCTTTTGTCTGGAAACTGAATCAGGAAGGCATTGATGATATATTGATCGTTGACCGTCTGGGAAAAACGGATAAATGGAAAAATCTGGTCAATCTTCGCTTCGTTAATTACATGCATAAAGACGATTTTCTGGAGCTGATTTATAATGACACGGTAAATTTCGAAGTCGAGGCGATAATCCATATGGGCGCCTGTTCATCAACGACCGAACGTAATGCCGATTATCTCTGGAAAAATAATAATGTTTATACAGGCTACCTGGCCGAATGGGCTATCGAGCGCAGTATTCGTTTTATCTATGCCAGCTCGGCGGCAACCTACGGCGACGGTTCATTGGGTTTCTCCGATGATCATGACAAAATCAAAGCGCTCAAGCCGATCAATATGTACGGCTATTCCAAGCAGGTGTTTGATTTAAGGGTATTGAGACATTCGTGGGAAGACAAAATTGCCGGGATTAAATTTTTCAATGTCTTCGGCCCCAATGAATATCACAAAGAAGATATGACCAGCATGATTTTCAAAGCGTTTAATCAAATAAATGAAACCGGCGAGGTGAAGCTTTTTAAATCCTTTCTGCCCAAGTATCCTGATGGCGGGCAATTGCGCGATTTTGTTTATGTCAAAGACTGTATAGACGTGATGTGGTGGCTTTTTAAGAATCCGGATGTCAATGGCATTTTTAATTTAGGCACAGGCAAAGCCAGAACATGGAATGATTTGATCAAAGCGGTTTTTTCAGCGATGAAGAAAACAACGAATATCGAATACATTGAAATGCCCGAAGCTCTGCGCAATCAATATCAGTATTTCACCGAGGCAAAGATGGATAAGTTCAAAGCCGCGGGTTGCCCTGTTGCTTTTTCGTTACTGGAAGATTCCGTGCGTGATTATGTTGTGAACTATCTACAACAACCCGACCCGTACCTGGGGAAATGATACGTACCGGCAATTAATCTTCTTTTCAAGGCGTCAATGAATTTAATAGTAATAACACAAAAAAAGGTGTCTGTTTAAAATTTAAAAAGCAACTTGACAGCATTATCGGCATAATATATACATATAAATGTAACCCATATTATGGAGGTAGTTTATGGCGCAGACTTCCCGAAAATTGAACTTCATGATTGACAACGACGTTGCTGACGAGTTGGAAAAGTATGTCCCTTCAGGACAAAGAAGCAGGATTGTCACTCAGGCCATTATCCATGAACTGGCATTACAGCGTCGCAAAAGTATTACCAATAGCCTCTTGCAGCTTCGCTCACAGAGTCCAAAGACAACAGGAAAAAAACTACACGCCGAGTTGGCTTTCGACAGACAGAGAAGGTAATATGACCACCTCTAATCTCTATATCACTGACGCATCCGTTATTCTAAAATGGGTTTTTAACACACCCAAAGAAGCTGACAGCGATGCAGCGCTGATTCTTCTGAATAGATGGGTTAATGGTGAATGCGAACTCGTTCTTCCCTCTCTCTGGCTCTATGAAGTCGGCAATATTATCGGAAGGAATATCCCCGATAAGGCGGCAGAATTTATGAAGATGCTTATTGAATACCGCATTGACGAAGCGCCGGTAACAACGTTTATTGCCCAGCGCACACTATCTATCATGACTGATTGCCGGGTAAAGTTTTATGATGCAGTCTATCATGCCATTGCGCTCGAGCGGAAAGGGACGTTGGTGACTGCGGATGCGGCATATCTGAAAAAAGCCGGCAAGCTGGGGAATGCCGTCTTGCTTGCTGATTTTGGATAACTTTACAGAGCCTTAAGAATTGAAAATAAATTATATGCAACTATACTGTAAGAAACGCCTCCGTAAAAAGCTCCAGAGATAAGGCGCACAAAGCCTGAGGAGTGAGGCCTACCTTGTCGTAGGCCGCAAGGACGAAGGATGGAGTGCAACGCAGTATATGGATTTTTTACGGAGGCGTTCATGAAAAGAGATATTGTCTGCATTATCCCATCCCGTTATGAATCCAGCCGGTTTCCGGGCAAGCCTTTGTCCGATCTTTGCGGCAAGCCGATGATCCAGCATGTCTATGAGCGCGTCGCAAAAGCTAAAGCTGTCCCTTATGTCGCGGTGGCAACTGACGACAAAAGAATCTTTAACGCTGTGAAAAATTTCGGCGGCAACTCGGTCATGACAGCCACCACACATCGCTCCGGCACGGACAGGATTGCCGAAGCGGTAAAATCGCTGAATCTCTCCGCGGACGCGATTGTCGTCAACATTCAGGGCGATCAACCGATTTTTGAGCCGGCGCAGGTGGACGAGGTCATCCAGCCGCTTCTTGATGACTCATCCATCGACATGTCCACGTTGATTTACAAAATTATTTTGGAGGAAGAAATAACGCATCCCCACGCGGTTAAAGTTGTTCTCGATCATCAAAATTTCGCCCTTTATTTTTCGCGGGCGACGATTCCCTACGTGCGTGATAAATCCTTGAAAGCTGATTACTATAAGCATCACGGAATTTACGCTTACCGCCGCGATTTTCTCGATATCTTCACCAAACTACCTGAAGGAAAACTGGAAAAGCTGGAAGCGCTGGAACAATTGCGCGCGCTGGAATACGGCTACAAAATAAAAGTTGTCATTACTCCTCATGATTCTGTAGAAGTCGACAATCAACAGGAGTTGGAAAGAGTGCGGCAGATACTCACGGCAAAAAATAGAAATCATAAGGAGCGAACGCATGAAAATTCTAAATAATAAATTGGCATTTAGAGTAATATGGGCATGCGTATTTCTTCTGCTGATTGCAGCATTACCCGGCAGCGCCGCTGAAATTGACGACGGTTTGGCCAATTGCGCGAAAATCGAAAATAACAAAGACGCAAGATTGAAGTGCTTCGATGAACTGGCAAATAAACAAAATACTGTAAAAGAAGCGGTTAACCTGAACCCTATTGAAAAAAAAGATACCGCTATCACCGCTGAAAAAGCGGCAGCAAAAGAGCCTGTCGCGGAGAAAAAGGTTATTTCTGTTATGGAAAAATATTGGGATTTGAGCCTTGATCCTAATAAGGAAAAAAACATTTTTGTTCTTTGGCCATATCGCCCCAATTATTTATTGCCGGTTACCTATAATTCATCACCCAATGAAGATGTCCAACTGGATATTGATCCTCAAGCCAAAACACAATACACCGAAGCAAAATTTCAAATAAGTTTTAAAATGAAAGTATGGGAAGATTTAGTCAGAGGTTCACTAAAAAATATAATTGAAAATAATACGGGAATTAAAGGCATCGATGTCTGGATAGCCTATACGCAGCAATCGTTTTGGCAGCTTTACAACTCGGCGTTTTCTTCACCTTTTCGCGATACCAACTACGAACCGGAACTGCTTTTCAATATCCGCACCCAATATGAAATTCCCGGTCTTATGGGGACAAAACTGCAATTTATAAACGTCGGGTTTGATCATCAATCTAATGGCCGCTCCGTACCCCTTTCCCGTAGTTGGAACCGGATTGTTGCCAATTTCGGAGTGGAGAAAGATAACTTCGGTCTGTTGTTTAAAACATGGTACCGGATTCCCGAAGACGAAACAAGTGACGACAATCCGGATATCAGCCGTTATATGGGATATGGCGAGCTCTGGGGGACGCTGTACTGGAAGAAGCAACGGTTTGCCGTGATGCTGCGCAATAATTTACGGTCGGATAATTTCGGGGCCGTCCAACTTGATTGGAGCATCCCGCTGTCCATAATTAACAAGGAACTGGGCGACAAATTCAGTTTCTATATTCAGTATTTCAATGGTTATGGAGAGAGCCTGCTCGACTATAACAAAAGCATTAACCGGATAAGTGCGGGATTTATGCTGGCGGATTGGAACTGACGCCGGTTCCAAATCAAAGCGCTACCTGTGTTGGCAGCGTCATCGGCTCCTCAACGTATGGCACCATACGCTTGCGTCGCCTCTTCCTCGCCGCCTTGATATCATCTTTGATTTGAAATCGGCATTATTATTTCCATTACCGACTATGGCAAAAATATTTTGTTGCATAATGCAATCCATTGATGTATATTGCACCATAATGCAACGGTAATAATTGGAGGAATGTGTCATGGCGACAGCGGTAAGAGTATCTGAAGAGCTTGTAGGTGAAGCTAAAAAATTCAGCCGGATAGACCACCGATCCGTGGCCGGTCAGATTGAGCACTGGGCGCGGATGGGTAAATGCGCCGAAGAAAATCCCGACTTGCCCTACTCTCTCATTAAGGAGATTTTGATTGGATTGGACGAACTGAATCAAGGCGAGAAGACCGAATACAAGTTTGGATAGAGCATCATGAAAATCTACCAATCAAGGTCATTTGAGAAAAAAGTAAAGAAGATGTCCAAGACCGATAAGTACTCTTTGGATCAAGAAATAAGAAAAATTGCAGAGAACCCCGCCATCGGAGAGGAAAAGAAGGGAGACCTGCGAGAAATATTTGTGCACAAGTTCAAGATTAAAACAGCTCAATACCTGCTCGCCTATAGACATATCAGCAAAGATTTGGAACTCGTTATGATCGGACAGCATGAAAACTACTACCGCGATTTGAAGCAGTATTTGAAAAAATGATGTTGGGTTATGCTTTTATTCAAATAATCGGGAAAAGCGAACTTCGTATATCAACTGCTAGCCAAGAGATTAAATGGACAGAATAGAAACAATTAAGAGACTGATAGACGAGATTAAAGAACCAACCGAAATTATGGTTCTTGATCGCTACATTAAAGAAGCATTGAGTAACCTTGGTGTTTCTAAATCTAAAGGCAGTCCTGTGGGTGAGTACGCGGAGTATTTAGCTGCAATAGCCTTTAAGGGGACACGAATGTCCAACGCCAAAGAAGGACATGACTTAACTCTACCTTGTGGAGAACAAATTGAAGTAAAAGGGCGTATTTTTGAGGGGACTCGAATACCAATGACATACATAAAACACTCAACAATTGCTGCCAAGACATTCGATTCTTTAATCTACATAGTCTTTAATGAAGCAATGAGTGTCAAATACGCAATGAAAATATCCCTTTCAAGTTTTCAAAAAATTGCCAAGTATGCAGAGCCGAGAAATGCCCCTGCAAAATGGGTATTTGTGGCGAAGCCAGCATTACTTGATTCACCTTATGTTGTGAACGTTACGAATCAAATAAGGTTGGCCGAGAATAAAGCCCGTGGCTAACCACCTACTGAAGTCAACTCGGAATAACTGTGGCCGGTTTCCTGCCTGATCCTACTCGGACCGATTAGCAGAGCGTCGTATCGTTTCGAAATCAAAGATGATATCAAGGCGACATGTTTTTCCAATTTGACTTAATACATATAATCCTGGATTGCCGGGTCAAGCCCGGCAATGACAGATTTATTTTTTTAGCTTTTTCATTAATCCTTAAATATGGCCCCCGTCGAAGCGGAAGTAACAAGCTTGGCATACCGCGCCAGATAGCCGGTGGTAATGGCTGGCTTGAAAGGCTTCAAAGTTTTTCTTCGTCTGGCCAGTTCCTGATCGCTGACTTTCAAATTCAGCTTCTTGGCAGGAATATCGATGGCGATAATATCACCTTCTTTCACCAGCGCGATGGGGCCGCCTTCCGCTGCTTCGGGCGATATATGACCGATTGCCGCGCCCTGCGTGCCGCCGCTGAAACGTCCGTCCGTCAATAGCGCAACGGTTTTATCCAAACCCATGCCCACGATAGCCGAAGTTGGCGAGAGCATTTCTCTCATGCCCGGGCCGCCTTTGGGGCCTTCATAGCGGATAACGACAATGTCGCCGCCTTTAATCTTGCCGCCCATAATTGCGGCGATGGCGTCATCTTCACAATCAAACACGCGGGCTCTGCCTTCGTTTATCTGCATGGCCGGAGCGACCGCTGATTGTTTCACCACCGCTCCGTCCGGCGCTAAATTACCGCGTAAAACCGCGATGCCGCCTTGTTGTGAATAGGGATTTTTCAATGGCCGGATAACATCCGTATTTAATATACGAGCGTTTTTTAAATTGGCGCCGACAGTTTTGCCGGTTACTGTAATTGCCTTTTGATCAATGACACCAAGGGCGCTGATTACTTTCATTACGGCCTGAATACCTCCTGCCGTATCCAAATCTTCAATATGATGATGTCCGGCAGGACTTAACTTACAGAGGTTGGGAGTTTTCTCGCTGATTTTATTAAAGAGGTTCAAATCGAGTTTGATTCCCGCCTCATGAGCAACGGCGGGAATATGTAAAACGGTATTGGTGGAACAACCCAGCGCCATATCCACGGCAATGGAGTTTTTAAAAGCGGCAAGCGTACAGATGTCGCGCGGCCGGACGTTCTTCTTGAGCAAATCCATTATTTTCATCCCGGCATGTTTGGCCAGCCGGTGACGGGAAGCAAGTACCGCAGGAATAGTTCCGTGGCCGGGCAACCCCAGACCCAGTGCTTCCGTAACACAGTTCATGGAATTGGCCGTGTACATACCGGAGCAGGAACCGCAGCCCGGACAGGCACAGTCTTCCAGTTGCTTCAATGCAGCGGCAGTCATTTTTTTGGCTTTGACGGCGCCGACGCCTTCAAAGACACTGATGAGATCAACTGCGTTGCCCTGAAGTTTTCCCGCCAGCATTGGTCCACCACTGATAAAAATGGCCGGTATATTTAGCCGCAGCGCGGCCATGAGCATACCCGGAATAATCTTGTCGCAGTTGGGAATGAAAACCAGAGCGTCAAAAGGATGAGCCATCGCCATGATTTCGATGGAGTCGGCAATCAGCTCGCGGCTGGCCAGCGAATATTTCATGCCGGCATGTCCCATCGCGATACCGTCGCATACGCCGATGACCGGAAATTCCACCGGTGTTCCTCCGGCCATGCGGATTCCCGCTTTGACATCCTGAGTAATTAAATCCAGATGGATGTGTCCGGGAATGATTTCATTGGCTGAATTAACCACGCCGATCAAAGGCCGCGCAATTTCTTCATCCGTATAGCCCATCGCTTTAAAAAGTGAACGATGCGGCGCCCGCTCGAAACCTTTTTTCATGAGATCGCTTCTCATTGTTTTCTCTCCATTTTTATCGGGAACGATTTTTTAGTCCGGCGCGTAACCCGACCAGCTAAAGGTGGCCCGAGGTCAAACATACAGTATCAAACCCTTCCCTGTAGTCTATGCAAATCCGCTTATGGCGGATTCCGCAAGAAATTTCACTGAACGATTCCCCCTCTTTTATAAAGAGGGGCTAGGGGAGATTTAGTGAGTCCCAAATTTCAGAAGCGCAGCATAATGAAATTTGTTAGACGAACTATCCCAGGCGCATAGCGCCTTGGGATAATTCCACTGATGCTTCGAACTTCGCTACGCTCGTTCTTAGCAAGTGTCATTAAAATCCCCCTTAAATCCCCCTTTAAGAAAGGGGGAAAAGCAGGTTGTTATTTCTTTCGTTTTTCCGGTCTTAAAGCCCGCACCGCGGCGCCTGCCTGCCATAGCTCCGAATTGCGCATTTCTTTGAGTTCCGCTTCCAGTTTAACTTTGTAATCCGGAGCGCTATTGACTCTCAACACAATTTCCGTTTCTTTACCGGTGGCGACGGACTTATAAAGTTCGGCAAATACAGGCGCTACTGCTTTGCGGAATTTATGGCGCCAGTCCAAAGCTCCGCGTTGAGCCGTGGCGGAACAATTAGCATACATCCAATCCATGCCGTTTTCCGCGACCAGACGAATAAGGCTCTGCGTCAGTTCTTCCACCGTTTCGTTGAAGGCTTCGCTGGGAGTATGACCGTGCTTGCGCAATTCATTGTACTGCGCTTCCATCATTCCCGCCAGCGCGCCCATAAGCACGCCGCGTTCGCCGGTCAAATCGCTGTAAACTTCCATCTGGAAAGTGGTCGGAAACAAAAACCCCGACCCGATGGCGATACCCAGCGCCAGAGTTCTTTCCATGGCGCGGCCGGTATAATCCTGATGCACGGCGAAGCTGGAATTTATGCCGCTGCCGTCCAGAAAATTTCTGCGCACAGAGGTTCCCGAACCTTTAGGCGCGACCATAATAACATCTACAAAAGCGGGCGGCACGACTCCGGTCTGTTTTTTATACACAACGGAGAATCCGTGGGAAAAGTAAAGAGCATCTCCCTTTTTCAGGTTGGCTTTGACTTTGGGCCAGAGAATTTTTTGGGCAGCATCGGAAACAAGATACTGAATAATCGTGCCGCGCTGTACTGCTTCTTCGATGGGGAAAAGCGTTTTACCGGGCACCCAGCCATCGGCGATGGCCTTCTTCCAGTAACGCTTGTCTTCCTTTGCCTGACCGATAATTACATTAATGCCGTTGTCTCTCATATTGAAAGCCTGCGCCGGTCCCTGAACTCCGTAACCCAACACGGCAACGACTTCTTTTTTTAAAACTTTCTGAGCTTTTTTCAGAGAAAACTCTTTCGCTGTGATGACATCTTCAACGACACCACCAAAATTAATTTTTGCCATAATAACCCCCTATAAAAATATTGATTAAAGTTTTTAATTTTCCAAATTCAACGCTATAATTCCTGTTCTTGTTATATCAGCTATCCCGAGAGGCGCAAGATGAGCCAAAGCAAAATCAATTTGCGACTGATCGCCGGTTATTTCCAGGATTATATATGCATCCGCGGATACTATTACTTTCCATTTATTCGTGTCAACCGCTTTCTTTATTTGTTCTTTTTTGTCCGCTGTTAAATTCAGGCGGACGAGAATAAGTTCCCGGTGAATTGATTCCACATTGGTTAAATCATCCACGGTAATGACATCGACAAGCCTTTGCAATTGATTCTCAATACGAGTGACAGTTTCCTGAGAACCCAAAGTGGTCATAACTATTTTTGAAATTTCGTATTGCGTGGTTGCATTCACACAGAGGCTTTCAATGTTATAGCCTTTACCGCCCAGTATTCCGGCAATTCTGGCCAACACGTCCGGCTTGTTGTGAACAAGTATTGAAATTATGTGTTCCTTTTTTTCCATTTTTTACCTCTCATATTAATATTTAAAAACTTCGTAACGACTTCGTAAAAAGTTCCAGAGGCAAGGCGCGCGAATCATGAGGAATGCGGCCTACCTTTGGTAGGCCGCAGTGACGAAAGATGAAGCGCAACGAAGCATATGGACTTTTTTCGAAGTCGTTAATTGATCATTTCTCTGCTCCCCAAAGACATATTACTGATCGAATCACCCGGATGCACCATGGGATAGACACATTCTTCACGCGATACCCGGAAATCCATCAGCACCGGCCTGTCAAGAGAAAGCCCCTGTCTTAGAACAGTTTCTACTTCTTCCGGTTTAGTCGCGCGCAGACCGACAACGCCATAAGCTTCCGCTAATTTCACAAAGTCAGGAGCGTAAGTCATATCCGTGTGCGAATAACGTTTCTCGTAAAACAATTCCTGCCACTGGCGAACCATTCCCAGATAGCCATTGTTCAAAAGAACTATTTTCACGTTAATTTTATATTGCGCGGCGGTGGCCAGTTCCTGGATATTCATCTGGATACTGCCATCGCCGGCGATATCCACGACCTGTTTATCCGGAAAAGCGCATTTGACGCCAATGGCCGCGGGCAGGCCAAAACCCATCGTTCCCAATCCACCCGAAGAAATGAAAGTATTGGGATGATCAAAAGGGAAAAACTGCGCTGTCCACATCTGATTTTGACCAACTTCGGTTGTAATAATCGCGTCGCCTTTAGTTAATTTGTACAGCGTTTCAATTACATTCTGCGGCTTAATTTCCTTGCCGTTTTGACAATACGTCAGCGGCACTTTTTCCTTCCACTCGGCAATCTGCCCCAGCCATTCCTGACGCTGGGCAGGATTTTGTGCGTAATTGTGCTCCGCCAAAAATTTGATCAAATCCGAAAGTGTTGCTTTGGTATCACCAATTATCGGCAAATCAACAACAACATTTTTATTGATGGATGAAGGATCAATATCAATGTGGACAATTTTGGCGTTGGCGGCAAATGTTTCAATAGTGCCGGTGACTCTGTCGTCAAATCTTACACCAACGGCCAGAAGCAAATCGCAGTGGCTGATGGCCATATTGGCATAATAAGTGCCGTGCATTCCCAGCATGCCCAGCCACAGAGGATCGGTTCCCGGAAAAGAACCAAGTCCCATCAATGTCCCGGTAACAGG
Organism: Syntrophaceae bacterium; assembly: GCA_003139775.1. Taxonomy (GTDB): domain Bacteria; phylum Desulfobacterota; class Syntrophia; order Syntrophales; family Smithellaceae; genus Smithella. The sequence goes on along the minus strand of PLGI01000067.1, from coordinate 1,784 downwards.
AATCTGATATTTTCTGGCCAATTGGGTCAGCAGTGCCGAAGCCTTTCCCAGGATGACGCCGCCGCCGGTCATAATTAAAGGTCTTTTAGCTGAATTCAGCATTTCGAAGACATTGGCCATTTTCTTGGGGGCCGGTTTATAGGCAACTTCGTAATTGCGAATTTTTATATTGGCGGGATTATATTCCGTTTCCGCCACCATCACATTTTTGGGCAAGTCAACCAAAACCGGGCCCGGTCTTCCCGATCGGGCAATATTAAAAGCTTCTTTTATAGTCGGCGCAAGATCATCAATGCTGCGCACCAGAAAATTATGCTTGGTGCAGGGGCGTGTTATGCCCGTGATATCGCATTCCTGAAAAGCATCATTGCCGATAAGTCCCGTGGGAACCTGTCCTGTAAAAACCACAAGAGGGATGGAATCCATATTCGCTGTGGCAATGCCGGTAACTGTATTGGTGGCGCCGGGACCGGACGTGACCAGGCACACGCCAACTTTTCCTGTTGCGCGGGCGTAGCCGTCAGCGGCGTGAACGGCGCCCTGCTCATGCCGGACTAAAATGTGCTTCATGTCACTTTTATAAAGCTGATCGTAAATATCAAGAACGGCTCCGCCAGGGTACCCGAAGATAATATCAACTTTTTCCTCTTCGAGCGCCTTGAACAAAATTTGTGTTCCTTTCAGCTTCATTCTGTATCCCCCATAATTTTATTAATTCGGCCAGCAAGTTTCAGCATGTATGTCCTTTAGGTTACACTTCATTTTTGAAACTTGGGCATCTGATCCCACTACGCTACGCTTCGGGGATAATTTCCAAGAGCCCTTGGCTATTGGATAACTCGACTAACGCTTCAAACCACACTACGCTCGTTTTCAGCGAGTCTCATTACGACTTACAACTTTCAGTTCGCTTTACTTCTGCAAGTTGAGTCTCATTAACTAAAAAAGCCGCCAGTTTCTTTGGGAAAAAGCGGCTTTGTGCCTGAAACAACAAAACCGCGGGCTTTAGGGGCCTGCGGCTTGTATCTTTTATTTTTATTTCTTAAAGATACAGAGCGGCAGACCCCGTAAGTACTACTACGAGTACAACTACGCTGTTAATTATCAGGTCATTACCGCCCGTTAAATCTTTAAGAAACATAAATTCATTCCTATTAAGTTTTTCTTATTTATAGCTGAAAAAATAATTTTGTCAAGCCCTTTATAGTGAAACTCCAATTTTAATGAAACTCAGATATTACAAGCGAAGCGAAGTAATATCTGCCAGTTGAATTATCCCACGTGCGAAGCTAGTGGTACTATAGTAATGAGACCCAAGCTTCAGAAACAAAGTGCATAACCTAAAGGTCATCTATGACTGAAGCTTGCTTCGGCGTTTATGCCCTTGATAAGTTTAAATTATTATCTGAACAAATCTTCTTTTTCTTCAGTTAAGTCATTAGGCCTTTCACTGGGCTGTGCATTAGCCAAAAAGGCTTCGGAAAGAGTCCCTGATCCGCTAGGCTGACCTGTTTTGGAATTAACCTTGACAAACACAATACCTTCCTGATCGGAAAGACCTTCATATGTTGCAGAATGGATTATTTTATTATCAAGTTCGATGCCCGCAATTGTGCTTTTTGTAAAGACTTCGTTCATTTTGTTCATTCTCTGATCCGGTTGTAATTTTCGTTATGCCATCTTGACGTCTGCAGGAATTGAGGAGACAGAATACTTAATTGAGGAATAAAATACTGACCTTTCCATGAAACATATAATACATGTTGAACTAAACCGCTCACGCG
>PLGI01000072.1 GCA_003139775.1 Syntrophaceae bacterium | reverse complement strand
TCAAAAAATTACTAAACTCTAACTTAACATGTGGTACAAGCATCGGCGGTAAGTCACTATGTTAAATAAGATAAATATTAATTCCAAGAAACAGATCCTGATCGTGTATATCGTTTTGGCAGTTGTTACACTTGCTGTTTTCTGGCAGGTGAATCAATACGACTTCATCAATTTTGATGATCACGTTTATGTTACAGAGAACAGTCATATTCAGTCCGGAATCACGCTGGACGGATTTCGTTGGGCTTTCAGCACAAGATATGCCAACTTATGGAACCCTCTGGTATGGCTTTCCTTGATGTTCGATTATCAACTTCATGGTTTGAATGCCGGGGGTTATCATTTGACCAACCTTATCCTGCATGTAATGAGCGCTTTGCTGTTATTCTGGCTTTTTAACCGCATGACCGGAGNNAGCGCGTTTTTCTGGATGCTGACTCTTTGCCTGTATGTCTATTACACGGAAAAACCGGTTATAAGAAGGTATCTGCCAGTTCTTTTTTGCTTTGTCTTAGCTCTGATGAGCAAGTCCATGGTTGTCACTTTGCCCGTTGTCATGCTCCTTCTGGATTACTGGCCGCTGGACCGTCTTCTATCGCGGAAAATCGTGACAAATATGCCGGAAGTTATGTCTGTTCCCACAAATCAAGGAAAAAAGAAAAACAAATTAAAACAAGAAGCTCTAAAGAAAAAGATATCTCCACCCCGTGTCCAGAAATTATCAGAACCCAGGATTGCGGGAATCATTCCATTATGGCAACTGAGGGAAAAAATACCTTTTTTTATTTTATCCATAGTTCTTGTTATCATAACACTTTATACTCCGGATACTTATGATTTATCGAATACTCCGGACTTAAAACAGTTTCCCTTTATTTCCCGGCTCGCCAACGCGCCTGTTGCTTTTGTGACTTATCTAGAGAAAACATTCTGGCCTCATAATATGGCTGTTTTTTATCCTTTTCCCGATCAAATTCCCCTTTGGCAGGTTTTGGGGGCATCTTTGCTGATTCTCATTATCACCACTGCCGTCATTGTAATGATGAAACGTTTGCCATACCTGTTTGCCGGATGGATGTGGTTTGGGATAACCATTGCCCCGGTCATTGGAATCATACAGATATCGATAAGCGCGCCCTATGCGATGGCCGACCGCTATCATTATCTGCCCTCTATCGGCCTTGCAGTCATGATGGCCTGGGGAATACCGGCTTTGATTAAAAGTGAAGAAATAAGAAAAAAGATTTTATTTCCGACAGGAATAGCCTTCCTTATCATCATGTCAGTTTTGACCTGGCAGCAATGTGGTTACTGGAAAAACAGTATCATCCTCTTTAACCAAACTTTGCAAGTGACGAAGAATAATTATCTGGCGCATAACAATTTTGGTCTTGCTCTGTTTGAAGAAGGAAAGATTGAGGAGGCTATTGATCATTATAATGAGGCCATCCGCATATTACCGGATTATATCTATGCCTTCTTTAATAGAGGGAATGCTTATGGTGACCTCGGCCAGTATCAACGCGCCATTGATGATTTTAATGAAGCCGTCCGCCTAAAACCAGATTATGCTTTGTTCTACAACAACAGAGGGACTATTTATGATGACCTCGGCCAGCATCAGCGTGCTATCGAAGACTATAACGATGCCATCCGCCTGAAACAAGATTATACCGATGCCTATTTCAACAGGGGGATTATTTATGGCAGAGACCTCGGCCAGTATCAACGCGCCATTGAGGATTTTAATGAAGCCATCCGCCTGAAACCGGATTATGCCGGAGGCTACTCCAACAGAGGAATTGCTTATTTTATGCAGGGCAGCAGCAAACCAGGTTGTTTTGATGCGCAAAAGGCGTGTGAATTGGGAGTCTGCAATACATTAGAATGGGCCAAAGGCAAGGGATACTGCCGTTGATTTGATAAGGGACTCTAAAATTGATTACAAAATGGTAATCATCAATTTTAACAACTGCTCAATACTGAACAGTAGTAAATGGCGTCATGAGCTCAGATATCTCTCAGCTTCCTATACCCGCCACTCATTTGGAAAGCTCGGGTGTAGTTTTAAACGCCACCTGATCTCTGCATCTTTTATCGCGCTCACAGGGCAGGGCTTTTTTTCGAACGGAGTGAAGATAATTTCAGAGCATATTTTGCTTGAGGCATCCTGAATAATTTGTTATTTAATTTATGATAAAAATAATCGAAGGAGAAAATTATGTCTAAATCCGAAGATGCTTTGAAGGAAGCTTTTGCAGGAGAATCACAGGCAAACCGTAAATATCTGGCCTTTGCCGCCAAAGCCGATCAGGAGGGATTTTCGCAGGCGGCAAGATTGTTTCGCGCGGCGGCGGAAGCGGAAACTGTTCACGCCCACGCCCACTTGCGGGCATTAAAAGGAATTAGATCCACAAAAGAAAACTTGCAGGAAGCGATAGCCGGAGAAACTCATGAGTTCAAAAGCATGTATCCGGGAATGATCCAGACGGCCAAGGCCGAAGGAAATAAAGAGGCGGAGCGTTCTTTTAATTATGCCAACGAAGTGGAGAAAATTCATGCCGGTCTCTATCAGCAAATGCTTGATAATCTGGAAGGGGCAAAAGAATCTTACAGCTACTATGTTTGCCCTATATGCGGCTATACCTCGGAGAAAGAAGCGCCCGAAACTTGTCCAGTATGCGGCGCTAAAGGGAAGATGTTTAAGAAAGTTGATTGATCCAAGTTGCTTGGTTAATAATTAGTAATCACGGATATGAACACCAATTAGAAGTTTGAGTTTCATTACCCTCCGCTTCGCGGGATTGTTCNNTTGTTCAACTTACCAATTCCGCTGCGCTTTGCTTTCGGAATTGGAGTTTCACAATGAAAGAAATAATCATAGTTATCAGCGGTGTCATTTTATTTCTGATCGGCATGATCAATCTTTCTTCCGCCGTCCGGAAATTAATTGATGTCCGCATAAAAGAATACATTAAATATGCCGTGGAAAAACCGCTTTACGGACTGCTCACCGGTGCGATTTCGACAATTATTTTTCAAAGTTCTTCCGCTTCCACAGCGCTCACCGTCGGGTTGGTAAGCGCCGGATTGATCAGCTTTTACAATTCTCTGGCGATTATTTTAGGCACCGATATCGGCACCACTTTGACTGTACAATTTGTTGTCTGGCATTTTACGGATATTTCGCCGCTTCTTATTTCCATAGGCGGGCTTATGTGGTTAATTTTCCGGGGTAAATGGCAGATTACCGGCCAGATAATATTTAACTTTGGATTGCTCTTCTTTGGCTTAGGATTGATTAGCCAGGCAGTGGAGCCTTTAAAAAACTCTCCGGCTTTTTTGAATTTGTTTACGCAGACCCAAAATCCATTTTTAGGTATTGGGCTGGGAATTGTCGTTACGGGTATTGTTCACGCTTCGGCTATACCTATCAGCATTATGGCGCTTTTAGCGCAGCAGGATTTAGTTTCTCTGGAAAACGCGCTGCCGGTGATTATGGGAGCGAATATAGGTACGACTGTTACAGCGCTTTTAGTCGGAACAGTAGCAACGGTAAGCGGTAAAAGAACAGCCGTGTCCCACTTGATCTTCAAATGTATTGGCGTTTCTCTAAGCCTTATTTTGATGCCGTATTTCCTGGTTATATTGAAAAACCTTTCTTCCAGCGTTGCTCAGCAAATTGTTCTGGCTCACTTTTTACTTAATTTTGCTATTGTTCTTATGTTTATTTTTTTTCTGCGTCCTTTTGCCGGCTTAATGCAAAAAGTTTTACGGGGAGAAGATGAAACCCTGCCTATCTGGCCGGAATTTCTTAATCGCAAGGATTTATCCAATACAAAAAAAGCGCTTGATGATGTGCAAAAAGAATTGCTAAGAGAAATCAGTCTCGTGCGAAAAATGTTTTTAAACGCTACAAATATGATTACCCTGGCTCAAGAGGGCAGGAAAAGAGACATTTCGTATGTCGAGATGGTCGTTAATAACTTGCGCGCGCAAATAGTAAAGTTTTTATGGAGAATATCAGCCCAACATCTTTCGACTCAACTTTCGAAAAAGGTTTTTGCCTTTACGGCAATAGCCGGTGATATTGAAAGCATCGGCAACCATGTAGTGTGGATAACGGAGTTATCTACGCAAAAAGCCGGCAAGAAAGTCAAGTTTACCGAAAGCGGCAAAAAGGAATTGCAGGAAATCGTACGTTTGGTGAGCCGGAATCTTGATGAAGCTTTGTCTCTGATCGAAGTTTCCGATAAGGAAAAAATCAACAGTATAATTAGACGAGAGGAAGAAATAGATATTGAGGTGAAGGAAGCGAGAAATAAACACCTCAAAAGATTTCATAACCGTCTTTGCAGTACCGAGGCCGGACTGATTTTTGTCGAGATGCTCATTCATCTGGAACGCATTTCCGATCATTGTAACAATATTGCCGAGTATGTTTTGGATATTAAAGAAAGAAATCTGGATAAAAGCTGCATATAATATTAAAAATGGCACTTTAATGTCGCCGATTCACATTTAACATCAGCCTTCTTGTGTTCCGTCTGCTCAGAAATACGTATTGATCTAATCAGTAATATCTTCTATAATTAACTTTAGCTTACGCCATTTCTAAATCAAAGATGATATTGAGGCGGCTAGGCGGAGGCGACGAGGTATATAACCTAAAGGTCACGCGTTATACATACGTTGAGGAAGCCGACAACGACGCCGACAAAAATAGCGCTTTGATTTGTAATTGGATTTATTTACTTGAACATCCGTGTCTTAGGAGGCATCAAGATGAATAAAAGAATGAACGCTTTGAAATTTGCTTTGGAAAACGAACAGAAAGAACGAGAGTTTTATCTGGCTAATGCGCGCAGAACAAAGAATTTAGCCGGTAAAAATATGTTCAAGCAAATTGCCGATGAAGAAAAAGAACATTACGAAGTCTTAAAAAAGTTGCATGATAAATGGGAAGAGAAAAAAAAGTGGCCGGAGACAATTCCATTGAAAGTTAGAAAATCTTTGGCCGGTAGTATATTAATTTCGATGTCGGGTAAAAAGTCCGCCCGTTTCAACGGTAATGAAGACGACTTGAAGGCCGTTCGTATGGCGATTGATTTTGAAGCAAGGGGTATGGCGCTTTACACGAAATTGGAAGAGGGAAGCACCGATCCCAGGGAAAAAGAATTTTTTAATTTAATAGCAAGTGTTGAGCGGCAGCATTTTCTTTCCCTGTGTGATACAGAAGTGTTCTTGACTGATCCTGCCACCTGGTATCTGAATGTAGAAAAACCCATGTTAGATGGGGCTTAAGATAAATAGCTCGTCAGTTTTGACTGATAATGCTTTCCGTATTTGTTAAGGCCAGTTGTTCCAGTTTTGAGTGCAGTTCCGTCCAGATTTCATAGGAACGTTCCAGTTCCGCGGTAATATTTTTCAATTCTATATTGATAGCTTTAATTTTAACTGAATCCCTGTGCGTTTGCGGATCACACAAGGCGGTTTCGTGTTTGGTCTTTTTTGCTTCCAGTAATTCTATCTTTTGTTCCATGGCAGTTAATTCTTTTTTACAGGCATTTTTTATTTTGGCCAGTTTATTTCTTTTTTCCGCCTCCTGTCTCTTTTGCTCTTTTGTTTTGAAAACATTTTCCCTGGCGTTTTGTTCACTTGTTTTTACATTTTCTTTTTGCGGTAAATCTGTCTGACCGCGTTTTTCGATAAAATATGAATAATTGCCAAAGTAGTCGTTGATTGATCCGTCCTTTAGTTCAAAAACTTTATTGACCAGATTATCCAGAAAATAGCGGTCATGCGAGACGATGGCTATAGTGCCGTGATAGTTGATCAACGCGTTTTGAAAAATATCTTTAGTCTTTAGATCAAGATGATTGGTCGGTTCGTCAAGAATGAGAAAGTTGGTGTCGAGAAGCATAATATTTAAAAGAGCGAGACGCGATTTTTCTCCGCCGGAAAGGACGGAAACTGGTTTATGAATATCATCTCCCGAAAATAAAAAAGTGCCCAGAAGGTTGCGTTTTTCCTGATCGGAAGCATGTGTCGGGACGGAATTTATTTCTTCCCAGATTGTCTTTTCGTAAATTAAGTTTTGCGAGCTTTCCTGAGAAAAGAAAGCCATGTTTACACCATCGCCATATTTTACCGATCCGTGAGAAGGCTGTTCCGACAGGCTTAGCAGTCGGGATAAAGTTGATTTGCCGGAGCCGTTGACGCCGACAAAAGCCACCTTGTCACCGCGAAATAAAGTGAAGTTTAGATTGTTAAACACACTCAAACTACCGTAGTTATGCCCCAGATCAATTGCCTTGACAACTTCTTTGGCGCTTTTTTTGCCTTCGGGAAATTTCATGGTTACGCTTTTGGATTTTGCTTCCAGCGTCACCGCAGAAAATTTCTCCAGCATTTTAATACGGCTTTGCACCTGAGAAGCTTTGGTTGCCTTGTAACGGAAGCGTTCCACAAATTCTTCGATTTTTTTAATTTGCGCTTTTTGCAGTTCCATCTCTTTTTTTAAAGCGGCGTGCCGTCTATATTTTTCGGTTAAATAGTAAGAATAGTTACCTTTATAAATATGAATATTACAGGAGGAAAGCTCGGCAATTTGCAGAGCGATTTTATCGAGAAAGAAACGATCATGAGAAACAGTGATGATTGTTCCCGGATAGCCTTTAAGATAAGATTCCAACCATTCCATGCTTTCCGTGTCCAGATGATTAGTCGGTTCATCCAAAAGCATGATGTCCGGTTTTGCCAGAAGAATCGATGTAAGCAGGATGCGCATTTTCCAGCCACCGGAAAATAACGCGCAACTTTGAGTAAAGTCACTTTCTTTAAATCCGAAGCCTTTGAGTACCTGTTTTGCTCTGGCTTCAAAAGCGTAACCATCCAGAGCGCTGAAGTGAGCCGTTGCATCGGAATAGCTTTGAGAAAGCTTCTTGTATTCGGCTGTATGTTGTTTGGCCTGAGAGATTTGGTGTTCCAGATCTTTTATGGATTCTTCCAGTGCGGCAATCCCGCTTTTTTTCTTGAGAAAATCGATCAGGGCGATAGATTCAAGTTCCACCAGGTCTTGCGGCAGATAGCCGATTGTCTTTTGTTTTCTGTTGGGAATATCAATGATGCCGGAGTCGAGATGAACTTGCTCCAGTATTGCCCGAAATAGAGTAGTTTTGCCGGTGCCGTTGTCGCCAACAAGGCCTATGCGGCTTTTGGGATGAATTGTCCAGTTGATATTGTCAAACAGCTTTTTATCTAAAAAAGACAGGCTGACACTGCGGAAATAAATCACTAACTAACCCTCCAAGACCTTTGCAAAACTCCTATATTCGTTGCCAATCGCCAGCTGTGGCGCGGTGTTCAGACCTCTGGATTTCAGATCTAAAAGCAGTTGTCTTCAGGACAGCTCACTTTCACGGGAACCACCCTCTAGGGCTACCAGTTCCTTTACACCATCAGCAGTGGCACCCATAATGACCAGGATGCACTGTTTATCATCCATGCATACGTTGCAGTAAATCCCATCCACCCAAAAATAGACATAAAATTTTCCTTCAAGACCGCGCTTTTGCCATTGCTCAAACTCCTGCTGCCAAATCGTTTTGAACCGGCTGACTGTCGCGAAACAACCATCCGGTGAATACACCACCTACCTTCCTAAATACAACTTTTTATTATATATTATAAACTTTCTATTGACAACTTTTTGTAAGGCGCATACTTACATCCCTGATTTTCATTGTAGATATCAAATAGGAATCGTGATATAAAAAAATCATGTAATGTCAAAGATTATAGTTCTGAACCATTGAACCTAAATGAGGGAAGCATGGACTGATTATTAAAACCCTCTTCTGAAAAGAGAGTATTTTTTTGGTTTCTCTCGCAACATGAAAATTATTGTATGATGACAGGAAACATAAGGAGACTACGTGGTAAATTAAGAGTTAAGATTGTAAGAGGATGGTCGGCGTCTAACACGATTGGCAATCAAGAAGGCCAAAGATGATGGCCGTTTGCTTAAGGCTGATGACATGATGGAAGAGACATTCAACAAATCTCCATAACTTCGTCAGAAGTACGCAAACTAAGTGCGGCTATGGCTGTGCGGGATAAGTAGGTGATTTTAAAATGAGTAATGAAGCAGAAATTAAGTTATACAGGACGTTGGCCGAAACAGGTGATGCTTCTGCCCAAAACCGGCTGGGTTTGATATACCAGAATGGTGAAGGCGTTCCGCAGGACGATGCTGAGGCCATCAAATGGTATCTCAAGGCGGCTGAGCAGGGTCATGCTGATGCCCAGAATAATCTGGGTCGGAGGTATAAGAATGGTGAAGGAGTTCCGCAAGATGATGCTGAGGCCGTCAAATGGTATCTTAAGGCGGCTGAAAAGGGTGATGCTGCTGCTCAGAATAATCTGGGTTGGATGTACCAAAATGGTAGAGGCGTTCCGCAAGACGATGCTGAGGCCGTCAAATGGTATCTCAAGGCGGTTGAGCAGGGTCATGCTGATGCCCAGAATAATCTGGGTTTGATGTACCAGAATGGTAAAGGTGTTCCGCAGGATTATGCTGAGGCCATCAAATGGTATCTAAAGGCGGTTGAAAAGGGTCATACTGATGCCCAGAATAATATGGGTTGGATATACCAGAATGGTAAAGGAGTTTTGCAAGACGATGCTAAGGCCGTCAAATGGTATCTCAAGGCGGCTGAAAAGGGTCATGCTGATGCCCAGAATAATCTGGGTTTTATGTACCAGAATGGCAGTATAGGTGTTCCGCAGGATTATGCTAAGGCCGTCAAATGGTATCTCAAGGCGGCTGAACAGGGTCATGCTTATGCTCAGTATAATATGGGTTTGATATATAGTAGCGGACTGCAAGACTATGCCGAGGCTGCAAGATGGTTTTTAAAATCTGCTGAACAAGGAATTGCAGATGCCCAGTTCAATTTTGGTTTGATATTAGAAGAAGGTAGAGGCGTTCAACAGGATTCTGATTCGGCTGCAGTGTGGTATAGTGAGGCGGCCCAGCAAGGACACGCGGATGCCCAGTTGAGATTGGATAAGATGAAAGATAAATAACTGTAGTAGAAAGAAACACTTCTTCCTTAATATTTTTTTGTTTTCCCAATTCACTCAACATTTCAATCCGTAATTAATACAATTCAAATCTAACAATATACAGCGATGCCACACAGCTGATTGAATAACTGTCCTCCAGCGCCAGAGGCATACCTGAATTGAGAAATAAAAAATGCCTGAATCCTAACTTAACATGTGGTATAAGGATTTGGGGCAGATCAACTGTAATGTTGTTTTTACAATTTTATTCCACAATGCAACCTTTCTAATGGAAATCATTAAATAC
>PLGI01000080.1 GCA_003139775.1 Syntrophaceae bacterium | reverse complement strand
AACTGGATCGGAACAAATCTCCGTGTGATTCCTCAAAACTTATGTCTTTCGGTCGCATAAAATTGCCAGTTTTTTATTCCTTTCCCTAAATTTCCGGCAATTATAACACATTAAAATACATAATTAAAGGAATATTATCAATATGTTGTGACTTTTTCAGGGACGACTATTTATTTATTCTTCAAATTTCATAAAGAAACGTAACAAATCTGATTTTTTTGTAAAGAAAATTTTCTGGATTCCGGCCTGCGCCGGAATGACACATGCTACATTTCAGGGGCTGTTCAAAAACGTTCAGCGGCAAGGCGCACAAATCATGAGGAGTGAGACGTACTTTTGCGTACGTTGCAACGACGAATGATGCAGCGCAACGCTGCATATGAGCGTTTGTGAGCAGCCCCTCAAGGTTATTTCAGTTCCATACAAAATTTATCAATCTTCTCCGGCGGAGCAATAGGATAATTGCCATTAAAGCAGGCCAGGCAGAAACAATCTTTGGTCAAGCCGGTGGCCTTGATCATGCCTTCTACTGTCAGGTAGTGCAGTGAATCAAGACCGATGAATTCGGCGATGGCTTTTTCGTTTTCTTTTTTTGCGGCGATCAATTCGCCCTTGGACGAAAAGTCAATGCCGTAAGGACAGGGATAGAGTGTCGGCGGACAGCTGATGACCATATGAATTTCTTTCATCCCGATGCCGCGCAGATTTTGCACACGATTACGGCTGGTGGTGCCGCGGATAATTGAATCTTCCACGATCATCACTTTCTTGCCGGCTAATAATTCCCTTACCGGATTTAATTTTACTCTTACGCCAAAATCGCGCATCAGCTGGGTCGGTTGGATAAAGGTTCTGCCGATGTAGTGATTACGAATCATACCCATCTCAAAAGTAATGCCACTTTCTTCCGCGTAACCCAGAGCGGCGTAAACGCCGGAGTCGGGAAAGGGCATGATGATGTCCACGTCTGGACAGTATTCGCGCGCCAGCTCATGGCCGAGTCTCTTGCGGTACAGATAAACATTCTGGCCGAATATCTGGCTGTCGGGACGGGCAAAATAAATCAGCTCAAAAATGCAGTGACAATGTTTGATGGGCGGAAAAGGTTTCAGACTCTTATAGCCTTTCGAATCGATGATGATGATTTCACCGGGTTCGACATCGCGAATATACGTAGCTCCAACCAGATCAAAAGCGCAGGTCTCGGAGGCGACAACCCAACTGCCGTTTAGCTTCCCCAGCGCGAGCGGTCTAAACCCTCGCGGATCACGGGCGGCAATGATTTTATCGCGGGTCAGCATGATGAAGCTGTAAGCGCCTTCCACGCGGGAGAGGGCAGCAGTCAATGCCTTTTCCAAACCGTTTTTCAAATGCGGCGCCATGAGATGAATGATTACTTCACTATCCATCGTCGATTGAAAAATCGAGCCGCTGCTTTCAAGCTCTTCACGCAATTTCTGCGCGTTGACAATATTGCCGTTATGCCCCAGAGCATAGTACTCTTCGCCAAAATGAACTAAAAAGGGCTGGGCATTGGAAAGAGTGGAAGAACCTGTTGTGGAATAACGGACATGTCCGATAGCCAATTTACCGATGAGTTTTTGCAGGGTTGCTTCTTTGAATACTTCGGAAACCAGCCCCATACCTTTGTGCTCCGATACATTGCAACCGTCGGAACTGACAATGCCGGCAGATTCCTGACCGCGATGTTGCAGAGCAAAAAGGCCGAAAAAGGTTATTCTGGCCGCGTCTTCATGGCCGTAAATTGCGAAAATTCCGCATTCTTCGCGAGGATAGGCGGTTTCATCTGTTTTTTCTTCGAATAAAGATGACATATAATTTCTCTTTCTAGCCTCGATAAACGGGATAAGTCCCGCCCATGCGGGATAAGTGCGTTAATGAATTTGCTTTCTACCAGAAAGAAATTCTAACTTACTAAATATTTTGATATTCCTGCAATGAACAAACCTGCCAACTTTCGCTTCTTATTGCTGTTACAGCTTCGCATAGGGCGCGTGCGCCCGCGATGGTCGTGGTGTAAAGAATATTATAAATCAGCGCGCCTCTTCTTATATGATAAGCGTCCCGCGAAGATTTGCTTCCCAAACTGGTATTAATTACCATTTGGATATCGCCGTTTTTAATGTAGTCCACAATATGCGGCCGCCCTTCACTGACTTTAAAAACCAAGCCGGCTTCAATGCCGTGATCCTTCAAGTATTTGGCCGTGCCTTTCGTAGCCATAATTTTGAAACCCATATTCTGAAAAGACTCCGCCACCGGTACAATCTTATCCTTATTATAATCATTAACGCTGATAAAGATAGTGCCTTTTGTCGGCATTTTAAATCCGGCCGCCATTTGCGATTTGGCAAAGGCCAGACCAAAAGAGTGGTCTATCCCCATAACTTCGCCGGTGGATTTCATTTCCGGCCCCAGTAAAATATCCACATCAGGGAAACGATTAAAGGGGAAAACAGCTTCTTTGACGGAGACATATTCAGGGTGCGGCGCGACTGTAAATCCCAGCTCTTTTAAAGATTTGCCCAGCATAACTTTGGTGGCGAGCTTGGCCAGCGGCACGCCGATCGCTTTACTGACGAAGGGAATGGTGCGCGACGCGCGGGGATTGACTTCCAGCACATACAACTTGCCGTCTTTAATGGCATACTGAATATTCATGAGGCCGACGACTTTTAATTCCTGCGCCAGCATTTTTGTCTGCTTTTTAATCAGCTCCAAAAGAGGAGCGGAAATTGTCATGGGCGGCAAAATACAGGCGCTGTCCCCAGAATGAATTCCCGCTTCTTCGATATGTTCCATGATACCGGCCACAACTGTAGTCTCGCCGTCGCTGATCGCATCCACGTCTATTTCTATAGCATCCTCTAAAAATTTATCAATAAGAATGGGATGCTCGGGAGAAACAAGCAACGCTCTTTCCATGAAGGAGCTGAGAGTTTCCGGATCATATACTATTTCCATGGAACGGCCGCCCAGAACGTATGATGGCCGCACCAACACCGGATAGCCGATGCGCTCGGCGACTTGCAGGGCTTTTTCCACATCTCTGGCCGTATCATTGTCGGGCTGATTCAGGTTCAGTTTGCGCACGATTTCCTGAAAACGGTCGCGATCCTCCGCGAGGTCAATAGAATCGGGAGATGTTCCCATTATTTTTATTCCGGCCGCCTCCAATCCTCTGGCTAAATTGAGAGGCGTCTGGCCGCCGAACTGAGCAATTACTCCCTCGGGTTTTTCCGTTTGCAAAATGTGTAAAACATCTTCCAGTGTCACCGGTTCAAAAAAAAGTTTGTCGGAAGTGTCATAATCGGTGCTGACCGTTTCGGGATTGGAATTGATCATGATGCTCTCTACGCCTTCTTCCCGCAAAGCAAACGAAGCATGGACACAACAGTAATCAAATTCAATTCCCTGGCCGATGCGATTGGGACCGCCGCCGATAATCGCCACTTTTCGTTTGGTGGATGGCCGGGTTTCATTTTCCGTTTCATAAGTGGAATAGTAATAAGGCGTGTAGGCTTCAAACTCCGCTGCGCAGGTATCGACAAGCTTATATACCGGAATAATTTTTTCCCGCTCGCGCCACTGACGAATTTCCAACTCCGTCATTTTCCAAAAAGACGCCAAGGCCCTGTCGGCAAACCCCATTTTCTTTGCTGCTTTCAGCAACTCCACGGATGGAGCGGAATTTCTCAGTTCATCTTCGGCATCCACAATTTCTTTAACTTGATGCAGAAACCAGGGATCGATTTTTGTTAATTGATAGAGTTCATCTATCGAAATCCCGTTTTGCATAGCCGCGGCTATATAAAAAAGCCGCAGCGAATTTGGTTTGATCAGTTTGCCTTTAAGGAAATCATTTTTATCTTTCAAGTTTTCCGGAAGAACCTGGCCAAGACTGAAACGCCCGATTTCCAGGGAACGAATCGCCTTTTGCAATGATTCTTTGAACGTGCGGCCGATAGCCATGGTCTCGCCGACGGATTTCATGGATGTAGTTAAAAAATCCTCGGCTTGAGGAAATTTTTCAAATGTCCAGCGGGGAATTTTCACAACGCAGTAATCTATCGTCGGCTCAAAAGAAGCCATGGTCTCGCGGGTAATGTCATTGGGGATTTCGTCCAGTGTGTAGCCGATAGCAAGTTTCGCGGCTATTTTGGCAATAGGAAAGCCTGTGGCTTTAGAGGCCAGCGCGGATGAACGCGAAACACGGGGATTCATTTCCACAACAATCATTTCTCCCGTTTGGGGATGTATGGCAAACTGAACGTTGGACCCGCCGGTCTCCACGCCTATTTCCCGCATGATGGCGATAGCTGCGTCCCGCATGATTTGATATTCTTTGTCAGTCAGAGTTTGCGCCGGCGCTACGGTAATTGATTCACCGGTATGCACCCCCATAGCGTCGAAATTTTCAATAGAACAAATGATGACGACGTTATCGGCTTTATCGCGCATTACTTCCAGTTCATATTCCTTCCATCCCAGAACCGATTCTTCAATCATAACTTCAGAAATCATGCTGGCATCCAGCCCGCCTTTGGCTATTTCCATCAACTCTTCGCGGTTGTATGCCACGCCACTGCCGGTGCCGCCCAAAGTGAAGGAAGCCCGGATGATAATCGGGAATCCAATTTCATCGGCAATTTCAAGAACATCACTCATGGAACGGGCAAAGCCGCTCTTGGGTACGCGCAAGCCGATGTTTTCCATCGCGTGTCGGAATTTTTCACGGTCCTCCGCTTTATGGATAACATTGAGCGAAGCCCCGATCATCTCCACGTTGTATTTTTTCAGCACACCGCTTTCGGCCAGCGCTACGGCTGTATTGAGACCGGTTTGTCCGCCTACTGTCGGCAACAACGCATCCGGCCGCTCGCGGGCAATGATCTTTTCCACCGCCTCGGGTGTAATGGGTTCGATGTATGTTCTATCGGCCATTTCCGGATCAGTCATGATAGTTGCGGGATTACTGTTGATTAATACAACCTCATAACCTTCTTCGCGCAGCGCTTTACAGGCTTGAGTTCCGGAGTAGTCGAATTCGCAGGCCTGACTGATAATGATCGGCCCGGACCCGATGAGCAGAATTTTTTTTATGTCGTTTCGTTTAGGCACTAAATATTCTCTTTGTAAAAACTATCATTCCCACTCGATGGTGCTGGGCGGTTTGGAGCTGATATCATAAACAACACGATTGACACCGCGCACTTCATTAATAATGCGGTTGGATATCCGCGCCAGAATATCGTGAGGCAGCGGCGCCCAGTCGGCTGTCATGGCGTCGTCGCTGGTGACCGCCCGAATCGCCAGAATATTTTCATAGGTACGTTGATCTCCCATAATCCCGACACTTTTTAGCGGAAGCAGGACGGCAAATGATTGCCATAATTTATAGTAGAGTTTGTTGGCGCGAATTTCTTCAATTAAAATTGTATCGCCCTTGCGCAACATGGATAAGCGCTGCGCGGTCACTTCGCCGATAATACGGATCGCCAGCCCCGGACCCGGAAACGGCTGTCGCCAGACAACGTCATCGGCCAATCCCAGTTCTTTACCCAGAAGGCGTACTTCATCTTTAAATAAGTGTTTGAGCGGTTCGACCAGCTTCAAATTCATTTTCTTCGGCAGGCCGCCGACATTATGATGCGATTTGATAACCGCGCTTGGACCACCGAAAGCTGAACGGGATTCAATTAAATCAGGATACAAAGTGCCCTGCGCCAGAAATTTCACACCTTTGATTTTTCGCGCTTCCTTGTCAAAAACTTCAATGAAGGTGCGACCGATGATCTTGCGTTTTCTTTCGGGATCAGTCACGCCTTTTAATTTCTTAAGAAAAAGCTTCCCTGACCGGGAAAACCGCAAGCTAATCTGTAGATTATTTTTAAACATTTTAATCACGCGCTGGGCTTCGCCTTCTCTCAACACGCCGTTATCCACAAAAACGCAGGTGAGTTGTTTGCCGATAGCCCTGTGCAGTAAAACGGCCGCGACCGAAGAATCAACACCGCCGGAAAGGCCTAATATTACTTTTTCTGTGCCTACCTGCTGGCGGATTTCCTCCACCGTATGCGCGACAAAAGATTTCATTGACCAGGATTTTTTGCAGTGGCAGATTTCGAACAGGAAATTCGCCAACATTTTTTTGCCTTCTTTGGTATGAACAACTTCCGGATGAAATTGCAGAGCGTAAAAATTGCGCTTCACATCTTCGGCTGCCGCGACCGGCGTATTGGCAGTGGAAGCAGTAATTACAAATCCGGCAGGCAGCGTGCCGATGGAATCGCCGTGACTCATCCAGCACTGAGTTTTTTTATTCACACCGGTGAACAGGCCTTTTTGTTTTTTGACCAGCAACTCGGCAAAACCGTATTCCCGTTTGGTTGAACCGATGACTTTTCCGCCCAGAGAATCAATCATATAATGGAGGCCGTAACAGATACCTAATACGGGAATGCCCAGCCTAAGAATGGCGCTATCGACCCGCGGGGAACCTTTACTATAGATGCTCGCCGGGCCACCGGATAAAATTATTCCTTCGGGCTTAAGCGCCGAGATGGCGGCAATGGAAATATTCGGTGGTTCAATCTGACAGTAAACATGATGTTCACGTACCCGCCGGGCTATCAACTGATTATACTGCGAGCCGAAATCAATGATGAGAATCACTTTGTTTTACCCTTACCCTTTTTCATTATTTCGACAAACTGCAAGAACAAATATTCCGTATCGTGTGGCCCCGGGGCTGCTTCCGGATGATACTGTACGCTCATGGTCAGAGGCATCTGCATTCCTTCGGATGTGCTGTCATTCAAATTATGATAGGTTTTCTTAGCTTTAGAGCCGACCGACGCAGGCACAACAACAAACCCATGATTTTGAGAAGTGATTTCGACGCGCCCTGTATCCACATTTTTTACCGGCTGATTAATACCATGATGACCGAATTTAAGTTTTTCAGTATAGCCGCCAATCGCCTGACCGATAATCTGATGTCCGAGACAGATACCGAATACAGGAACCTGGCCGATGACAGTGCGAGCTGCATCTACTATATAGGGCAAAGCCGCCGGATCACCGGGGCCGTTGGAAAGCAAGACGCCGTCCGGCTTCAGAGCCATAATTTCGTCTCCGGTAGAAAAGGCGGGAAGAACCAGCACTTCACAGCCGTTATTTTCCAGGATACGCAAGATGTTATATTTGACGCCGCAGTCGATAACGACCACCTGTAATTTTTTAACCGGTTTTTTTGACGGAAGCTTGCCTGCATGAGGCGCGCCTTTTTTCCACAAATAGGGCGTTTTGCAGGAAACTTCGCGGACTAAGTCCCGTCCAACAAGGCCGGGATATTGCCGCACTTTCTCCAGCAACATTTTGACATCTTGGATCTCAGTGGAAATGATTCCCTTCATGGAACCGGAAAGTCTTAAGCGGCGTGTCAGGGCGCGGGTATCGATTCCTTCGATGCCGATTTTTCCGAAATCTTCAAGAAACGATTTTAAACTCTTCTTCATCCGCCAGTTGCTGGGGTTGGGCTGATATTCTTTGACAATGAAACCTTCCAGATGGATGCCTGCCGATTCCATATCCTCGTCATTTATACCATAATTGCCGACGAGAGGATAAGTCATGGTGACGATCTGGCCTTTATAGGAGGGGTCGGTAATAATTTCCTGATAGCCAGTCATACCCGTGTTGAAAACTACTTCGCCCATAGTTTCACCACTGCCAGCAAAGGCAGAACCTTCGAAAACACTGCCGTCTTCCAGGACAAGCAAAGCTCTACGTTCTTTTTTCAACAACGACACAGGAATTCATCCCCCGGCAGAACTAATATCTTAAAGCTTTTTTAGGCAAAAACCGAGCCTCACAGGTGGGAAGTGTCTATCTTTTTTTTGCGGTCTCGTCAATAATTAAAAGATGAAGGGAACGGCCAAAGCCGTTCCCTTCAGAATATTGTTACTATTATTAGCTTATAAAGAGCATCTCCAAGAACTTAGACCGTGGCCATAATTCGTCATCAAACAAATTTTCCAGCTCGTCAACATATTCAAGAAGTTCGTACATTGGGGTTTTACTTTGTTGAAGAATATTTACTTTTTTCAATTCACCCCAGATTGAAGATATCTTATTCTTGGAAATAATTTTTTCATTTGACACGCAAGCCACCGGCTAAAGCCGATGGCTTGCGTAGGTTACTATATTAAATATCGTAATAAAGCATGAATTCATAGGGATGCGGCCGTAAATCAATTGCCTCAACCTCATTCACCATCTTGTAGTCAATCCATGTATCGATGACATCCTGGGTGAATACATCTCCCTTAAGCAGGAATGCATGATCCTTCTTCAGAGCATTAAGAGCTTCACGCAGAGAACCGGGCGTCTTGGATACTTTTTTTGCCTCTTCCGGTGGAAGATCATAGATGTTCTTATCTAAAGGTTTACCCGGATCGATCTTATTCTGGATGCCGTCCACCGCTGCCATCATAATCGCTGAGAATGCAAGGTAAGGATTACATGCCGGATCAGGACAGCGGAATTCCAGGCGTTTTGATTTAGGTGACGTGCTATACATGGGTATGCGTATTGCTGCGCTACGGTTGCGTTGCGAATATGCCAGGTTGACAGGGGCTTCATAACCGGGTACCAAACGTTTGTAACTATTGGTTGTCGGACTCGTCAAGGCCAACAATGCCGGAGCATGTTTTAGGATTCCTCCGATAGCATATAAGGCCATCTGAGAAATCCCGGCATATCCATCTCCGGCAAATAAGTTTTTGCCTTTCTTCCATAATGATATATGGACATGCATACCGCTGCCATTGTCGCCAAATAACGGCTTCGGCATGAATGTCACTGTCTTATTATACTTCTTGGCAGTGTTCTTAAGTATATATTTAAATTTTAATAGATTATCCGCCATTTCTACCAGAGGTGAAAACTTCATATCAATCTCTGCCTGTCCGGCTGTAGCTACTTCATGATGCTGAGCCTCAACTTCAATCCCGATGTTTTCAAGGGCTAGAGCCATTTCAGAGCGCAAATCCATCAGGCTATCGGTAGGCGGTACAGGAAAATACCCTTCTTTATGGCGAACTTTATAGCCCAGGTTTGGATCCTCAACTCTGCCGCTGTTCCAGATGCCTTCCACGCTGTCAATATGATAGTAGCCTTCGTTAGTTTTCTGATCATAACGTATGTCATCGAAAATAAAGAATTCCGCCTCCGGCCCAAAATAAGCCGTATCAGCCAAGCCAAGCTTCTTGAGATAATTTTCCGCTTTTATTGCTATGTTGCGGGGATCTCTGGTGTAATCGGCACCGGTCACAGGATCCTGGATGTTGCATATCATCACCAAGGTCTTAACAGCAGTAAAGGGATCAATAAATGCAGTGGAAGGCACCGGTATGATAAGCATATCAGACTCATTAATCGCCCTCCAGCCGCGAATTGATGAACCGTCAAATCCCAATCCCTCGGTAAATACGGCTTCATCAATCTGACTTATAGGATAGCTGCAATGCTGCCAAATTCCGGGGAAATCCATGAATCGCAGATCAACTATCTTCACCTTTTCCTTTTTAATTAACTCAAGAACATCCTTTGGTGTTTTTATTTCGGCCATAATATTACTCCTTTGTGTTAAATATTTATTATCCAAAGACAATAGCGAAAAACATGCCATGGATTAATACCATCTTAAGCTTATAGCAATTCATATTCAATTAGTCCACTCTAAATTGATGACATTATGACTCATCGAAATTAAACTACTATTTTAACGCAATAATGAAAACAGGACTAAAAATACTTGATGCTGATTGGGCTTTACTGTGAATAAGAATCACATACTATATCAAATATTACAATTTTGTACCACAAATATGATAAAAGTAACAATAATGGCCTTCGAAACCCTTATTTGCCTTTTAAGCATAGATGGCTTCCTTTTCCATCCAGACTTTTCTCGACAAATCATCTTTTTACGTGATCAATCTTTCACATGTTCGTATTAAGCAAAAAAACCATTTCATCATTGATATAAATTACCGGCAGAGCAATTATGCAGGCAGCCCATTACTATATTTTATGGTCCTCCCTTATTAACATTCTGGGGCCTCCGGACAGGCTTGAATTCCAGTTCTTGGCTGGTTCTATTTCCTTGAGCCTTTCGAGCTGATTGATATCCTTGAGCCTCTTGAAGATAAGCTGCCATGCACAGGGTCTGTCCTTTCGCACTTCGCATCTCTCTTCGCGAGACCCTCCACAGGGCCCGTTCATCATACGCTTAGCGCACCTGGTGATTGGACAGATACCACCGTATTTGTGCAGGACACAGGCACCACAGGCAGCACACTTCTCCGTCCATACACCGCGCTCCTCGAGAATACCGAGGAAGGTTGTGTTTAATCCGGCATAAACCGGCTTCTGAGGATAACGTTCGGCAATAGCCTGGACTCCGGCACCGCAGGCCGTTGACAATACTGCATCGGCTTTCTGGATGGCTTCTGCCGCCTGTTCGATGAAGATGTTATCACACTGGCGCTCGATGGTGAGTTCAGCTATTTCAAAGTTTAAGCCTTGAATGCGTGACGCGATTCGCAGCGCTGAAGAGATGATACTGACCTCCCGTTCTCCTCCGGACAAACAGACAGTGACGCAGGTTCCACAACCCAGCACCAGAATTTTCTTATGCGGTTTTAAAATCTCGACCATTTCAGGAATGGTTTTTCTTTCGGCAACGATCATTATATTGCTCCTGTTTTTTCTTTAGTGGTAGTCTTTTTGTTACGCGTGGGACCAAGCTTCGCAACGGTCTCCACCATGTCACGAACGTATTCGACAAATTTCTGGGAACTGGCGGCGCTCACATTCACCATGCGTAGCCGCTCCGGCTCCAGACCTGCTTCCAGCAGTAACTGTTTTGTCGTGTTGACCCGACGCTTGGCTAGGTAATTACCTTCTTTGAAGTGACAACTTCCTTCCTCACAGCCGGCAACCAGCACGCCATCAGCGCCCGCCTCAAAGGCCTTCATAAAAAAGTCGATTTCCAATCTGCCGGTACACGGCGACCGGATAATACGGATATTAGGCGGATATTGTAAACGGCCTGAACCGGCAAGATCTGCGGCGGCATAGGCACAATAGTGGCAGCAAAAGGCCACGATTTTAGGTTCGAAGTTATTATTCATATTCATTTTCCTATTTCGGTACTGATGCCGGTTTCTTTTCCTCCGATTCTGATAATAAAGCTTTTAACATATCTTCAAACTGATCAGATTCGAAATTTCGCAACTGGATGGCATGTGCCGGACATTCCGAAGCGCAAATGCCGCAACCCATACACGCGGCGGCAACAATTTCCGCTTTATTGTTAACATTAACAAGCGGCGCATGATAAGGACACGCCCTCACGCAGGTCATACAGGATATACATTTTTCCTGATCGACGCTGGAGATCTGACCGCCGACTTCCAGTTGAACCTTGGAAAGTATGGTCGCCGCACGGGCAGCGGTCGCTCTTGCCTGCGAGATATTTTCATCGATCATTTTCGGCGAATGAGCCATGCCGCAAAGATAAATACCTTCAGTGGCAAACTCGACAGGCCGTAGCTTCATGTGAGCCTCCACATAAAAGCCATCACCATTCAAAGGTACCTTGAGCATGTCCGCAAGCTTACGGTTATCCTTCAAGGCATCGATACCCGTACTTAACACAATGGCATCGGTTTCAATTTCTACCGGTTCCGGAAAATCGGGACTCTTCAACGTAACTAGACCATGATTGTCGGAAATAACCGGAGGATAATCGTTTTCGTATCTCATAAAAATGACGCCTGCTTCACGGGCCTGTTTATAATATTTTTCACGGAAACCATAAGTGCGGATATCACGGTAGAGAACGATGATATTTGTATCGGGATTCTGCTTTTTCAGTTTGAGAGCATTCTTAACTGCCATTGAACAGCAAATACGGCTGCAATACGGTCTTTCTTCATTGCGTGAACCGGCACACTGGATCATGACGATGTTGCGATTGGCGGAAGAAAAAGTGCCTCTTTGTAAGGCGTTTTCCAATTCCGATTGAGTCAGGATACTGGCATCCTGACCATAATGGAAATCTTTGGTAACAGCTGGCATGGCTCCAGTTGCGACAACGATTGCACCGCACGGCACAATCGTTTCTTCATTAAGCTTGCTAAGCGTAACCTCGAAATTACCCACAAAACCGGCGACGTTTTTCACTTCACTGTTCATGTGCAGAACGATGTTGTCATTATTCTGAACACGTTTAATCAATGCGTTGAGAAATCCATCAACTTTATCGTGTTCCAGAGTGGAATGCAGATTGAGGCAGTAACCTCCCAGCTTATCCGACCTTTCGACCAAGTGTGTTTTGAATCCCTGATCAGCTAGGGAAAGAGCAGAGGTCATGCCGCTGATGCCGCCACCGATCACTAGACCATTCTGGACGACTTTGGAATAAGAACTTTGTAGTGGAACCAACCTGCGGGAGCGGGCTATGGCCATCCTGACCAGCTCTGAGGCTTTTTGTGTGGCTTTCTCAGGCATGGTCGAGTGTACCCATGAACATTGATCACGAATATTAGCCATTTCGAATAAATACTGGTTCAAACCTGCTTCACGCAAAGTATCTCTGAAGATCGGTTCGTGAGTCCGTGGTGTGCAGGAAGCCACAACAATTCGATTAAGCCGGTTATCTCGGATAGCATTACGAATATCGACCAGACTTGTATCGGAACAGGTAAATAATGTGTGAGTGGCTAAGATTACATTCGGTTCCTTAGCTACAGAGTCAGCTACTTTCTCCACATCGACTACAGATGCAATGTTACGGCCGCAGTGGCAAATGAAAACACCGATTCGAGGATCTTCATCGGTAACATCGTGCTCAGCCGGGTAAATTGGTTTGGCAACCAGCGTATTGCGGGCAGAGGATAAAAGTTCCATGGCCATGGAAGCTGCGGCGCTGGCCTGGGTGACAGTTTCCGGGATATCTTTCGGTTCCTGGAAAGCGCCGCCGACAAAAACCCCTGGCCGCGAAGTATTCAACGGCGTAAAGCGATCAGTCAAGCAAAAACCGTATTCATTCAGTTCAATTCCCAGACGTTTGGCAGTATCCACGGCAGATAAACCGGGTTCCATACCTACAGATAAAATAACCAGGTCAAAGTCATTCTCCTGCAGTTGATTGGCTTCGTTATAGAATGTCGCCCGCAGGTCTTTGGTACCGGGCATCTGGATGATGCGGGACGGTATGCCTTTTACATAATTTACACCTTGCTTCTTGGCGCGCTCATAGTACTGATCAAAGTCCTTACCATGAGCCCGAATATCCATGTTAAAGATGGTCGCTTCTAGCCCGGGCAAATGATCAGCGGCAATCATCGATTGTTTTGTGGAAACCATACAGCAGACCGAAGAACAATACTCATTGCCACAACGAGTATCCCGTGAACCGACACACTGAATCCAAGCAACTCGTTTGGCCGGCTGTCCGTCGGATCTTCGAATCACATGGCCGTCGAATGGTCCGGAAGCTGAAAGCATGCGCTCGAACTGTACGCTGGAAATCACATTCGGGTACCGATCGTAGCCGTACTCACCTTTTTTCGCAGCATCAAACTCCTCAAAACCGGGTGCAAGGATAACGGAACCGACAGCAAGCTCGATAATCCTTTCCGTCATGAAATGGTCAACAGCATGTTGTTCACAGGCGGCAACGCATTCCAGACACTCTGAACAGAGGGCGCAATTAAGGCAGCGCTCTGCTTCTGCGAGGGCATCTTCTTCAGTAAGACCCATTTCGATTTCAATGAAATTATTGGCACGTTGAGTAACCGGCAACATTGCCTGCTCGGTACGCGGTATCTTTTCTTTGCCTTTGGTTTCCGGCAGTAATTCCGGAACAAGAGGTTTCACGGTTGATTCAAACCGGGCGGACAACATGTCTTCGCCTTTGAGATAACGATCAATCGATTCCGCTGCCCGTTTGCCCGCGCCCACAGCGCCGATTACGGAAGCGCTGCCCGGAATATCATCGCCACCGGCAAATACTCCTTTTACTGATGTTTCCAGGGTGATCTTATCGACTTTGTAAAAATTGCGTTCAGTTGCCGCTCCCATGTTGCTGAGAGATTCCTGATCGATTGCTTGACCGATGGCAACGATGATTTGGTCGGCATTTAATGTGGTCGTTTCATTCTCGCTGTATGCGGGGCTGAACCGGCCGTTTTCATCAAAAACTCTTGTGCAGCGTTTTAGCTCGATTCCGCTGACTTTGCTGTTTCCGAGAACACGCTTCGGGCCCCAGCCGTTGTTGATTTTTATGTTCTCTTCGAGAGCGGCGGCAACTTCTTCGGGTAAAGCCGGCATCTCATAACGCTGTTCCAGGCAGACCATTTCAACGGAGTCGGCGCCGAGGCGTATCGCGGAGCGGGCCACATCAACAGCGACGTTGCCGCCGCCGATTACCACGACTTTACCGCGCAGTTTGGGACGATTGTCTTTGTCGCCGGCCCGACGCAGGAACTCCAGACCGTAGGAGATTCCGGTTTTATCTTCACCCTCGACGTTAAGCTTTCGGCTACTCTGTGTACCGACACTGATAAAGACAGAATCATTTTCCTGGCGTAATTTTTCCATGGAAATATCGGTACCGATACGCGTTTTGTAGACGAACTTGATTCCCTTGCGGCGGATCAGTTCAATTTCGTAGCTCAACACATCTTTCGGTAGACGGTAAGCGGGGATTCCCCAGCGTAGCATGCCGCCGGCTTCAGACGTGGCTTCGTAAACTGTTACAGCATAGCCCCTGTCAGCTAGATCAGCGGCAGCAGTAAGACCGGCAGGCCCAGCGCCGATTACAGCAATCTTTTTGGCACTCATGGATGGAGTCTTCTCTTCCGGAAGAGCTAGTTTTCCGGACCTGACCATTTCCATTTCCTGGTCTGAAGCGAAACGTTTCAACAATCTTATGGAAACGGATGAATCAATGTCATTACGCGTGCATTTGGATTCACATGGGTGTGTACAAACCCGTCCGCAGATGGCAGAGAGCGGGTTTCGCTCCCGAATCAGATTAACGGCCTTGAGGTATTCCTTTTTCTTAATTAATTGAATGTAGCCCTGGACATTAATGTTTGCCGGGCACTCTACCTTGCACGGCGAATGCCCGTTCTTTAGAATACCAAACTTGTTAGGTGTTGCTTGAGCATAGAGCTTGGCGATTGCCTTTCGCGTACCCATCTCACGATCAAATGGATTGGGCACGTTGACCGGACACACATCCGTGCACTGACCACACGCATTGCACTTAATTTCATCCACATATCTGGGAGAGACCTTGACTTTAGCTTTAAAATGACCCGGTTCTCCTTCCAAACCGATGAGCTCAGAAAGGGTAAGTATCTCAATATTGATATTGCGGGCGCATTCAACAAGTTTAGGCGATACTATACAGGTGGCACAATCTCCGGTGGGGAACGTCTTGTCCAGCTGTGCCATCATGCCGCCGATAGCCGCATTACGCTCAACCAGATAGACTTTGAACCCGGAATCAGCGAGGTCCAGGGCTGCCTGAATACCGGCAATACCTCCCCCCTGAACAAGAACCGCACCTGTTAATTTCTTTTCACTTTTATGCATATTCTAACCTTAAGTAGCCTTTAATCATCTGTTATCAATAAGCAGTCTTTACTAGGCTGCTGCTTTGACTTTGTTTAATACGGCTGCCGGATTTACCATGAGTTTGTTAAACCCGAGTTCTACAGGCGAAAGTCCGAGAGCAAGACCAACTAACTGCGTAAGATAAATAACCGGCATATTATATTTTCTGCCGAGAAGTTTTTCCATGTCTGCCTGTCGGACATCGAGGCTTACTTGGCACATGGGACAGGCGACGACGATACATTCGGCGCCGGCAGCCTGAGCCATATCTATTACTGCCGCAGAACGCCGGACGGTAATTTCCGTTTGGGTAAGATTTTGCATACCACCGCAGCAATCCACTTTGCCCGACCACTCCACATTAGTACCGCCTATCGCATCAATCAAGCTTTCCATGATCGTTGGATTTTCAGGATCGTCAAAGTTGGTTACTTCCGACGGACGCACAAGATAACATCCATAATAAGCAGCCACTTTCAGATCTCTTAAAGGGTTAATAATTTTCTTACGTAAATTAACCGGTCCGATATCTTTCAAAAGTATCTCAACAAAGTGCCGTACTGGAACCGAACCATCATAAGTATCTCCAAGACTATCGGCAACCGATTTCCTTACATTTTCGGAATTAATAATTTCATAATTGGCTGTCTTTGAGCGGTTGTAGCAAGCGGCGCAATTGACTACCATGTCCATACCCATTTGTTTGGCCAAAAGGAGGTTGGCAGAAGCCAAAGAAACAGCCAATTTCCGGTCGGTCTGATGAGCGGCACTGGCACCGCAACACGTCCAGCCCTTTATTTCATTAAGTTCAATACCAAGCGCTTTTGATACCGCCAGACATGATTCATGCATGTCACGAGCAGTAGAATGAGCAGAGCAACCGGGATAATATGCGTATCTCATTTTTCCGTTCCTTTATTCTGTGCTGATTTGCTGAAAATACGTTTCATTTTGTCTTTGTTCGCACCGGACGGAGGCAAAATTGCTATTTTGCCTTTTTTCAGCATCATGGGGAATTTACCCATGTCCTGCTTAAGGTTACCGGTTCCCAGTTTATACATGGCAATCGCCAGCAATTCATAAACGCGGCCGTAAGACTTGACGGTGTTCAGGAATAAACGGTTAAATAAAGGTGCATCACCCGCCGGTTTTGCAGCTCCTTTTTCCAAAGCAATGGACTTTAAAGCATCAATCACAGCGGGAAAGTTTATCTGATTAGGACACCTGGAGTAACATGTTTCACAGGAAAGACATGTCCAGATGAGATCCGTATTTAATAATTCAGTTCCAGCCCCGAGTTGAAGGCCTCTTATTACCTCGGAAGGTGGCAGCTTGATTAGGTCGGCAACAGGACAGCCCATAGAACATTTCTTACACTGGTAGCAGGAGCTTAGATTTACATCCGCTTTTTCCTGAACTAGTTTTAAAAAGTCTTCAGTGGCTTTGTGTTTTGTTATTCTTATTGTCATTATCGATACTCTTTTCTTGAAATAAAATAACTATTCATCCGATTCGATTTGTGCGGTAGCCGCCAGTTTGGCCGGGGCAACTTTGCGGTAGACTTGACCGGGCCGCTTAAGTTTGCCGTCGACAGTAAGCAAATCATCTACCTTGATTCCAAACAAACGTTCATTCTCTTCGAGATAAGGCAAGATAGTTTCCCAGTCCTGATCAGTCAGCTTGAAAAAATTGCCGCCGTTCAATTGCTCCCGGACAAGATACTTGCGAGGATCGCGAACGTAAATGGCACCGCCGGAAGCGAGGGAAAACAAATTGCCGCCCGGATAGGGTTCTTTCAAATCAATTAAGTTGCCTTTATCATCGAATGTTATACCGTTTAAAATAACAAAACCGCCATCCGCAAAGACGTCACCCGCCATGAAGGATTCAGCGAGGAAGTCCAGGCAGGTTCCGTTGATCACAACCTTTGGCTTACCTACGGAATTAATCAGAGGACGGCCGGCAGCATTACCCAAAACAAAAATAGAACCACCTTTGGCACCATATAAGAATGTTTGTCCGGTGTCGCCGTGAATAACCAATTTACCACCTTTGATAATCTGACCCAATTGGTCCTGAGCATTGCCGTGAACGTTAATAGTTAAACCGTCGATGCCGGAAGCGAGGTAATCGCCATCGCTATCGTAAACATCGATTGTAACATCCTCAGTTTGAGGTCCCAAGCCGCAACCGGTAAAACGCTGTCCAGCACAGTTATAAACAATGAAATGTTTCCAGCCCTTCATGTAAGCGTCCATTAAAAGCGAGGAATTCGATTCGTTTCCTTCAGGTGAGAAACCCAGCGTATCAATCACCAAAGTCGTCTCACAAATCTGCGGTTCTCTTAAAAGTTGCCTGGTTTTATAATTTATCAGCCGAAACTCACTTGTCGATGTTTCTTCTATCAAAGGGATAAGACCGAGCAATTGGCGCAAAGCGGTGCGAACGATTTGCAGGATGTGCTTACGCTTCTTTGTGCCGGTAGCATAATGCCGGTCGTTCAACAGAGTCAATATTTCAATTGCTTTGGCGAATTGATTCGAATCTTTAGCCAGCGAAATAACTGTTTCACAGGCTAACCATACTTCTGCAAAGGACCAATCAACGATTTTTCCTATAATATGACGAAAGACCTTTTGACTGTCGACATCAAAGTTCTCGCGAATTCCTTTTTCAATATTACCGGTCTGAGCACCGGAATGTTTTATTTCCTCGGATAAATCGACGACCTCTGTTCCAGACGGTAATTTGACCGTAACCCCGAATTTGTCGTTACAATTCAATCTGTATTTTCCGGCTTGGTCTTTTTCAAGAGTAAAAATGAACGATCCGCCATCCGTCGAACTGCCACCCCGGGCATTCCAGTACTTATCGGCTACCGGGCAGATGCGGCTGTCATCTTTTGACATGCTGAGCAATGTCGCATCGATTGCTTGTTTTTCGGAACAGATCAAGCCTACCTGAACTTCCCCGTCTGCAAAAGCAAAAACCTGCGGTCGGAGCATGGAAGTATCAGTGATACCCATGAGTTGAAATTTGTCGGCCTGGGACAAGGTATGGGCAATGATAAAGAACCAGGGGCCGTCCGGTGAGGCATGAATATGAGTTGCCTGAATTGCCCGATAGACAGACTGTTTATCTTTGGGAAGTCTGTCAAAATCTATTTCTGTCGTAGGTGCCAGAGCTTCTATAATATACTCCAGCGGATAGTGATAGGTCCTATCCAGCAAATCAAATATCTGGACAGAAACCTCGGTATCAGTTAAAAATTGCGGATATATATGACGCTGCGCAAGATACTCGCTGACGGAACTGTAATTAGCAAAAT
The DNA here is from genome assembly GCA_003139775.1 of Syntrophaceae bacterium. Lineage (GTDB taxonomy): Bacteria > Desulfobacterota > Syntrophia > Syntrophales > Smithellaceae > Smithella. The sequence goes on along the minus strand of PLGI01000080.1, from coordinate 87,868 downwards.
CTCCGTTATGAACCAGTGCGGTATTCATTACTCCAAACGGGTGCGCACCACCTGGATGCCAGACACGTCCTTTTGTTGGGAACCGCTGATGGGCAATCCAGACATGTGCCTTCAAATCATCAATTTTATAATAATCGGTAATGGACTCTGCGTACCCAACAACCTTTAGGATCATAATATTCTTGCCGAAAGACATGACGAAGGCTTTTTTATCGCCTAACGACGCGTAATATTCATGATTCAGCTTAACGCTTTGCTGGCTCAGAAATTCGCCTTCTGCTTCTTCACGACTTATTCCATCAAATTTGTTCTTTGAAATAAAGGCATCCAGCACATCCGACTTCACGCGAACAAAATAACGCATGACATCAGGAGGCTTTGCTTCTAAAGAAGGAATAGTTGTCCAGTCGGCAACGGTGTCCAGCTGACAGGAAGTTTTAATTTCAAAATAAGGAGTAATATATTTTTGTTCAAGTTCCATTCTGACCGAATTATCGAGAAATGCTATGTGTATCATGTAATAGTCGTTCAGAACTTCACGGGTAACTCCAAGTTGTTCCGGTATAAAGCCTAAAGCGGCAATTCCGCCGCCTTTACCGTTACCGCGGTTATGCATCTGCCTGGAAGGTTCGTGAATGTGACGTGCAGCAATCGGTTCAGTGGCGCAAAAACCAACGACACCGCACCCACCTTCTTCCTCTCCTTTGTAAGTGGGTTCAGGAATTTGTAACTTTTCAATGAGCTTCCGCCGGGAGAGTAGCAATTTTTCAATCATTCCGTTATTCATGGATGGGTCTCCGAATCATTCGTATAATCAAGGTGCATCAGAAGATCGGTACGCCCACGCAACTCACTCACGCTACGCAGTCCTAACCGTTTCAATATCTCTACAAGTTCTTTTCGCCAGGCAGCATACATATTGATAATCCGCTGTGTACCCCAGTCAAGATCAATATCCTTCGCAAGTTCGGGATCGGTCGTAGCAATGCCGCGCGGACAGCCGCGACCGCTTTCACAGCGTGAACATCTGATACAACCCAGCGCCACCAACTCGGACGTGCCCACGACAACACCATCAGCCCCCAATGCAATAGCTTTCGCAATGTCATGAGATGTTCGCAGTCCGCCGCTAGCAATCAGCGTTACCTTGTCGCGAATGCCTTCCTGTTCCAAGAAACGATGGACTTTAACGATAGCATATTCGATGGGCATTGCGATATTCTTCTTAGCAATATCAGGTGCGGCACCGGTTCCACCGTATCCGCCGTCCAGATGCACAATATGGGTACCGGCGGAATAACTGCCGACAGCAACCATATCCACATCGTTAGGCGTTGAGACCTTGGTGGCAATCAGGGTTCGCCGGTTAACGTGTTTGATCCAGTCCATGTGTTTCTGATGGTCTTCAATCGAGTAAACGCTATGAAACGGGAACGGCGAAAAGAGTGAAATACCCAGAACTGTTTCACGCATTTTGGCGACTGTGGGTGTAACTTTATCAGCTAATAAATGGCCGCCCAGACCGGGCTTGGCCCCCTGAGCATATTTGAATTCAACAATACGGACACGTTGGATCGTTTCTTCACGAACGCCGAAAAGACCGGTGGCAATCTGGGTGATAACGTGGTCATCATACGGCTTCATACGTTCCATGTAACCGCCTTCACCGGTACAGGTAAAGGTATTGAAAGCGGTGGCCGCACGCGCTTTGGAAAGCTGTATTACGTTACTGACGGAACCGAAAGACATTCCACCACCATACCATGGAACATCGATTTTCACCTGTGGCCGACCATCGTTTCGTCTGTTAAGTATAATACTGGTATCTATATCATCGTCTTGTAATTCAACGGGCGGTTTTTCAGGAAACTTGAATCTCAATCGGTCGAACCCGCCGCCGGAAGCTCCCGTCTCGTAATCATAGCCATACTCAGGTAATGGCGCTTCCCCGGTTTCTGCCATTTTCCAGGTAGCCATAAGCATGTCCGGTGTCCAGCGATAGTCACCCATCGACTTCAACATCGGATTTTCAACCATTTGAAGCGCTTTATTCGGGCAGAGGTCAATGCAATAATGGTCTGTCTTCTGGCAGGAAGGACCTATACAAACGTTCAAGTGCGGTGCAGAAAATAATTTATAACCGGGTTTCAATACGTGTACGCCATGCGGACAAACCTGAGCGCATTTACCGCATAATTTGCAATCACTACTGCGCCGAATAATATATTTGGCTATCTCATTGCGATAGCGCGATGGCGCTGGTTTGACTTCTCGATCTACCTCAACCTGCGGTACCAATGTTTTTATTGTATTTTCAGGCAGGACTTCTTTAAGCCCTAATTCTCTTGCCAAAATGCCTTCCAAAGGTTTCCTCCTCAAGGTCTTCAAAGAATAATGCACGGCCGGTCTCACCGCGCAGACGGCGGGCTTCTCTCATTCCCATGGCTCCCATCACTTCAATCAGTTGGTCATGCCAGACGGCTATTAAATTTGTCATACGTCCGATCCCATACTCGGCGGTGATCGTCTCAATCTTGGCTGGACAGGCAAAACCATCGCGACAGTTTTTACAAAAACGGCATTCAAGACCAATTAGCAGCGGCATATTGATTGTGATGACATCTGCGCCGCAGATTATCTCTTTTGCCATATGTTCCGCCAGAGCAATACCGCCACTGGCAATCAAAGTGATTTCATCCCTGATACCGTCTTTTACAAGAGACGTATGGATGATCCGGGTCATATCCTTTATGAATTTAGGTTTTTCCGCCCCTGTTTGATTACCGTTGATATCGGACACGATATGTATGACTTCAATGAAAGGATGATGAGCAAGCTCTATAGATCTCTGCTCACCGCAAGCATCCAGTTCAACTCTAATTGAAACAACCAATTCCGGATTGACGGCTTTAATTTCGTTTATCCGTTGTTCGATTCTATCACTGTCAACGATCTCTATAAGACGCAACTTTTTAAGGATATCAGGGGGTGGCAGCGGCGTTTCTTTATCAAGATAAAAAATGATATTCGATAAATGGTTTTCTTCATAGGCCCCTAAAAGATGATGATATTTCCAATCAACAATTATCATTGTGCCGGTTTTAACGGCGACAGCCAATAACATTGGTATGAGATTGGGGAAGTGATATTTCTCGGGGAACATTTCAATGATTATCGGAACCGGCAGGTCTACCAGCGGTGGTAATGTAGTAGTCAGTTTGTTGTTTTCAAACGAAAGTAATTTCGGTTTTCTTCCGATATCGACAGAGGTACTGATGTATTCACGACCATGAATTCCGTCGCGAGTTGGACGGACGATTTCAGACATGTCCGTCCACATAGAATCAAACCCGGAACCTGTAAACTTACCGCGATAACCGGCACCGGAAACAGGAATGCCGGCTGTTTCCGCTTGGTTCCAAGTAGTTAGAATAATATCCGGTGTAAAATAACCATTACCCATGCGTTCGTATTCGGGATTCACGGTTAGAGCCAGTAGACCCTTCGTGCATTTCTGCACGCAGGAAAAACAACCCATGCATTCAAAGAACATGGAATTAAATTCATCCAGGTTTTTGATATACTGCATTTCCTGCCGATAGCGATCATACACACAGGCTTTTTTCACGCAATTATGGCACTGGGCACAATCTTCACGCCAATCAACAATTCCGAACTTACCTCTTTTCGGCAATCTCGGTGCAATCTTTTTTGTTTCAATATGATATTTCTTGGGCATTTTATTCAGTCTCTTACTTTATAGCCGCTAATAATTCGTTAATAGCTGATTCGTTGCCACCGGATAAAATATGGACACCTTTTAATCCGGGAAGATCTTTAAGCTTCTTTATAATTTCAGCGGTTAATTTAACGCCTTCTTTTCTTTGAGCCTCGGGATCACCGGCATTCGTCAACCGGTTAATGATCGTTTCGGGAATAACAAAATCAGTATGCAACTCGATCAGCTCTTTGGCTTGGGCCGCACTCTTGAGCGGCAGAACACCGGCAAGAAAGGCTGCTTTATCGGCAAGCCCTGCATTATGAACGGCTTCCAGCCAGATTTTAAATGCATCAACATCAAATACAGGTTGAGTTTGAATAAAATTAGCTCCTGCGGTTATTTTTTTATTTAACTTTAATATATTCAGTTCGATCGGTTTCAAATCCGGATTAGCTGCAGCGCCGATCAGCAGACAGAATTTCCCTTGGATTTTCGAACCGTCCAGCAACTCTCCGTCATTCATCTTTCTAACCATATCGATGAGTTGAATGGAATCAATGTCAAAGACATTGGCTGATTCACTGCAGCCGATGAGAGTTTGGTGAAAACCGGAAAGACACAATACATTTTTAATACCAAGAGAAACGGCTCCCAACAGATCGGATTGGAGCGCAATGCGATTGCGGTCTCTAGTTATAATTTGAAGCACTGGTTCAATGCCAGTCTGCTTCAATGCTAAAGAAGCTGCCATGCTAGAAATGGATACACCATAATGATTATCAGCTACGTTTACCGCTGTCACACCGCTACCGAATATTTCAGGATCAATCGTTAACTCGGTACCGGCAACCGGCAAATACTCGGCAGTGAAAATAAATTCTTTGCCGCTGGTTTTAACTGCTAATTTACTATCAGGTTTCATACCCTGTACTCCTTCTGTTATGGACTGACGAAAAACTACTCTGTCTTCTATTTTTGCAAAGATGGAGCATTTTCAACCATTGTCTTTATTTGAAGTAAGAAATCTTCTAATTCATGGACGGCCCCTGTGATACCCTTGTCTCCCATCTGAATTATTTTAGTCCGGCCTTTTCCGAGGCCAGCTTCTTCCAGTAATTCGTCGACGGCTTGTACACGTTTTCTGGCGCGCATATTACCTTCCATATAATGACATTCGCCTTCTTTGCATATCAGAATGGCAGCCCCATCCGCACCGGTATCAAATGCTTTAGTGAGGTAAAGAATGTCCAGTTTTCCAGAACAGGGCAATGATACTACTTTAATCTCGACGGCCTGCAGGGAATAACTTTTCAACAATTCTTCTTGATCGTAGCTTGTTGCACAATAGAAGAGATATATTTTAGGAATGTGAGTATTCAGTTGCAACACCTTCTTTCATGACATGACTATTATTAATCACAAACATGGATGAAAGAATTTCATCCAAAATTTGGGCAAACAAACGATACATATTTTGATAAATCATCCAAAAACTCTTTCCGGCCTGATCATAACAAGATCATAATGCGTTATGTTTGTTGCTATATTCATACCAATTGTTCAAAATAAGTTATATTATTGTATGCTCTTCATTTTTAATTATTTACGCTATAAAAAAATCCATCTTCCTATTTGAAAAGTACAAATTTGTTATTATTAAAAGGATGAAATATCTTAAACTTTTATTTGCAATTGTTGCTTTATAATTTGTCTTCATACTTTTATAAGCAGCTTCTGTCTGGTTACCACCTGTTTTCTTCCAAGTCTTTAATAATTAAACTTTTTCTTAAATTTCAACAACAGAAGAAAGCATTTTTATCTTTACTTCTCAATTTTCTTTTCCGCTATTTGCAATAAAGGTGGAAGATGCTGGCAATCTATAGTATTAGTCTTTGATAATAAAACATCTTGCTTAATGCAATTTTCCAATTTCCACACGTTATCCGGCCATTTATAGAAGCCGGGTTTATAAGTTATATTCACCCCTTCTCTATCGATACCATAAGCAATGCAGAACCAAACCTCTTTTTTCGCGATCCAACGACGAAATCAAATTCTTTTGCATACCCAGACGCAAGCTAATTTCGTCGATGATTTGCTTCAACTGATCGTCCAAATACCTCAGCTGCGCCTACGGCTTGACAATTGCGTATAGGGTGGCTGATTCTTCGTAACTATAAACGCTCAAGGTCGTATCTTTCCTGACAAATAGTTTTATCAAAATTCTGCTCATATAATGAGCATAGAACCTTAATCATTAATTTTATAAAAAAAATATGCTAATAGCAACTAATATTTTTATCTTTATAGAATGTACCTAAAATATCTTACAAATCGTTACAAAAAGTCATGTTCATCTTTTCGGAATTTTTATCGTGGATTTATAATGACATTAGAGTTCTTTAAGAATCGTTGGAGTTTTACCATGATTTTTGATCTTCACCATTATTTTGATCTTTTTACTAACTCCTTAAAGCAATTTGTTACAAAATTGTGCTAAGAATAATTAATTTGTAGATCTTCAGAACAAGGAGTTAACCAATTATTATCAAATCTTTCCGCTATGCTTTAATTCAGCTTTTGTCTTTAAGGATTTTTCTTATTTTGTTGACTTATACTATCGTTATTCCTATCAATTTTCAATTAGCATGCGCGGTTCTTGCTGTAGGGTACATTTCTGTTAATGGTGTCAACGCTTGTTCAAGGGAATGTAGCTTTTCTTTGCCTTTAATGAAGTGACATAGGATGGACGGATAATCCGTCCCTGCACGATTTCTTCGATCCGGTGGGCAGACCAGCCGACAACTCGTGCAAGTGCAAAAATCGGCGTAAAAAGTTCCCGGGGTATCCCCATGCATTCATAAACAAATCCCGAGTAAAAATCCACATTCGTGCAAACTGTTTTGCGTTTCTTTTCTTTAACTAAAACCGGCGCGATACGTGCTATTTTTTTTAGTAGATTGAATTCATCCAACCGGCCGGTTGACTGCGCAAGTTCTCCCGCTTGATTTTCTATATACATTGCTCGGGGGTCCGATACGGTATAAACGGCATGACCGATTCCGTAAATTGTTCCAGATTTGTCGCCGGCCTCTTTATTTAGAATCTTCATGAGGTAATCGCTTAACTGCGCATCGCTTTCCCAGTTTTTTACTTTATTTTTGATGTCGTCAATCATGTTCATGACAGCTACGTTCGCACCTCCGTGTAAGTGACCGGAGAGCGAACCTATTCCGGCGCAGATAGCCATATAGGTGTTGGCACCAGCAGAGGAAACACACCTAGTGGAAAATGTGGAGTTGTTTCCTCCTCCGTGCTCGGCGTGAAATATAAGCATTGTATCAAAAAGCTCTGCTACAGACCTGTCAGCCGTATTTCCCTTGAGCAGATACAGAAAAGTTTCAGCAACACTCGTATCCGGAGACGGTTCCGGAAGTACAATCCGTTCCCGTCTTTTCATTTTCACGGCTAGATAGTTGTAAGCGATAATGGTCGGGAATTTGGCGATGAGGTCAACGCATTGCAGAATCACATCATTTATATTTGTGGAATTGGGATCTTTATCGAAAATATGCATGGCAGAAACGATTGTATGTAAAGATCCCATTTGATCGTCGTGGGGAGGATGGTTTTTTATCATTTGCTTGACTCCGTTAGGAAGAGGGCGAAGTTTAGCAAGGGATTGCGAAAAGGCATTCAAATCCTTTCGATCAGGTAGTTCACCGGTTAAAAGCAGGTAAACAGTTTCTTCAAAACCAAATCGATGATCTTGCTTTTTTTGGCGAATAATGTCCTCTACATCATAACCGCAATAGAAGAGTTTGCCATGAACAGGATTCACCGCTTCCGTGCCGTCACCGTGATAGATTTTCTCATAACCGATTACCTGTCCTTTGCTGGTAATACCGACAAAAACACCGGAGCCGTCTTCATTCCGCAGTCCAAGTTTGATGTTTTTTTCCTTTACGATCTTGGGGTCGATTTTGTCATGCAGGAGAACTAGTTCCTGTATTTTTGTAAGTATTGTATCCATAGTTTCATTACTCCAGTGTATGAATTTTTATATTTTAATGTAACCATATAACATGCAATTTATTTATTCCCACAACAGGCTTTGGATCAACAAAGTTAAAAAACTTAGATACTTTAACTCTAAATACGTTTAAATCCATTTTCAATTATTCTCAGATTCAACGGTGAGTATATGAATCCTTTCGAATATGCGAAGCATCGCAGTGTTTTAAGTATAAAACATCTCGACAATGCCTCGTAATTTATATCCCCTAATATGATATTTAACAACTTAATGTCAAATGTGAGTAGGAATAGAAATGTGTTTTTACTTGTGACCACTCTGTCCGCGATTTCGCACATCAATCCAGCAAACCAAAGAGAATATCTGTTTAGAATATCTTATATCATTACGAAATTATAACCAGTTTTGTTAGGTATCTGTATTTAGCCATTGTTTCTAAGCATGAAAGAAAGTATGCTGCCCATCAGCTTATTTACTAATTTATATCTCCTAGGCTTAGCTGACAAAATTTCTTCCTCCGTTTGTATGTACTTCGATGGAACCAATTCACTGCGACAATGGGATACAATGTCGCACGCCGCTATTGGTGTAGTTTCCAAGTGAAACTGCAAGCCGATAACCGAATTGCCGAATTGAAATGCCTGGTTTTCGCAGACGTCACTCTTCGCGAGGCGAGTTGCTCCTGATGGTAAGTCAAATGTCTCACCGTGCCAATGGAAAACTTTCACTGACGGCGGGAAACTAAAAATGGATTTGTTGTTCGATGAAATCCCATAGATGGGAAACCACCCTATCTCCTTCACGGAATTACGGTATAGTCTGGCACCTAACGCACTGGCAATAAGCTGCGCACCAAGACAAATACCCAGGACTGGCTTTCCTGAATTGATGGATTCATGGATAAATTGTTTTTCAGAAGCAAGCCAGGAAAATTCATCTTTATCATTTATGCTCATCGGACCGCCCAAAATCACTAGCAGGTCTATCTCTTTTAGATTAGGGTACTTTGCTGACTCAAATAACTTAGTACCTGTTATTTCGTATCCGGACGCTTCAAGCCAGGGTGCGATGCTGCCAAGCCCTTCAAATGGAATGTGCTGTAAGTAGTGTGCGCGCATATACCATCATTTTTTCTCTATTTATATTTTCCGGTTTTCATCTCAACTGAGAACTTTTAATAAACGGATCAAAGATAGTTCATCAATGGGCTTCCTTACAATTAAAGAATAATATGGCTGAGGAGCAAGGACTCGAACCTCGATTCACAGGGCCAGAACCTGTTGTCCTACCTTTAGACGACCCCTCAACGTGGAAACTCAGTGGAATAAAATATTTTTTAATATAACACTGTAAAAACCTCTCACTGCTTGTAGTGAGGGGTTTTACAATTTAATCAGTATCATCGGAATTTTTATTATTTTTACGGAAAAGCTTGGGATTAATTCCCAGTTTGCTAATTTTATATTGAATGATGCGCTTTGTTGTCCCCAAAATTTTGGCGGCCTTTGTTTGATTACCACCGGTTACTTCCAACGTATCAATAATTAAAGATCTTTCCTGCGCTTCGACAACAGAAGTTAATTTGCTGTGGTCCTTTTTTTCCACCTTTGTTTCTCTGACATGCAAAGACGGCGGCAAATGAAAAGAATCGATAGTATCGGTATTGGAAAGCAGAACAGCTCTTTCGATGCAATTTTCCAGTTCACGCACATTACCCGGCCATTTGTGAGATAGAAATACTTCTATTGCCGCGGTAGAAATTTTTTTAACATTCTTTCCCATTTCCTTGCTGTATTTCAAAATAAAATGATCTGCCAAAAGTATAATATCGCTGCCTCTTTCGCGCAACGAGGGTAAATATATTGGAAAAACATTCAACCGGTAAAACAAATCGGCGCGAAAACGTCCCGCCACAATGTCTTGTTCTAAATCCCTGTTTGTTGCCGCGATAATGCGGACATTAACATTTATAATCCGCGAAGAGCCCAGCGGCTGAAATCTCTTTTCCTGTAAAACGCGCAAAAGCTTTACCTGAGCGGCAGCGGAAAGCTCTCCAACTTCATCTAAAAAAATTGTGCCGCCGTTAGCCTCCTCAAAACGCCCCCGGCGTTGATGCAGTGCCCCCGTAAAGGCCCCTCTTTCATGACCAAAAAGCTCGCTTTCAATCAGCGTATCCGGAATGGCTGCGCAATTAACCTGCACCATCGGCCCTTTGTGCCGCGGAGAATTCATATGGATCGCCCTGGCGATCAGTTCTTTACCGGTTCCTGTTTCGCCGGTGATTAAGACTGTCGTATTGGAATCGGATACTTGGGCTACCAAACCGAATACTTCCTGCATCGGCTTAGAGTGGCCGATAATATCTATCGAAGGCGCGCGCTCACTGCCGACAATTTTTCGCAAGCGTTCATTTTCTTCCTCCAGAGCCCTGATATGCACGGCCTTGGCCATCAGCTCAGCTACCGATGAGAGCATGGCCAGTTCCTTGTCCAAATCTTCCACTTCGATAGCTACTTTATCGGCTGACAGAACGCCGATGACATTTGCATCATAAATAATGGGAACACAAAGAAAAGCAAGCTCCGATCTGTTTAAATGACGGCGGGCGCCGGTGCGGTCTAAAAAGTGAGTAGCCTGACCAAGATTAGCTATGGCCATGGGGCGGCCTGTTTCCGCCACTTTGCCTGTGATACCCTCGCCGGGCTTGTAGGTTACATCCATTCCTTCAATATTGACATCATGAGCAATATCGAGCCATGCTTCTTTTTTTTCCCTGTCCAGAAGTGAAATCATGCCCCGCTTCATGCCTAGACGGTAACTCATTTCCTGCAGGACAAGCGCTAGTTGATCGCGCAGGTCTTGAGGCTGAGCTAAAATTTTAGCTATCGCGTGCAAGGTGGCCAATTCTTCATAGCTATGAATACTCAAATTTCGCTCTTTCTCAGAAAAAGATTTTTTTGTAGCCTTTCTCATAGACGGCTCGACAAACCCAAAATTATTTTGTAACAAAATTGTACTAATAGCAATCGTTTTTTAGCTATTAAGAATAATTTAGCAAAGAATGAGCCAATTATAAGTTTTTTCTGATAATTATACTAAAAAAGTAAGATCGTAAGTTACCGAAGATTCAATTAAGTTTTAATAAATTGACAAAAGTTAGTTGAAAAATTTTAGCAATCACTCTAGAAAGGCTATACTAATTGGAAAGGAATTTAGATGATATCAAAGCGAGCTGATTCATTTACCTCTTTCATTGTCATGGATGTCATGGCAAAAGCCGAGGAACTGGAGCGCAAAGGCGAACGTGTTATCCATCTGGAAGTAGGCGAGCCTGATTTCCCCACGCCGAAAGTTATCACGCAGGCGGCAATCAACGCTTTGTCCAATAATAAAACCCGCTATACCCACGCTTTGGGCTTACTGGAACTGCGTCAAGCTATATGCGATTTCTATTTAAAAGAATATGGCGTTAATATTACGCCCGATCAGGTATTGGTGTCCACCGGCACTTCTCCAGCGCTATTGTTCGCAATGCTGGCCATTTTAGATCATGGCGATGAAGTAATCATTTCCAATCCGCGCTATCCCTGCTACCAGAATTTCATCCTCGCGGCAGGCGGAAAAATTAAAGAGGTTAAAACTTACCCGGAAGAAGGATTTCAGTATCGCCCAAATGATATTAAAAAGAAACTCGCGCGCAGGACCAAGGCGATTATGATCAACTCGCCTTCCAACCCCACCGGCATTGTTATGCGCAAAGACCAATTGCAGAGTATGGCTCAGTTCGACAAGCAGTATATTATCTCGGATGAGATTTACCACGGCTTGGTCTATCAAGGACGTGCTCATTCTATTTTGGAATTTACGGACAAGGCTTTTGTCATCAATGGTTTCTCCAAATTGTACGCGATGACCGGCTGGCGTCTGGGTTATTGCATCTTTCCCAGGCAATTTTCGAAAATCATGCAACGGATTCATCAGAATTTTATGATTTCCGCCAACGGCTTTATTCAATGGGCGGGCATTGCCGCCCTAACAAAAGCGCAAGATGACGTGGCGGAAATGGTAAAGATTTATGACGAAAGACGCCAATACATGCTGGCGCGATTGAAGGACATGGGTTTTGTCATCCATGTCGAGCCGACCGGCGCGTTTTATGTATTTGCAGACGCGCGGCTTTTTTGCACGGATTCCTATAAAGAAGCGTTTCGGATTATTGAAGAGGTAAAAGTAGGCGTTACACCCGGTATTGATTTCGGCAGCGAGGGCGAGGGGTTTTTGCGCTTTTCTTATGCCAATTCCCTGGGAAATATTAAAGAAGGATTGAACCGACTCGAAAAATATCTTCTTAAATATTTTTGAGCAGTTTAAAATTGCCAGCTGTCGAGTTTTACCTGATGGCTTTACCGCTGATTTCCAGTATTCGTACACGAAGAACCAAGGTCTTTTTCAATATCTCTTCTTTGAAATCCCAAGCGCCGTTTCCGTACTGACGCATGATCCATTCCAGCGCTTCTTTTTTGGCTTCCAAATCATCTACTATCTCTGCAGTGCCTGATCCCATGACACTCTCGTATTTCGCTCCCCATTTGCAGGCTTGCTCAGAAGTGACAATATCATGGAGGATATCAAACTCGAAACCTACACGATTATTCCTTTTGATAATGTCAATTTTTCTTCCTTCCGAAGCGGTGTGAAAGAAGAGAAAGCGACCATCATAACCAAAGTTGAGAGGAACAACATAAGGCTGACCATCGTCACACATGGCAAGATGACAAACCCGGCAACGCTTAATAATTTCGTCAATATCTCTCCTGTCTGTTATTTCTCTATCATTACGACGCATTCTTTTTTTCTCCGATCAACGCAATCGATTGCCCGGCAATTATTTATTTCCAATGGCCTTAAAGAACGTATAACAGAAAACTCCGTCCGCCTCGGCAGTTCGATATAAGCCCCTAATGCCTTGTTCAAAAACTTGTTCTTCAATTATTCCTGCCTTGATTGCCGCTTCACGGACACCTTCTGTCATCGCCGTGAATGTCTTCTTCGTGAAACCTTCGACCAGTTCAGGCTTGCTGGAATCAACATAAACCATTCGAGGAGATACACGAACAGAGTTCAAGCCTGCCTTATTCAACAGCGGATACAGTTCCCTACCTATCATGGCATTGCCGCCGGCCCGCCGTTGCAGTTCAATCTGACACTGAATCGCTTTATGTGCCGTATCGCTCTCCGGATGAAAATAGACCGAGCCATGATCCCCTTCGATCACTGTGATCGTGCCGCCTTCCCTCAAATATTCTTTTAATGCATTGAGCGCCTGGACCGGCCGGGAGAGATGTTCCAAAACGAAACACACGAAAATATGATCGAAAAATTCCGGTACAAAAGGCAGATTGAAAATATCCGCCTTTTCAAAGTAAACATTAGTCACGCCTGCCGCCGCTGCCTTTTTCCTGGCTTCAACAAGAGAGGTCTCGGATATATCGACAGAAGTAATCAACGCATCCGGACTGTTTTTCGCAAGGGTGACGGTTTGTGCTCCAACACCGCAACCGGCTTCCAGAACTTTGCTTCCTGCCGGATACTTCGTGTCGGAGTGCAGTAATTCAACCAAAGTTGAGGCCTGATCCTGTAATCGTATATTTTCCCGATGATCGTAACCGTGAACGTAAGCTTTTTTCATGCTTCCTTTTTCGTGATGAAAGTGGATTTCGCAACCCTATGTCAGGCATCCTTTGCTTGGGGTGATCGTATAATCATTTGAGTCTGAATAACTACAGCAACAAGTTGTTCTTGGGAGTTTTGAACCTCCGTATATAACAGCATAAGCGTCCGTCCCTTATTAAGTAACTTACTTTTTGCCGTTAATGCCTCACCTAGTCTGCCGGGACGAATCATGTTGGTTTTAGATTCTATGGTAGTCGTTCTTGAGTTTGGCGGCAGATTTAAAAATGCACAGATGGCTCCCATGGTATCCGCAAAAGCCATAATAGCGCCGCCATGTGCAACCTTACCAATTGTGCAAAGATTTTCTTTTATTTCCAGAGTGCCCACTACTTCTTTCGTTGTCGCTTTAATTACTTGCATACCTAAATATCCGGGCAATAGATTACTAAATGCTTCTTGAATCATTTTAATTATATCTTCCATATGCACACCTTTTTTGTTCAAAAATGTAAGGCAACACGATGCATTAGTCAAGGCACTTATTATGCAAAATCATGATTATTGTAATTTGACAAAAAAGCTTATCAAATGTATTAACTGACGCCGTAAATATTTTTAAAGAGATTTTTATGCCTGTTTATTTACAAATAATTCTGCTGGTTGCCGCTTTTATTGCCTTTGTTGTCCTTGTTATTTACATGGGTGGTTTGGCTGTGCAACGGACTTGTTTTAAGATTATCGCCGAAATGGAAGAGGCCAGAGCTTTTAAAGAGGCGAGGGCGGTTAAACTTCAGGATGAACGAAAAAATTTCTTTCGCGTGGGCGTCAAAAACATTCGTCCCAAAGCGCTAAAACTTTTAATCGATGATGGTCTGGTAATTAAAACGAACAACGGAAAATATTATCTGGACAAAGAAAAACTCGTTCAAGCAAGAGCTCAATTAAATTCTAAAAATACAAAATGAGAAAAATAAACTGCAACAAACCTAAGAAACAGCAAAAATAATACTTATTAAGTTTTTATCTTTTTGCCGGGTATACGTGACGTTCCTGATCAACAACAGATAAAATCAGTTCTGCAATCATTTCATCATCTGATTTAAGAATGAACTACCCCGCAGCAAGCTACGGGGTATCAAAAGCCTCTATAAGGAATAGGCCTTTCGTAGCAAGCTAAGGGGAATTAACCCCAAACAAGAATTAAATATCCCACTGTGGGAAGGATCTTCTTTTGATGGATCATGCTTGAACTGAATATTCCTTCTATCATCACTTTCAGAAAAAACCTTCTCTCTTGCTAGACCAACATTTACAACTGCTATTCTTGACATTGGACTGACTTTTAATTTTTTATTATATACGTCTTGGATTTTTGATATTTCTTTTTCTCTGGTTGATAGTTTTAAATATTCTAACCAATTTACTGACAAACTTCCATCTATAGGTCTCATGAGGAAGGCAGTGGCCAAAATCTCGTTATTTTCAACGGTGGTTGGTTTGCAATATCGGGCAACATGATTACTGTCTGGGATAATTTTGTTTTTCACTCTAGTGCCCAAGATATACCATGCGGGATTAGCACTTCTTGCATCAAATCATCTACTGGCGCAATTCCAGAAAGCCTAATAGGTTTATCAGGATGTCTATCGCTTGGTTTAAAGATTACAAAACGGGCATCACCATTTGCAAGGAAATGAATACTGAAAACCTTGTCTTTGCCAGTCTTCCAAGAAGCATATATATTATTTTCCGGTGTCAAAGCTAATTTTGGTCGTTTTAAATCAGCATGTTTACTTATAAAAGAATAGAAATTAAGAAGAGACCCTGGTGATATTCCAACACTGAATTCGTCTTCTTCCTTTGCATCTTTTAATAATGTAAGAATGCGCTCTACTATATTCAATAATTTATGATTACATAAAGTAGACGCCGAAACTCTAATTTTCATTATTAATTGTTGAAGTTTGTTTTCTTCTGAATCTAGTAATTCCAATTGGGTAGAGGCACTTGTTTTAGTAGAATCCTGTGTAATTTTATTTTCTTCTGTATTGAATAATCCCCATTGGGTATGTATACTTGCTTTAATAAAAGATTGCGACCATTGTTGAAATTGGTTTATTTGCAGTACATTGGGGTTCCAAACTCCAATACTTTCATCAATTTCTTCAGAGAGAAGTTCTTTGTTGTCGTAAACTGCACAAATATTTTGAGCGGCTCTGTATTTTTCATATTCTCGGAAACTAGGATTAAGCATTTTCTATCTCCCAAACATCTTTTTGAACTTTTGGACTTGTTAAATCTGTAAATCCTCGGACAATCCATTCATGAGCTAAATCATACCACAAATATATTTCGTCTTGTTTAATTGTTGTTTCACATGTTTTTTTTGCGATTAGTTCAAAAACAATTAATGGCACTTTATCACTCATTCGTATTGCTTCTTTGATATTAACAGTTAATAATCCTTTTTCGTCTGGGAACTGAAAAATTGCTGTCCATTGTGTTTTAATTGGATTTGGCAGGAAACGACCTTGCCTTGATTCCCACTTAAAATCAGTAAATAAATTTTGGATATCTTCAAATTTTTCCCATCCTTCACCTCGCGGGATATGGTTTATATAAGATAGTTCCAACTCCAATGGTAAAACTTGACCAAAGCCATTTTCATCAAAGAATGCACTAATTAAGTCAAATGTTTGTTTAAATTTGGTTATAACATGAGGGTAACGTGGATAATTGTCGTTACGACGACGCCAATTATAATAAAAACGGTCAAATTGAAATTGTATTAATTGGTCATCTTGCTCATTTATAAACCATATTCTAGGTAAAGGTAGTCCCGTCGCTAAATCCTCAAGCGGACTTGAAAAAATTGGATTTGCATGTTGTATATTTGGATATTCTTGCCTAAACTTGGACCAAAGAACTCCGATATGTGGAATCCAAATATTTGCAGGTATCTGATACCGCATGCCACATATAACTTCATTCACGGGTGGTTTTTTATAGCTTGGCAGCTGTAAGGTTAACACCTTATTTGATGATTTTTGTTTCACAATAAAAAGCCTTTGGATTCATTTCTTATGAAAAAATATTCAGACAGTCTCATTAATTATGTTTACTTATATAGAAATATTTATGTGAAGTCAAAATAAATATCACAGCACTCAATTACTGGCTTTCCTGTTTCTTCATCATGATTAGGACAGCGGAGATGGCGCCTTCGGTCATGCCGATAATGCGTTCCATCTGACCTAGTGTTTGCGGCGCTATTTTGGTGAGTTTTGCTTTTAATTCATTGGAGAGGCCGGGAACACAGTTGTAATCAAAATCCGGCGGGATTTTCTTTTTTTCCTGATCTTTTAATTTTTTCACGGCATCAAATTGACGCTTGATGTAACCTTCATACTTGGTTTCAATTTCAATCTGTTGTTTGACAAAGGAATCTCTTTGCGGCTCCCAGCCGGGAAATCCGGCCAAATTGTCATAAGATATTTCATAACGTTTCAGCAGACCGTAAAGAGTGGAGTGATTATTCAAAGGCGGTGATGGGATCTTTGCCAATATTTCGTTTATTTCCGGCGTTGGGTTGATCGATGATGCTTTCAGCCGTTCAATCCCTTTCTCAATCTGATGAATTTTATCCTGCAAAGATAAATAATGCTCGCGATCAATCAATCCCAGCTCGCAGCCCTTGCCCATTAAACGGATGATGGCATTATCTTCCCGCAGAATAAGACGGTATTCGGCGCGCGAGGTAAACATGCGGTAGGGTTCATCCACGCCGCGCGTAACCAGATCATCGATCATCACTGCTATGTAAGCCTCGGAACGATCCAGAATAAAGGCTGGCGCGTCCTGCACGGCGCGCGCGGCATTGATTCCCGCCCAGAGACCCTGCGCCGCCGCTTCCTCATAACCGGATGTGCCGTTTATCTGACCGGCCAGATACAATCCTGCAACTAATTTTGTCTCCAGAGTTGGTTTAAGTTGTGTCGGCTGAACAAAATCATATTCTATCGCGTAAGCCGGGCGCATGATTTGCGCCTGCTCCAATCCTTTCACACTGCGTACAATCTGATACTGTAATTCCAGCGGCAGACAGTTGCCCAAACCTTTGGCATATACTTCCTGCGTGTCGAGTCCTTCATGCTCCAGCACCACCGGATGGCTTTCGCGTTCGCTGAAGCGCATTACTTTATCTTCCAGAGAAGGACAGTAGCGGGCGCTTACGCCCTTAATAGTACCGGAATAAAGAGGCGAATGTTGAATATTTTCTCTAATCACACGATGTGTTTTGGCGGATGTGGCGCTGAAATAGGAAGGCAAACGCTCCGGTCGCAGAGCAATGGTGGTAAAGGAAAATGGCTGCGGAGAGGGATCGCTGTCTTGGCGCTCTAATCGGGAAAAATCAATAGAGGATGCGCGCAGGCGGGGCGGAGTTCCCGTTTTCATTCTACCTATATCAAAACCAAGCCCTTTGAGATTGTTGGCAAGTCCGATGGAAGCCAGTTCTCCGGCGCGTCCCGAAGGTGTTTGAGAAGCGCCTATATGCACCAGACCGTTTAAAAAAGTGCCGGTGGTAATAATAACTTTTTTCGCGCCGTAAAAATAACCGCTTTGATCCAGCACTCCTTTTATCGTACCGTTTTCAATCACGAGGCTCTCGACCATGGCCTGCCGGATGTTGAGATTCTGCTGATTCTCAACTACCGCTTTCATCGTCAGCCGGTAGAGTTGCTTATCGCACTGCATCCGGGAAGAATGAACGGCCGGGCCCTTGGAGGCATTGAGCATCCGAAAATGCACGGCGGTTTTATCGGTAATCTTGCCCATCTCACCGCCGAGGGCGTCAATTTCCTTGACCAGTTGACCTTTGGCTAAGCCCCCAATGGCCGGATTGCAGGACATCAGCGCAATCGAATCCAAATTAATATTAAACAAAATTGTCCGGCAACCCATGCGCGCTGAAGCCAGGGCCGCTTCGCAGCCGGCATGCCCGCCGCCAATTACCAAGACATCATAGTTATCAATCAACTTATCTGCTCCTAATCCGATTACTTGCGCTTGTTTTCAATCAATGTTAAACCTAGTGCCGGAAACTTGGACTGATGTTTTTTTACGGCATAGACCGTAAAAACACAACAAAAAAAGAGGCACCCTTGGTTAAACCGGATTTTTGGAAAAACAGCAAAAATTATTATGATCTGAAAAGCTACTGGCGGAACCTGTTCGGCTGTAATGTCCATAAATTAGCAATTGACGCGGGATTTACCTGCCCGAACCGTGACGGACATGTCGCAACTGGCGGCTGTATTTACTGCGACGGCAGAGGATCAAAACTGCGCCAAAAGGGCAATTTGCCATTGGTTGCCGAGCAAATTGCTTCCGGAAAAAAGTATTATAAACCGCAGGCCTCAAAATTTATCGCTTATTTCCAAACATTTACCAATACTTACGCTCCGATGGGAAAATTGCGAAAAATATTTGATGAAGCGCTGTCTCAGGAAGATATCATCGGTCTTTCCATCGGCACAAGGCCGGATTGCCTGGACCCCGATGTTATCGAGTTATTAGGCGAATATGCGAAAAAATATCACATCTGGGTGGAGTTGGGCCTGCAATCTGTTCACGACAAGACTTTGCAGTTCATCAACCGGGGACATAATTTCCAGCAATTCCTGGACGCGGTGAATTCTCTGGCTGGACACGGCCTGAACATTTGTGTTCACATTATTATCGGTTTGCCGGGGGAGAGCAACGAAGATGTATTAACGACAGCCAGGACTCTTGCTGCCCTGCCTTTACAGGGTATCAAGATTCATTCTCTGCTCGCTCTGGAAGGAACCGCCCTTGGTGAAATATACAAAAAAGGCTCTGTATGTATGATAACGAAAGAAAAATATGTTTCTTTAGCGGCCGATGTTCTGGAGATTTTGCCGCCCGAAATGGTGATTCAGCGCCTGACTGCCGATGGCTATCGCGATATTTTCCTTGCGCCCGACTGGACAATGAATAAATTAGATGTATTGAACTCGATTAATAAAGAGCTGGAACGGCGAAATTCGTATCAAGGGAAAAACTATGGGATAACTCCGTAAAAAGTCCCCGGCAGTCGCCGGGCTATGCATATGCGGAGTGTATCCGGTGTATGCCTGATTGCGCTCAATTCGCGCGCCTTGTCTCTGGGCATTTTACGAAGTTATCAAAGGCGGGATAATATGGTAAAAAAATCTATGATATTTGCACAAAAATTGCTAAGTGCATATGTGTTAAATTTTTCTTACGAGAGAATAGATGATAGCGATAATTAACTATAACGCTGGAAATATCACGAGCGTAGCGCGGGCCTTGCAAAATATCGGGCAGGAATTTGTCGTAACTGACAATACCAAAAAGCTCAATGCTGCCAGCCATGTGATCTTTCCCGGCGTAGGCGCGGCGGGTGAGGCAATGGCTTATCTGCGTGAAAAGAAACTCGATATCTGGCTGAAAACATGGTTATCAACTGGAAAACCTTTAATGGGCATCTGCCTGGGCACGCAGATTGTTCTGGATTATTCCGAGGAAAATGACACTAATTGTATCGGCCTTGTCACCGGTTCGACAAAACGATTCCCCTACAAATTAACTTCCGGCAGCCAGACATTAAAGATCCCGCACATGGGCTGGAACAGCGTTACTTTTCGCCACAGTCATCCGGTATTTCAGGATATTTCACCGGATGCCGAATTTTATTTTGTGCATTCTTATTATCCGGCTCCGTCTGATGAAAGAGCGATTTTAGGCACAACCGATTACGGCATGACATTCTGCTCGGTGCTGGCCAAAGAGAATCTTGTGGCCATGCAGTTTCACCCGGAAAAAAGCGGGCGTCCCGGCTTACAAATTCTGCGAAATTTCTGCGCGTGGAGGGGCAATGCTTAGCAAAAGAATTATTCCCTGTCTGGATGTGCGCGATGGCAAGCTCACCAAAGGCATTAAATTTAAAGGCAATGTGGATATCGGCGATCCGGTGGAAGCAGCACGGGAATATTATGAACAGGGCGCGGATGAAATTGTTTTTTACGATATTACGGCGTCATCCGACAAACGCGACATCATGATTGATGTGGTGCGGCGCGTGGCGGAAACGATTTTTATCCCCTTTTCCGTGGGCGGCGGCATCCGCAATCTGGAAGATATGCGCAAAGTTATTTTGGCCGGAGCGGAAAAAGTCAGCGTCAATTCTGCTGCTGTGAACGAGCCTGAAATAATAACGCAGGGCGCCAAAGCGTTTGGCAGTCAGTGCATTGTGCTGGGCATGGATGTAAAAAAAGTGGATGTATCCGGCAAAATTCCTTCGGGCTATGAAATAGTCATCCATGGCGGGAGAAAATATACGGGCATTGATGCTCTCTGGTGGGCAAAGGAGGCAGAAAAGCTTGGCGCCGGTGAAATTTGTCTGAATTCCATTGATGCCGACGGCACACAGACAGGATATGAATTGACTTTAACGGCGCTGATTTCCAAAAATGTGCATATTCCGGTTATCGCCTCCGGAGGCGCCGGAAAACCCCAACATTTGGCCGAAGTCTTGACCAAAGGCAGAGCCGACGCGGCATTGATCGCTTCTATGGTGCATTACCGCACCTATACAATTGCCGAAATCAAGCAATATTTAAATGAACATCAAATTAAAACAAGAATACTTTGGTAGTTTGATCATTCTTTTCACTAGGCAACTCTCTTGTGAAGTATTATAATAAGGTATTAAATTAGGAGGCAAATTAAAGTGGATGCAAAAAGATATGAATTAAATGTCCAACTGGCGCAAATGTTAAAAGGCGGCGTCATCATGGATGTAACAAATGTGGAACAGGCAAAGATTGCGGAAGAAGCCGGAGCGGTGGCTGTTATGGCTCTGGAGCGAGTGCCTGCAGATATCCGCAAGCATGGCGGCGTGGCCAGGATGTCCGACCCGTCGATGATTGCCAAAATTAAAAAAACCGTATCCATACCAGTTATGGCCAAAGCACGTATCGGTCATTTTGTAGAAGCGCAAATTCTGGAAGCTTTACGCATTGATTATATAGATGAAAGCGAAGTTTTGACCCCGGCTGATGAAGAATGCCATATTGATAAGACAAAATTCTCGATTCCTTTTGTTTGCGGCGCGCGCAATCTTGGCGAGGCCCTGCGCCGTATTGCCGAAGGCGCGGCAATGATCCGTACTAAAGGGGAGGCGGGAACGGGAAACGTTGTCGAAGCTGTTCGCCATATGAGAACTATGAACCGCGAGATTCGTCAGTTGGCGCAGATGCCTGTGGAAGAAGTCACCGGATTTGCCAAAACAAACGGCATTCCCTACGAACTGGCCTTAAAAGTCAAAGAGCTAGGACGCCTGCCGGTGGTTAATTTTGCGGCGGGCGGCATTGCCACTCCTGCGGATGCCGCTTTAATGATGCAGTTGGGCTGCGATGGCGTTTTTGTTGGTTCCGGTATTTTCAAATCTGTCGATCCAGCCCCGCGGGCACGAGCTATCGTCAAGGCAACAGCTTATTTTAATGATCCGCAAAAGGTATTGGAAGCATCGATGGACCTGGGAGAGGCAATGCCCGGTCTGGAAATATCACAAATTCCGCCTGAACAAATATTAGCCGGACGAGGCTGGTAATTTTTTTATGACATTGCATTTAGTAAGCAATAAGCCCTC
Organism: Syntrophaceae bacterium; assembly: GCA_003139775.1. Lineage (GTDB taxonomy): Bacteria > Desulfobacterota > Syntrophia > Syntrophales > Smithellaceae > Smithella. The sequence goes on along the minus strand of PLGI01000080.1, from coordinate 65,743 downwards.
TATCATTGGAATTCTGGATTTACAAGGCGGAGTGCATGAGCATCTGGATCATCTGGAGCGGCTGGGAGTTTCTGCCCGAAGAGTAAAGCAGGCCTCGGATTTTGCAGATCTGGCCGGTTTAATCATTCCCGGCGGTGAAAGTTCCTGCATTTCGAGGCTGCTTAATATTTTTGAAATCAAGGAAATATTACTTCGGACTCATCGCGAGGGTATGAAAATTTGGGGTACTTGCGCGGGAGCAATTTTACTAGCGAAGAAAGTGGTTGGTGAAACGTCTTGCCTTGGTTTGATCGATATAAAAATCGAGCGCAACAGCTTCGGCAGTCAACTCGATAGTTTTACCAGTGAGGCGATGATTCCTGCTGTTTCTGTCGAACCAATACCCTTGACTTTTATTCGCGCGCCCAAAATTATCTCTGTAGGTAAAGAAATTAATGTCCTTTTAAAAATTGACAATTACATAGCGGCAGCGGAAAGCGAAAATGTTTTGGTGACGGTATTTCATCCGGAATTAACCGGATGCCTTGCCCTGCATCGGTATTTCGCCATCAAATGCGGATTGAAACTTGCGACTAATGATCATGGTTATATTGATCCGCTTTGGAAAAGTTCGAGTTGGACAAGACAATCCGGCATTGATTAAATGGATTTAATCAAACATATTGAAGAAAATTTTTTTGCCGTCTGCCGCTACTGGGGAGGCCTAAATTCTTCGTTGATTCAGGCCGGATCAATCGGGGCAATGAACACGGGCGCAGCTATTGCCGATATCAACTGGGTATGGAATGAAAAACCTTTAACCGATGATAACGCAAAATCCATCGCTGACATAAAAGAAATTTACAAAAAATTAAATCTGCGTTTCTGGTGGTGGATATATCCCTGCGGGCAATCGCCGGAAACAAGAAGAATATTACAAGATGCGGGCTTGCGTTTGATTGAAAAAGTTCCTTGTATGGCGGCGGCTTTGAACGATTCGGTATCAGATAAGCAAAGTCCTGATAATGTAACAATATCTCCGGTTAAAGATAAAAATGACTTGCTTATCTGGGAAGATATCTCTTTCCGCGGCTTTGCAATGCCCCGGCGCGCCAGAGAGCAGTATGGCACTTTTGTTTCTTCATTTGACCTTGGCACGCAATCGCCACAAAAGCTTTTTCTGGCCTATTGCGAGGGAAAGCCGGTAGCCACCTCGCTACTTTTCACTCATAAAAATTCAGCGGGCATCTACTATGTATCTACTCTCCCCGCCTTCAGAAATAAAGGATTCGGCCTAGCGATCACACAAGGCGCGATGCAAGCGGCGATGCAAGATGGTTTTAAAAATGTAATTTTGCAGGCAACGCCATTGGGTGCTAAGGTTTACATACGGACGGGTTTCAAAGAATATTGCCATGCGGAAATTTATAAACTATCAACTTCGTAATACTAACACATGATCGTTAAAACTTCAAACTGCTAAAATTCAATAATATTTCATTGACAAAAACTAGGCAGCCGTTATATTAAATACACTTATCAAGTAAATTAATTTTAGACAACGTGGCAAAATGGCCATGATTTTTTATCAATGTGGCGGAGGATAATATGGAAAGTAAAAATCGTAAGACATTTTTTATGTTCTTAATGGCGTTTTTGGTCGCATTTTTTATTGTTTCTTTTGTAGAAGTTCTGCGATCTTCTTTTTTCCCTTCAGGGGCGCCGGAAATTCAAACGGCCTCAGCAGTTTCTTCCTCGGAAACAAATACACCTGCTTCTTTTTCAGATCTGGCCGAACGCGTTAAACCTGCAGTCGTAAACATCAGCACGACAAAGACATTTAAAGGACGAAGCGGTTTGGGTACGCCATTTGGCCGGTCGCCTTTCGGCGGACATTTCGGAGATGATTTCTTTGAACGCTTTTTTGGCGATATTCCCCAGCATGAATTTAAGCAACGAAGTCTTGGGTCCGGTTTTATTATCAGCAATGATGGATACATTATCACGAATAATCATGTTGTAGAACAGACAGATAAAATTCTTGTTAAAGTTTCCGACGGCAAGGAATATGAAGCAAAAATTATCGGCACCGACGCTAAAACCGATATTGCCTTAATAAAGATCAAACCTGATAATAGCTTACCGTTCGTCGAGATAGGTGATTCCGATGCAGTAAGAGTAGGTGAGTGGGTTATTGCAATTGGCAATCCGTTTGGCTTGGAGCAAACCGTTACCGCCGGCATCATCAGTGCCAAAGGTCGTGTGATTGGAGCAGGCGCATATGATAATTTTATTCAAACTGATGCATCCATTAATCCGGGCAATAGTGGTGGACCATTATTTAATATGGCCGGAAAAGTTATCGGCATCAATACTGCAATCGTTGCCCAAGGGCAGGGCATCGGTTTTGCCATCCCGATGAATATGGCAAAAAGCATTTTGTCGGACCTGAAAACAAAAGGCAAAGTAACTCGAGGATGGTTAGGCGTTTCCGTCCAGGACATTTCAGACGATTTAGCGAAAAATCTGAATCACAAAAATAAGAACGGCGCTTTAGTATCCGACGTTTTTAAAGATGATCCAGCAGACAAAGCGGGGATTAAAGTAGGCGATATAATTGTAGAAATCAACGGAAAGTCTATTAAAGACACCCATGAATTACTCCTGACGATTGCCTCATTGCATGTTGGCGAAAAGGTATTAATTAAAGCATTACGCGACGGCAAAGAACTATCGTTCCATGTTGTTGTGACGGAGCGTAAAGACAAACCCGAAATAGCGTTAACAAAAAAATCAAATGGATATTTTGGCATTGCTGCTCAGGAAATAACTAAAGAAATCGCCCAACAGTTGGGAATTTCCCGCGATGCCGGCGTAATAGTCACTGACGTGGAAGAGGGCAGTCCGGCGGATGATGTCGGCATTCAACCGCAGGATATAATTGTTCAAGTAAACAAAGTAAAAGTTTCCTCCATGAAACAATATACTATGGAAATGAATAAGGCAGCTGAAAAGAAAAGCGTGATGTTTTTAGTTAAGCGCGGCAAATCCGCTTTTTATGTCGCATTGCACATAGAATAGAAAGATTAATTCCTCTGGAGTACCAAAAAGGCAGGCGACAATAGCCTGCCTTTTTTAATGAGACTCTCTGAAAATGAACGAAGTGAAATTTGAAGCATTAGTTGAACAATAAAAATGTTTCACGTGAAACATCACCCTTTCAACCACCGGGCATATTGATACATTTTACCCAATGCCTTAACGGCTCGCTCCGGAGTAATAAAGTTTACCCCTTTATATTTGAAGCCATCGACATCGGTGATTGTTCGCGATTTATCATCATTGAGCAAATAAACCCCTATTATCGGTTTATCATATTTTTCCATTAATCTTATCGTTCGCTCGATACACTGTTGTTCAAAATCTTCCAGGTAACGCAAAGAATCTTCTACATATTTATGATTATATTTCTTATCTACAGAGACAGTTGATTCCAGCATCGCTTTTATCATTATTATTCTTCCTATAATACCCATATGGATTATGGCATCACACTCAGGCCATTGAAGAAGTTCTTCCAGAATCGTCATATATGTCTCGGTATTCATCTCCCCTACGACATCTATCGGATTAGCATGGCTCCAAAACGGTGGCAGCAATTTATTAATTCGAGAAATTACATCCTCTGATAATTTTGGCACCTCCAAACCATTTTCCACGCATAAGTCTGAGGCGACAACACCCCAGCCCCCTCCCAAAGTCATAATACCAACTTTTTTCCCTTTGGGCAGCGGTAAAGAGGAAAATGCCGCAGAAAGATCCAGCAATTCCATGGGGTTTTCAACCTGTACGATCCCTGCTTGCCGACACGCTGCTTTAAACACTTTTATATTAGAAGCCATCGCACCCGTATGGCTGGCCGCCGCATGGGCTCCTGCCTCTGTGCGCCCGCCTTTTAAGGCGATAATTGGTTTTTTTCTTCCAACACGTTTTGCCGCTTCAAAAAACCTTCGGCCGTTTTTAATACTTTCTATGTACAAAACAACTGTTTTAGTCAGCTCATCAACCTCAAATCCCCCCATAGCGTCTTCAATTGTTATCATTGCTTCATTGCCTGAACCGCCAAACGCGCGGATGCCAACGCCTTCTTTTTCGGCAAAAGCCAATAACTGCGTTCCCAAATTACCTGATTGAGTAACCAAAACTGTACTTCCCGCTTTTGGTCTCACATGCGTTCCTGTGCAATAAAGTGAGATATAGGGATTACATATTCCCATCGTATTGGGGCCAAAAATTAAAATCCCTGCTTCTCGCGCTTTTTCTACCAACTCATCTTCCATGACTTTGCCTTCCGCGCCCGTTTCGGCAAAACCAGACGAGATAAGCAATACATTTTTTATTTTCTTTTTCTTCAGTTCAGGTATTAAGGCTAAAACTCTATTTGCGGGAATTGTAACAACAGCAAGGTCAACCGGATCGGGGATTTCGGTTACGGATTTAAAAACTTTTCTATCGGCAATTTCTTCTCCTTTGGGGTTTACCAAATAGATTTTCCCCTGGTATTTTCCGGCGAGAACATTAGTGAATATCAAATTCCCCCATTTGCTGACCTCTGCGGAAGCGCCAATAAATGCAATTGCTTTAGGATAGAATAAACGTCCTATTGCCTTGGGCGCTATGGCAACATGAGTTGTTTTTTTATCGGGTACTTCCCCCAAAACTATAAGGGCGTCAACCGCTGTTACTTTACCGTCGGCAGTAACTAATAATGGATTAATATCAATCTCTCTTATTTCCGGTATCTCTGTTCCAATTTTTGATAAACCCACGATTGTTTTAATCAACGCCTCTTTGTCCGCAGCTTTTTCCCCGCGAAATGCGCCCAGTAATTTCTGCGCGTGCAACTCATCAATCATTTTTCGTGCTTCGTGATCATCAAGAGGAGCCAGACGAAATACAACATCCCCGATGGCTTCTGTAAAAATTCCGCCTAATCCAAACATTACTGTAGCGCCAAATTGTTCATCATGGAAAAGACCGGCAACAAACTCTCGTTTGCCTTCCAGCATAGGCTGGATTAAAAAACCCTCTAAATCACTTCCGGCTGCTTCCTTTATATATAGAGCTGCAGAGCGAACATCTTCCTTGTTTTTTAAGTTGAGCTTGACCAAACCTCTTTCTGTTTTATGTGTAAGACGGGATCCCAACCCTTTTAAAACAACAGGATAACCTATTTCTTTCGCTGCTATCTCTGTTTCCTCACTGGTTTTAACGGCTTTTTCTTCTACTACCGGAATGCCGTATTTTTTTAACACTTCCTTTGCTTCTGCTTCTGTTAATGCCGTTCGCTTTTGAGATTTTGCTTTTTCAATGATTTCTAATTTTTTCATTTTCATCCTCTATACAACAGCGAATTTTTTATAATTATAAACCAAATAATTTTATAAGTATTATATCTAATACTTAGACAGGAACAAGCTAATATTCTACTTAATTCATCAGTGGAGTCCCCTCCGGCAGGAGCCGGAGGCTCCCCACAATAATGAGACCCAAACTTCAGAAACAAAGTGCACTGAAGCTTGCAGGTCGAATTATCCCGTGAAGCAGAGGATAACGTCGACCTCCCGCTGGTTACACCGCATTCCTCCCTAGGCTGAAGCCGGGGGATTAACACCTGCTGCATCTATAAACTTTTCCCGTTTACGAAATAAAAATATCATTGCGATTCCTTTTCACCCAGGGGCGCGACCACTTTCCAGAAAAAATCAAAAAAATTGTTTATCGAGTCGGCAAGTTTCCATTTCATTCCATGGACATACCAGTTCTGTATGTGCCTGTTCATGATCATTATATAAAGGTCAGCAAAATAATGATTTTCAATATCTGAGATAACCGCACCTCTTTTTTTTGCCTTTTCGATTATCCCGTTCAATATATCTATTTCTGTTTCTCTTTTATAAGATTTATTCGCCATAAAGCTTTTCAATGGAACTGTTATAAAAGCCGTAATTGCAAGCTCAGGATTGTTATCAAAAAAATTCATCGTAACCCAGAACAACTTTCTAAACATCTCGCGAATATCCTCAGTTCCCGCAATATGCATCCTCAATAATGAGGCGAGATCGCGCAATTTTTCGTCAATGATGGAAAAAAGAATATCTTCTTTTGATGAAAAATATTTGTATATGGTTCCCGTGCTAATTCCACTTTCTTTTGATATATCGCGTATATTTACCGCATGGAAATCTTTCCTGGAAAATTGACGCAACACCACGGGATACAGTCGTTCTTTTAATTTTTCAGGGATTACCGGTTTTTCTGCTATCATAATATCCTAAATTTCATGTTTTAATTGCAAACATAATATGAAACATTGTTTCAAATATCAAGATAAAAATGAAACATTGTTTCAATCACGGGCATGAACCCCAAAGCAAGCGGCGGGGTATTAAACTCTCCGCTTCGCGGGATTGTTCAACTTACCAATTCCGCTTCGCTTTTGGAATTGGAGTTTCAACAATGAAATTCGGACAGAAGGTGATTAGAAGGCTTTTTCGAACATCTGGAATTTTAGCTTCTTCGGTCAAGGATGCCGCTGATGATCTTCATATTCAATTTTCTCCTTGACGAATCAGTCTTGCACTAATACCTTTAGCGGATAAAATATTTCAGGAAACACTATGGCTAAAGATGAAATCAAACAAATTATGATTAACGATCATTTGGTCGGTATCGTTGGCTTGGAAGATATAATAAAAAAAACCGTTGAAACACATCGGGACAAGAACGACAAAGACATTAAAAATATTTTGCTCAGTGAAATTGTTCTCAATAATTACGTGCCTCCCTCTGCACAAGACGCTTACGGACACGCGCTTTTACACGAATCTAAGATCGCGCAAGGTTTACTCGTTGCTGAAGAACCCAGCCACGGACTGAACATAGCAGTTTTGGGTATGGGATGCGCTCGTTGCAGTCAATTGGAAAATGATGTCCGTGATTTATTATCGGAAATGAAAATTGCCGCTAATTTGCACCACATTACCGACTTAAAAGAAATAGCGCATTATGAATTGTTAGGCTCTCCGGCCTTGGTGATAAATAATAAAGTCTTGTCGGTGGGTGAAGTGCCTCCGAAAAGTAAAATCCGCCAATGGATAATTGAGGCCTATAATCCACCGGATAAATAATATTAAATATTCGGCACAATATAGAAATGACCCCAAATAATCTCTCGCAAAAACTTTATCCGGCTTTTCGTGAAGGCATAATTATCCTGGCAGTTGCTTTATTTATTGCCATTATTTTTACCTTGCTCAGATTTAATAATATGCCTTTGTTCGGTTTCTCCTCTGCGGCTTTAGTTAAGGAGCAACAAGCTAAAATCCTCTCAATAACTCTTTCCGAAGCTTACGATCTGTATGCGAAAAATAAGGTCATCTTTATTGACGCCCGCGATCCCTTTAGTTTTGAAGAAGGCCATATAGCTAGCGCGATCAACATCTATCCTGAGGATGCTTCTCTTCATGCATCCAGCCTGAAAATTAAAGCCGATCAGGGTTTTATCTTTGTAACATACTGCGATGGCCCTCAATGTCCCTTGAGCAAAGAAACCGCGTACGCGCTGATACAGCGCGGTATTACGACAGTTAAAGTTTTAGTAAATGGATGGAGTATCTGGTTAAAAGCTGGTTATCCCGTCTCCAAAGGAAAGAAATGAAATTAAGAAACTTCCCTCGTCCTTTCATTCCCCTGCTTGCTCTAATTTGCCGATTAGCTTTGGCAATCATTTTCTTTTATGCCGGTATAGAAAAAATTATCAATCCGGGTGATATTGCCGTAGCCATTTATAACTATCAACTGCTTCCGGACTTTGCCATCAACGTATCGGCCATATTTTTCCCATGGCTGGAAGTTCTCATAGCGATAAGTCTCGTTGTCGGCATTTTTAAGCGAGGAGCTGCTTTATTGTCTTCCTTATTATTTATGACGTTCGCCACAGTGTTAACTATCAACTTAATGCGAGGTCTGGATATTTCCTGCGGATGTTTTGGAGCGTCTTCGGGAAATATAAATTGGTTTTATCTTGTGCGTGACCTTTCACTTTTTTGCATGTCTGTTTTCGTTCTGATTTACGACCGCGGCTGGCGTTATTTGTTTTCTTTCCAAGATTATAAAAAATAGTGCATGGTGATTGGGCTCATTAATCAGGCAGTGTATCTGTGCGACAGAAAATCTAAGGAGGGCGGCATGAAGAAAAAAGAGAACGGCAGATGGAATAATAAAACCAGCATCAGCATAATTATCTTCATTTTTATTTTTATAGGGGTGACAAGCATGAATGCATGCGGTTTTTTAGGATTTGGTAGTACGGAAAAATGGAAAGAAGAAGTGAATTTGAGCGATGGGCGCATCATTGTCGTAGAAAGGGAAAGAGTGCTAGAGAGCGGTGGTGGTGAATGGGCATCTAACCGCAGAGGTCTAAAACCTAAAGAAAATCATATACGATTCATTAATCCTGATGGATCGGGCAAAGCTGTTGAGTATCGGACGTTAAAGAAATCTTCAATGCTATTTCCGGAAATACCCCTAATCCTCGACCTGGAAAACGGTCAACCTGTTATATATACACTTGTGGGTGTTAGAGATCGTTGTGAGGCTTACAATAAGTATGTCTACAGGAATGGTGTTTGGAATGAAGAAACTCTTCCTGAAAAATTTGAACCGCACATAACTAACCTATTAGTTAGGAGCAGCGATAATGTTCCTAACTATGTTAATCTGGAGACAAAGCGCAAGGAAATTGAAGATGCTCGACGACCAGTCAGGCAAGTTGGACCAACTCGTGAAATTTGCGGTTAAACAGCACGAATTAAGTAATTGGGGACAACAGCGTTCGGTTTATTCTCAACAATCCACTTAATGAGGAGTCTCATAAACCTAAAAACGGCAGTTTAACCGGGGCATACAATAAGCGACTATGCCCGAAACATTGTGGCTCTAGGCGAAATGTAGCTTCAGACAGCCGGACTGTCTGATCCGCCGTGGCGGAGAGTTTCCGGCTGTCGCGTAATAAGCCATAGAGCCACAGTTGCAGGGGATTTGGAGCGTTTGGATGCCCCTTCAACTGCCGCATCCATGATTGTCATTGTGGACAGCGAACAATTACTTCTGGCAAGCGGGACAAAAAAATGTACTGCGTCCGTTTTGCTTTATCCGGCAAATTGTGCCGCCGCAAATTGAACAACGCTTTCCTTCCCGCCCATAGGCTTTTAACTCGTGCTGGTTTTCGCCTTTACGGCCATACAGATCGCGCCAATCGGAAATAGACGTGCCTCTTTTTTTAATCGCTGTCTTTAACACGATTTTGGCCTGACGAAATATTTTTTTCCAGTCATTTTTCATTAAAGTTACCGCTACTCGTTTGGGATGAATACCGGTTCGGTGTAAAATCTCACACGCGTAAATGTTGCCTATGCCCGCCACGGCTCTTTGATCCATAATCAGCGATTTAACTTTTGTCCTGCGGCTTCCATGGTTTTTCAGGAAAGCTTTAAGATCAAATTCTTTGAAAATATCTTTGCCGGAGTCGCCCTCCACTTTCTTTAATATCCCGATCGTGGCAAAACGGCGTGGATCAATAAGAAAGACATTGCCATCGGCAAAAGCCATTCTCCAGCGGCTATGTTTCGGCCTTGTCGAATCCTCCTGCCAAAAAAGCCTTCCCGTCATGCGCAGATGGATTAACACGAAATTCCCGTCATCAAGAAGAATGGCTACTGTTTTGCCCCTGCGCTCAACCGCAGTGACTATTCTTCCCTTAAGATTTTTGATGCCGGCCAGTTTATCGTCGTAAACTTCGGTGGCTAATATCTTCAGGCCGCAAATCTTTTCTTGCATTTGGCGGCTTAGAGTTTCTACTTCGGGCAATTCGGGCATTTCTTCTCTCCATAGCTATAAGGACACATTTATCTTCTGTGGGGCTATTGAAAAACGCTCATCTGCGGAGTTTACCCCGGCGAAGGCCGGGGTTGCGCTGCAAACCGCATCGCTCAACGTATATCCATGCGTGTGACCTTTAGGTTATACGCCTCGCGGTTCGGTTCTTCGCGTGCCTTGCATCTGAACATTTTTGAACAGCCTCCAAACATGGGGTTTTCAACAATCCTTCCGTTTCTACTGTTACTAAAAATAATTTTTTTTGCCTACTTCTTTTTTCCGCTTGACAAACCTACCCCGATCTTTAACCAAACACAATCAGTTTGCTAGACGATCCACCGTTAGACATAATTTCACATCGCCAGACCTTTCCATCCATTTTTCCAAAAGGATTTTCTTTTTCCATGGAACCATCCCTCACCCCAGTCGGTCGCTTCCATAACGCTCTGATATAGATTCCATCAGTGTTTACGCAACATCAAAGGTTTCATATTGGGCCCGATCAAATAATAGAATTTGCACATTAGGCCGTCAAATAAAGCTGAAAAAGTTAGAGAATATTATTTTTAAGGAAGATCCCTTTAAAAAATATTTTATTTTTTTATAACAAAAATAAAAAAAAGTGTTGACAAATATTCCAGATGAGTACATTAAAATTATAAAAGTTTGTAATTTTTTATTACAAAATAATTTCACGGGAGGGAAACCCCCAGAAGGAGGAACAAAATGGAAAACGAGACCCTATTTAATGAGGAGGAGGAACCTCCTGGTCCATTGACCGGTCTTGTTAATGCTAAAAATGATGTAAGTGACTTTTTGTTATTCAAAGAAGATGTTTCTCTTTACCCGATTAAAAAAAAGTCAGATAGAGTTTTATTTCCTTTTAAAGATTCCCCTCGATCACGTATTTTCCGAACCCGAAATTATCCCGAAATTACCCGTATGGAATGGTTTGACTGGCATTGGCAGTTGCGTAACGCCATCAGGGACGTCGACACCTTGTCTCAAATACTTAATCTTTCGGATAATGAACGTCAGGCAATGATGCATCACTCGGGAGCGTTGCCTGTTTCCATTACGCCTTATTATGCCAGCCTGCTCGATTCTGATGATCCTTCAGATCCGCTGCGCCGCTGCGTTGTTCCCGTTGTAGATGAATGCTTGCATACCGCAGGCGAAGAAGAAGATCCGCTGTGCGAGGATGCCGATTCTCCGGTGCCGGGCATTATTCATCGCTATCCCGATCGCGTGCTATTTTTAGTGACCGACCACTGTTCGACATATTGCCGCTATTGCACACGTTCCCGAATTATCGAACGCAGTAATCAACATCTTGTCGACTTCGAAAAATGGGAAAAGGCTATAGAATATATTGCCGGCAATAAAAACATCCGGGACGTACTTCTCTCCGGCGGCGATCCTTTAACCTTGTCCGATGAAAAGCTGGATTGGCTGTTAATGCGTCTGCACAAAATTCCTCATATTGAACTTCTGCGTATCGGAACCAAAGTGCCTGTTGTTTTGCCTCAGAGAATAACTCCGGCTCTTACCTCTATGCTGAAAAAATATCATCCTTTATGGTTGAGCATTCATATCACCCATCCCGACGAATTAACGCCGGAAATGAGCGCCGCCTGTATCCGCCTGGCCGACGCCGGCATTCCATTGGGAAGTCAGACCGTGCTGCTTTCCGATATCAATGATGACGTTGTCACCATGATGAGATTGGTACATGGCCTACTGCAAATCAGAGTTCGTCCTTATTATCTGTATCAGTGTGATCCCATTCCGGGCTCCTCTCATTTCCGGACACCGATAAGCAAGGGTATTGAAATTATTCAAGGCATGCGCGGGTATACTACCGGTTATGCTGTGCCTACTTATGTTGTCGATGCTCCCGGCGGCGGCGGCAAAATTCCTTTGCTCCCCGAATATGCCATCGGATGGGAAAATGGCGCTTTGCTGCTGCGTAATTACGAAGGTAATACTTTCCGCTACCCCGACAACCACGCAAAATCGAAGGATATACATTAAATTGGCAGAAATTTATTGCAGGGGGTAGATAATTTAACATTGAATCGCGTCAGTAAAAAATTGAAAATTGGCATAACTTATGATTTACGCGATGATTATTTGAAAGAAGGATATGGTCTAGAAGAAACGGCTGAATTCGATCTTCTCGATACAATCGAAGCTATTGAAAAGGTGATTTTAGATAATGGTTTTCAAGCTGATCGAATTGGCAACGTAAAAGCGTTGACTCGCCGGCTTGCCGCAGAAAACCGCTGGGATCTCGTTTTTAACATTGCTGAAGGCCTTAATGGTTTCGGACGCGAAGCACAAATTCCCGCTCTGTTGGACGCATTTAACATCCCTTATACTTTTTCCGATCCACTTGGTCATACCCTTTCTCTCCATAAGGGAATGACCAAACATGTTCTCCGCGATTTAGGAATACCCACACCAGATTTTGCTGTAGTTAACAGTGATGCGGAAATTGACAACGTTAATCTTCCTTTTCCTCTTTTTGCCAAACCGGTAGCGGAAGGAACGAGCAAGGGCATAACGGCGCTGTCAAAAATAATCAATCGTGAAGAATTGCGTCGGACCTGCAAATACATTTTACAGACTTTTAAGCAGCCTGCGCTGGTCGAAACATATCTTCCCGGCCGTGAATTTACCGTCGGCATATTAGGCACCGCAAAAGATGCTAAAGTGCTGGGAGTAATGGAAGTTATTTTAAAGCCAACTGCGGATAAAAATGCTTATTCCTATGAAAATAAGGAACATTATGAAAATCTCGTCCAATACGCTTTGGTTGATGATAACGAAGCCAAGCAAGCTAGGGAAATAGCCCTCAAAGCCTGGCGTTATTTGGATTTAAAAGATGCCGGACGTGTGGATTTACGCTCTGATGTCCATGGAGCACCGCATTTCATGGAAGTTAATTCGCTTGCCGGACTAAACCCTAAGCGTTCGGATTTGCCCATTCTCTGTAATCTGCTGGGCATGAGCTATCCTGTATTAATCAGCTCCATTATTGAATCGGCCCTGCGGCGCGCTGATATAAACCTTAAAATTCTACACTAAGACGGTTAAAATCCGCCAAAAATTAATGATGAAAAAAGTTGTAATTTTACACAGCGATATTGCTCCCGATGCCAGTGAAGACGAACTTGATTGTCTAATGCAGGCGAAAACTATTTCCGGGGCGCTCCGCCAATTAGATTACGAACCAATTTTGCTCCCCTTTGTTTTGGATTTAAATAAGACAATTGACACACTGACATCCTTGCGTCCGCATTTTGTTTTTAATATTGTGGAAACTATCAATACCAAAGGCAGTTTAATTTATTTTGCTCCGGCTCTTTTGGATCATTTGAACATTCCCTATACAGGCTCAGGTACGGATGCTATCTATCTTACATCCAATAAGCCACTGGCCAAGGAATTAATGCAAGCCGCGGGGATTGCCACTCCTGCATGGATTTCTCCAAAAGGGATTTGCAACGGGCAGGCTCCTTCTGCCACATTCCTACTTAAAGCCGTTTGGGAACATGCGTCCGTCGGCTTGGACAAAGAGTCCATAATTACTCTTGATGCTGCAACTGATATTCTAAGCACAATGAAAGATCGCCATAAGAAAATTGGCAGAAGCTGTTTTGCCGAAGCATATATTGACGGACGTGAATTTAACATAGCGCTTATCGCCGGCAAATCCGGATGCGTAGCTCTTCCGGCAGCGGAAATGCAATTCATAGATTATGGAGCAGATAAATTGAAGTTATTGGATTACCGCGCCAAATGGGTAGAGGGCTCTTTTGAATACGAAAACACCTCGCGGACAATGGATTTTTCCGAAGATGATTTCGGATTAATCGCCGAATTGCAGGAAATCGCCAAAAAATGCTGGAAACTGTTCGATCTGCGCGGTTACGCACGCGTTGATTTCCGGGTGGATAAAAATGGCACCCCCTGGGTACTGGAAATTAATGCTAATCCTTGTTTGTCACTGGAGGCCGGCTTCGCTTTTGCTATGGAAAAAGCATCTTTCAAATATCACGAGGGTATTGCACTAATCATAGATGATGCGTTGAGGCGTTTTTAAATTGCAACAAACATTGATTACTTCAAAACGTTCTTTTTTAAGCAATGATGATATAAATAAAACATTTGGAGAATATCAACTAAATGTTCAAATTAATTATCTTACTTTTCTTTTCTAATGTGTTTATGACTTTTGCCTGGTACGGTCATTTGAAAAACTTCAACAGCAAACCTCTGGTATTTGTGATATTATTCAGTTGGGGCATCGCTTTTTTTGAATACGCTTTACAAGTGCCGGCCAATAGAATCGGTTTTCAATATTATAGCTTGGGCCAGCTAAAATTATTCAGGAAGTTATCACTATGATTGTTTTTGCCGGCTTTGCCCTTATTTATATGAAGCAAGCCTTAACACTGGACTATCTTTGGGCGGGATTGTGTCTATTGGCGCAGTATGTTTTATGTTTCGCAATGTGCTACCGCAAGTTTGAGGTACTACTATGACCGCAAACACATTAATTTACCGTCAGGAGATCATGGCAGCAGACCCGCATGCAATCTCCAGAATTGTGAGATCAAGCGGATTTTTTTCTACCGAAGAAATTGCTTTAGCCAGAGAATTAGCCGAGGAAAAGCTTGATCAAGGCAATGCCAGTTCATACCAGTTTTTATTTGCCGAAGATAAGCAGATTGTTCATGGATATACCTGCTTTGGCCTTATCCCGGCAACTTCCGGCAGCTATGACCTCTACTGGATTGCTGTCGATGAACAATCCAGAGGTATAGGCCTGGGTAAAGACTTAATGAAGAGAACAGAAAAAATTATTTACGATCTAGGCGGCAAACGAATTTACGTGGAGACATCTTCCCGTGATCAATATCAACCAACCCATGGTTTTTATGAGAGTTGCGGTTATCAAAAAGAAGCTGTCTTAAAGGATTATTATATGGAAGGTGACAGTAAAATTATATACGTCAAAACTCTTTAACAACATACAATAAGCCCACAAAGCAGGGGTCTTGTGCCTTTAAAACAGCTTGCATTATTTTTCAAAATTCGCTAGAGGACTGCGTGAATTTATAAACCCCTGGAAAAAATAAAGAGAGGTATTTCTCATGCGCCTTTTTCCTAAAACAGATAATTTTTTTGAACTTTTTGAAGAGCTGGCCGACAAAATTGAAGAGGGCGGTAAACTTTTTCTGGAAATGGCTCAAACTCGTGATTTTTCTGAGGAGAAAGTCGCCAAGCTCAAGGAAATTGAACACGAAGCGGACGGTATTACCCATAAAACATATGAAAAAATGCACAAGACTTTCCTCACTCCTATTGACCGTGAAGATATCTACGCCCTTGTTAATAAAATGGATAGCATTATGGATGTCATTGAAGCCACTGCCGTCCGTGTTCATCTTTATAAAGTCAAAAAGCCGGCGGATGAAATAATCAAGCAGGCGCAAATATTGAATGACGCGATAAAAAAAGTCAAAAGCATTGTTCAGGCAATGCGCAACATGAAAAACTCCGAAATGATTCTAGCCGGTTGTGTGGAAATTAACACGCTGGAAAATGCCGGTGATATTGTTCTAAGAACTATCATGGCCAATCTTTTCGAAAACGAGAAAGACGCGATCGAACTTATAAAATGGAAAGATATTTTTCAACTCCTTGAAGAGGCAATTGATGTTTGTGAAGATGTATCCAACATTGTGGAAGGGATCGTCTTGAAGCATGCTTGAGTCGATGGGCTTTGTCATATTTCTTGTTATTGTCGCGCTGGTTTTTGACTTCCTTAATGGTTTTCATGATTCAGCGAATTCCATTTCTACCGTTGTTTCCACTCGTGTTCTTTCGCCGAAATATGCTGTCATCTGGGCGGCTTTTTTTAATTTTGCCGCCGTCTTTTTTGTAGGCACAGCAGTTGCGAACACCGTCGGCAAGGGCATAATACATTTGGAAGTTGTAGACAACCTGTTGATACTATCTGCTTTGGGTGGAGCAATTATCTGGAATATAACCACTTGGTATTACGGCCTTCCCAGTAGTTCTTCCCATGCCTTGATTGGCGGGCTTATCGGAGCTGGTATTGCCAAGGCTGGCACTGGCACCCTGATATGGTCCGGCATTGCGAAAACAACTATTTTTATCATCGTTTCCCCTGCTATCGGAATGACTTTAGGTTTTGTTTTTATGGTCATCTCCTTAAATTTGAACCGGCATTCCAATATGGCTCGTTCAGATAAACTATACAGAAAATTACAGCTTGTTTCCGCCGCGGTCTATTCGTTGGGACACGGTATGAATGACGCGCAAAAAACGATGGGGATCATTGCGATGGCTCTTTTCAGTAAGGGACTTCTCGGCAACACTTTTCATATTCCCATCTGGGTTATCATTGCCTGCTATACGGTGATCTCTCTGGGAACTATGTTCGGCGGCTGGCGTATCGTTAAAACTATGGGCACTAAAATTACCAAGCTGCGTCCCATTGGCGGCTTTAGCGCCGAGACGGCTGCCGCCTGTTCGATTATCGGTGCGTCTTTGGCCGGAATTCCCGTCAGCACAACTCATACAATAACCGGTGCTATAGTCGGCGTCGGCGCTACCAAAAGACTTTCCGCGGTGCGCTGGGGTGTTGCCGGAAACATTGTCTGGGCATGGATTTTAACCATTCCTATTACCGCCATTATCTCCGCAATCACTTATCTTTTTTTCAAATACTTTTTCTTATAACGTTTTACATTCACCGGCTAGTCCTCCTGACATAAAATAACATTGATAAATTTTATTTTTTACCGTAAATTTGTTCATTAGGAATATGTTATTTCCATACGCACATTTCAAGGAGAGCCTCATGTCGAAAAAGTTATTGCCTTTTACAAAAAACCAAATCGAAAAAATCATAAAAAAATATCCGACGCCTTTTCACCTTTATGATGAGAAAGCCATCAGGGAGAACGCACGCGATTTCAAAAACGCCTTTGCCTGGAACGAAGGGTTTAAAGAATTTTTTGCCGTCAAAGCCGCGCCTAATCCTTACCTGATGAAAATTCTGCACAAGGAAGACTTCGGCGCGGATTGCAGTTCGCTGGCGGAACTGATCATGGCGCAAAAAACGGGGATCACCGGCAAAGAAATCATGTTTTCCTCCAATGACACACCCGTGGAAGAATTTCTTCTGGCAAAAAAATTAAAAGCCAATATCAATCTGGATGATATCAGCCATATTGACTATCTGGAAAAATGCGCCGGATTGCCTTCCTTGATTTGCTTCCGCTACAATCCCGGATCTTTAAAAAAAGGAAATTTTATTATCGGCCATCCCGAGGAGGCAAAATACGGCTTCACGCGGGAACAGCTTTTTGAAGGTTATAAAATTTGTAAAGAAAAAGGCGTCAAACGATTCGGCATTCATACCATGGTCGCGTCCAATGAACTCGACGCCCATTACTTTGCAGAAACGGCGGAAATATTATTTAAGCTGATAGTGGAAATTTCACAAAAGCTGAAAATCAAATTTGAATTTGTCAATATCGGCGGGGGTGTGGGTATTCCTTACCAACCGGAGCAGAAACGCATAGACCTCAAAGCAATGAGCCGTGGCATCAAGAAAAAATATGAACAAATTATTGTTGCCAACGGCTTGGCCCCTATTAAACTTTTTACGGAGTGCGGCCGTTACATCACCGGCCCTTATGGTTATCTGATTTCCCGCATTCTGCATATTAAAAATACTTATAAAAAATTTGCCGGTCTGGATGCCTGCATGGCTAACTTGATGCGTCCCGCACTTTACGGCGCCTATCATCACATCACGGTTATGGGCAAGGAACGCAAACCGCATAATTTTGTTTATGACGTAACCGGCTCACTTTGCGAAAATAATGATAAATTCGCCATTGACCGCGCTTTGCCCAAGCTGGAAAGCGGCGATATTGTTGTTATCCATGATGCCGGCGCGCATGGCTTCGCCATGGGATTCAATTACAACGGCAAGCTTCGTTCGGCAGAACTGCTGCTAAGAGAAAATGGTGAAGTTGTACAAATCCGCCGCGCCGAAACAGTAAAAGACTATCTGACTACCTTAGACTTCGATGGCTTAAATAAATTTAAGGTGTAATCACGAATATGAAGCTAGTGTAAATATTGCTTGCTGAAAATGAGCCTTTAAAAAGTTTCACGGACATACTTGCTTTCAAGCTGTAAGAAAAACAATTTACGCTCGACAATAAACAGCAGCATAAGAATCTCTTCACATTTTATTGACATGTAAAACCGACTATTTTACTGTTCAATGAGGGGATATTCCAATAGTGGAGCCCCCTCCGGCAGGAGCCGGAGGCTCCCCACAATAATGAGACCCAAGCTTCAGAAACAAAGTGCACTGAAGCTTGTAGGTCGAATTATCCCGCGAAGCAGAGAATAACGCGACCTCCCGCGAGTTACACCGCATTCATCCCCCGGCTGAAACCGGGGGATTTCAAACCGCGGGATTAATGACATATTATATTGAATTTATTTTAAAAAATATTATATAATTGAACCAACTTGATGAAGTTGTTAGTTGCTTTAATTATTTTCACAACCATGTAATCCATCCAATTTTAGGAGTTACTATGACAAAATGCCCTAAATGTGGTTATGAAAGAATGCCAATTGATGAAGTAATTAATGCCGCTGAATGTCCCAAATGTGGCATCGTCTACGCAAAATGGAAGGCCGCTGCCGTTACTGAAAATAATGCACCAATAAAAAAAGCTAGTGAACCCCCCAGTGCAGCACCCTCAAACTGTTCGCCGTCGAATATAAACCCGATATTGAAATATGCTATTATTGTTGTTGCAGCGATAGTGATAATCAACTCTTTTTTAGTTCCGTTTATAATCAAATATTCTCAAAAAGAAAAAACTGAACCGAAGAATGTGGCCATAACCCCTTCCGCTTCTTTACCGGAATCTCCCGAAAATTACAGACTTGGAAATGTACCGGAAACGAAATTGTCGGAAAATCCTGTAATTAATGTGCCCTCAAGAGAAGAGGGAAAACTATCTCTTTCCGATATTGTACGCAGAAATACACGCAGCGTGGTTGTCGTTAAAACTGCGCGAGGGGTGAAGGGTAGCGGTTTTTTTATCAACGATCAGGGATTCATCGCCACTAATAAGCATGTTCTCAGCGATTCCGGCAATGCTGAGATTAAAACTTCATCGGGTAATATTTACAAAATTAATCGAATAGTTGCCACTGATGTTGTTGGAGATTTGGTGATTGCTTCAACGGAAACACCCGCCAATGAAATCTTTCCCGTGGCTTTAACTTCATCAATTCCTGATATCGGCGAGCAGGTAATTGTAATCGGCAACCCATTGGGTTTCGAGGGACTCGAACAGACTGTTTCCGACGGCATCATATCTGGCGTAAGAAGCTCTCCGCAAGCAGTAAAGTATATTCAAGTATCGGCACCTATATCACCCGGCAACAGCGGCGGCCCCTTGCTGAATATGCGTGGCGAAGTTATCGGTGTGGCAACATTCCAATACACTCAAGGACAAAATTTAAATTTTTGCGTGGCTGCCGAACGGGTAATAGCATTACAAAATGGAAAATCTCTGGCAACAAACCAGGCGGAAAGAGGATCATTAAAAACACCTTCCAAACGTGATGTATATTGCTATGTGGATTCTCAGTCATTAGTCCATTTTGTAGATTGGAATGCAGGCATCCTGATATCGAAACCTGATGGCAGCCTAGATGGCGCCAAGTATGAGAAGTGGGTATTGGATGAAGTAGGCGTTGATCCCAATTCAATCGACCCTGTAAGAGATGCGCAATTAGCTCTTGATCAGTACCGCGATGAATTATTCAAGCGCACTTTCCCCCATAAATCTGATAGTGAAAAAGATTTAACAGTCGGTGAACAACAAATGTGGGAAAATATACAAAACAGATACTATAATAACGCTTACAATAAATCCGTTCTCCGGAGAAATTCAGCAATAAACAAATACAATTATATGATTCAGCAATTTAAAAAATATATTTCTTCTAGATAAAGAAATGCAAATGTTTTTATCTCTGCGCATTCCCGTCTGTGTTATAAATATATCTACAAGAAATCTTGCTATATTCTGATTAGTTATGATAAACATTTCCCCGGTGGAAACCTTGCATAAATAGACAATTTAAAGAAGAATATAACTCGTGAATACAAAAACAAATAATGCCATAGGTGTGTTCGATTCCGGTATTGGCGGCCTGACGGTCGTCCGTTCTTTGATGGAACGTCTACCTTTTGAAAACATCATTTATTTCGGCGATACCGCGCGTGTGCCCTACGGCATTAAATCGGTGGAAACAATCAATCGCTACGCGGCGCAAATTACAGAATTTCTTATTAAGAAAGACGTAAAGTTATTGATCGTTGCGTGCAACACGATGGCAGCAGTCGCCCATCAATCGATAATTGATTTATCGCCGGTGCCCGTGCTAGAAGTAATTGACGCCAGCGCCCGCATGTCCATACAAAATACCAAAACCAAATCAATCGGAGTCATTGGAACACCGGCAACAATCAACAGTAACGCTTACGCCAGGGCTATCCACCTTTTAGATAAAGAAGCGAAGGTTTTTTCGCAAGCCTGCCCTCTTTTCGTGCCTCTGGTAGAAGAAGGGTGGTTTGATCATCCGGCAACAAAGCTTATCGTTCAGGAATATTTAAAACCGGTTATTGCCGAACAAATTGACACGCTGGTTTTGGGCTGTACTCATTATCCGCTTTTAAAACCATTACTGCAGGATATTCTGGGACAGGAAGTAATGCTTATTGACTCGGCGGAAGCAATGGCCGATATCGCCGCTGAGTTGATCAATAAACAAAACATGGGCAACCATAATTGCACGCCACCGGATTATACTTTTTATGTAAGCGATTTGCCTTATCGCTTTCAAACGATTGGCGAACGTTTTCTGGGACGCACACTTGGCCGTGTTGAGTTGGTGAATCTTTAAAAAAGGTTGATTTTCAGGGGTGGTGTGGTTACCCTTAAACTTAAAAATAATGCTTTACAAGCCATTTTAAGCGGTATTTTTTTTGACAAAACTACATAAAGTGCTGCATAACATTAAAACCGAAAGGTCCTGAACTCTACGTAATATTATGAAAATTCTTCTTGCCGGCTACAATTTGGATTATGATCTTATCCGCACACTAAAAGATAAAAGCGGAATGCAACAGGATTTAACACCGGAAACTATTTCGGCGGCTTACGCGCGCATCAGCCGCAACCCAAAACCGGTCAATGAATTGCGCGACATCTCCCGCGACGAAGTGGACAAGGCGCGCCAATCTAACCGCAACATAGTTTTTGAAATGGGGCACAGTTCCGTTGCCGAACATGCCGTGTTTAATATTGATGTGATCGGCGTGTCCCGATTGCTTGTCGAAGAAATTGAAAAATTCCGCTTATGTTCTTTTACGGAAAAATCACAACGCTACGTGCTTTTTAATAAAGATTTTGTTGTTCCTGAAGAAATCAAGCAGGCAAGCCTGACCGATTTGTTCACAGATACTGTCCAGACTCAAAATGAATATTATCACGCACTCTACGAAAAATTAAGACCGTACATCTTTGACAAACATAAAACACTGGCGGAAAACCCGGCCAACAAATCGCTTCTGGAAGGCTGGGCTAAAGAAGACGCCCGCTATGTGATATCACTGGCAACTGAAACGCAACTGGGCATGACCATTAACGCCCGCAACCTGGAGCTCATGCTGCGGCGGCTGGCCGCGCTGCCTTCTGCTGAAGCGCAGGAATACAGTAAAAAACTATTCGCGGCGACAAAGGATATCGCGCCTTCCCTTATCCGCTATACCCAGGCTACTGACTATGACAAATTTACCAGACAAAATCTGCGCAGCCAAGCTTCCGTTTTATTACAAAAATATTCTCCTCAATCAGAGGGTTCTAAAAAATTGTCTGACGTAAAATTGATTTCTGTCTCTGACGCTGCAGATAACAAAGTAACCGCGGATTTGCTGTTTTCTTCATCCACTTTAAATTATTCTTCGTGCTTAAGCCAGGCAAACAGTATGACCTCGAAAGAAAAAAAGGTCTTGTTCAAGACTGCTTTCGCGAATTTACAGGCGCACGATGCCGTGCTGCGGGAATTGGAAAATGTCGCTTTGCAATTTGAGCTAATATTGAGCGCCAGCTGCTTCGCGCAATTAAAAAGGCACCGTCTGTCCACAATTATCGCTCAAGAATATGATCCGCAACTGAACGTAACTATTCCTCCCGCCGTACGCAAAATCGGCCAGCAAAAGAATTTTATGGAAATTATGCGCCATACAAAAAACGCTTACGAGCAAATTAAGAAAAAAACGCCGCTTGCTGCTGTATATGTGCTAACTAACGCGCATCGTAAAAGAGTTTTGATGAAATTCAACGCCCGTGAACTATACCATCTGGCGCGTTTGCGCGCTGATGCGCACGCCCAATGGGATATTCATGAACTTACGGAAAAGATGCTCCAGCAGGCAAAAAAAGTCATGCCTTTAACGCTCATGATGGCCTGCGGCAAAGATAGTTTTAGTAATATTTACAAAAAGGTCTTTTCGCCTCATACCTGACCAACTGTGATTTCATGACCAAAAAACAATTGTACATCCTTCTATTAGCCACCACTCTAAGTTCGTTTCTCACACCTTTTATGGGATCGGCAGTCAACGTAGCATTGCCCTTTATGGCCAAAGAGCTGTCCATGACCGCCTTGTCTTTAAGCTGGGTGGCGACATCCTTTATTCTGGCTGCCGCGATAACCCTCGTTCCTTTGGGACGGTTGGCCGATATATATGGCCGCAAAAAAATCTTTCTTTATGGCGCGATAGTTTTTACCGCAGCCTCTGGGCTTTGCGCTTGGTCCCCTACACAGACTTTTTTAATTGCCGTGCGCATAATACAGGGGATTGGCGGAGCGATGATCTTCAGCACTGGTACGGCAATGTTGGTCTCCGCTTATCCTGCAGGCGACCGGGGTAAAATACTGGGAATTAATATCGCCGCAGTTTACATCGGCCTGACAATTGGTCCGTTCATCGGCGGTTTGCTCACGGAGCATTTGGGCTGGAGATACATTTTTATTTTTACGGCTATTCTGGGCATAATTATCATATTAAGTGTTGCCGCCATGATTAAGGAAGAATGGTCGGGAACCAAAGGCGAAGGTTTTGACTTTGCCGGCTCCATGCTATATGCGATTGCTCTTTTTGCCATTATGTATGGATTCTCCTTACTGCCCACATGGAGGGCCGGACTATTAATCGGTCTGGGTGTGCTTTGCCTGGGTTTCTTTATTTTTCAGCAATTAAAACAACCTTCCCCTTTATTGGATATACGTTTGTTTTTGGATAACAAAGTTTTTGCTTTTTCCAATTTAGCGGCGCTAATCAATTACTGCGCTACATTTGCAGTTACATTTTTGCTTAGCCTTTATTTGCAGCACATTAAAATGTTGACGCCATCTCAGACAGGCATCATTCTTGTTGCCGCGCCTTTTATGCAGGCGTTTTTTTCACCTCTTGCCGGAAGACTTTCCGACCGCCTTGAGCCGCAGATTATCGCTTCCATCGGCATGGCCCTGAATGTAATCGGGCTTATTCCGTTAATTTTTATCAATAACGATACAAGTATTCATTACATTGTGTTTTGCCTTATTTTACTCGGTCTTGGTTTTGCGCTTTTTTCCTCACCCAACGTCAACGCCACAATGAGTGCTGTGGAAAATAAATTTTACGGCATAGCTTCGGCCACGTTGGGCACAATGAGGCTGACAGGTCAAATGTTCAGCATGGGTATTACGATGTTAGTTTTTGCCGTTATTTTAGGAAACCATCCTATTTCGCAAGCTAACAATCCTCTTCTTTTAAAAAGCATCCAAATTATTTTTACCCTCTTGGCCGTGATTTGCTGTGGTGGTATCTTTGCTTCACTGGCAAGGGGAAAAGTACATTAATCCTACCGGAGGTAGCTCAGCTGAAAATAAATGTCATTAGTTTCGTAATCGGGATCACTGCCGGAATCTTTGGCGGCCTTGCCGGGCTTGGCGGCGGGCTGGTTATGATTCCCTTGATGGCGGGCGTATTGAATCTGAATCAACACAAAGCGCATGGCACCAGTCTGGTGGCTCTAGTCTTTACAGGAATCAGCGGAGCAATAACCTACGCTTTAAATGGCGCGATTGATATTACGGCGGCTGTACTTATAGCGGTACCGGCAATATTTACCGCACAAGCCGGAGCGCGTCATGCTCATATTCTTCCCGAATGGAAATTGAAAAAAACTTTCGGCGCATTCTTGATCTTTTGCGCGGCGATTTTACTTTTTAAACCATATTTGGCCAACATCATCGGCACCGTTCCCGGTTATGCAAAAATAATTGTATTTTTGATAACCGGAGCTTTTACCGGATTTCTTTCAGGAATGATGGGGGTTGGCGGTGGAACAATAATGGTTCCCGTCATGGTTCTTCTGGCCGGTTTTACCCAGCATGTTGCTCAGGGAACATCACTGCTTGTTATGGTTCCGGCAGGCGCAGTGGGCGCCTTCACCCATTGGAAGATGGGAAATGTTGTGGTAGGAATTCTTTTTGGTCTTATCCCCGGAATTATTTTCGGTACATATCTGGGTGGAAATCTCGCCTTTTTGTTTTCCGATAACATACTGCGCTCAATATTTGTGGTTGTAATAATCTGGATGGGAGTTCGTTATGTTCAAACCAGTGCGCCTGAATAATTATGCTCTGTCCATTTGTGTAATGGATTATTCTCTGATTCGTTTTTTCAGTTCTTTAATGAGTGTCTTGAGGACGTCGCTGGCGTCGGCAATGATAGCGACATCGGCCATTTTCATCATTGTCGCCTGCGGGTTTTTATTGATGGCAATAATGAAATCTGCTTCGCCCAATCCGGCTGTATGCTGGATGGCGCCGCTGATGCCAAAGGAAAAAAGAATTTTCGGTTTGATGTGCTTGCCGGCTTGTCCGACCAGCGCGCCATGATCAGCCCATCCGGAATACACGACTGGCCTTGTGGCGCCGACATCTCCTCCCAAAAGTCTGGCCAGATCATGTAATTTTTTAAATTTGTCTCTATTGCCCATGCCGCGACCACCGCAAACGATGACGGAAGCGTTTTCAATGGTATGTTCTTTTTCTACAGAACGTTCATACTCTATAAGACGAACTCGCGACTTCGGCAGTTTTTTCATCAAGGGCAGGCGTTCAACCAAAGCCTTTCTTGTATAATTGTGCGGTATTTCTTTAAAGGTGCCCGGCCGTACCGTGACCATCTGGGGACGATGGAGTTCCGTAACGATTTCGGCCAGCATGTTACCGCCAAAAGAAGGAGCTATTTGCAGCAATAATCCGTCATCCGTAATATCGAGCCCGACGCAATCAGCGGATAAACCGGTCTTCAACCGCTTGGCCAGCCGCGGCGCGAATTCACGGCCAAAATCAGTCGCCCCGATCAGGATAATCTCCGGATCTCTTTCCTTTGCTAAATTTTCGATGATCGCCAGGTATTTTTCCGTGCTGTAGCTCTTTAAAGCGGGATCATCAATCGCCAGAATTCTATCCGCTCCGTGCGCAGTATATTCCATAATCCATTCATCAATCTCATGACCGAAAACCAGCGCGCAAACTTCCGCTTTGATTGTTTGAGCAAGATCTACCGCTTTGGAAAGTAACTGCAAAGTTACACGGTTTTGATAATAGTTGCGGTAATCGCCGAATACCCAGATACTTTTTTTCTTACTCTTCATCATTAAGCTTTCCCTCAATAGATTTGCCGATTGCCGTGCTGATTTTCCTTTGATATTTATTGAGAAATTCAGTAACCACAGCGGACGCCGTTCCCTGCAAAATCACGTTTTCTTTCTGAGTTTTTCTCAAAAAGACTTTGCGCACTTTGGTGCGCGAGCCTTTATTTTTAAATAATGAAGCGTTTATACCAAGAGCCGCCGCGCCAAGAACAATAACACCATCCCCGCCAAAAGCGTTCTCCAAGCCCATAAGCTCCGTGTAGCGCGGCCTGTAATTTTCCATGGACACTGTCACCAACGCCGGAAATTCCATTTCCAGTGTTTCGCGGAAATTATCCACCATCCGACGAACTCTTAATGTCCGGCCATGAATTTCCAGCTTTTCAACATATGCGGCCGCGGGTAAATCCAATTCCTCGGCTAACTGCGGACCGACCTGCGCTGTTTCACTATCGGCTGTGTAGGCGCCACAAAGGATAAGATCAAATTTCGGACATTCCTTTTTTATTGCTGCTGTTAACACCAATGAAGTGGCGTAGGTATCCGCTCCGGCCAGAAGCTTATCGCAAATAAGGATAGCTCTGTCCGCGCCCAGAGCCAGCGCTTCGCGCAGAACCTCCTCTGCGGCGGGAGGACCCATAGTTATAACCGTAATGTGTGCGGAAAATTTTTCCTTGATTTGCAGAGCGGCTTCCAGTGCATGCTTGCAGGCCGGATTCATCATCCCGGCAGCCAGATCACGCCTTAACGTGCCGGTTTTTGCATCCCACGGCAGCTCTGTCACCATGGGAACTTGTTTTAAACAAACTACGAGATTCAACATAATTTTCTAAAAAGTCCATTGAGACAGCACTGAGCGAGCAATGACCAGGCGCTGAATTTCGCTCGTGCCTTCATAAATTTCCGTAACTTTAGCATCGCGGAAATATCTTTCCACATCGTATTCCTTGCTGTATCCATAACCACCGTGAATTTGCACGGCCAGCGATGTGACCTTTGACGCGACCTGACTGCAATAAAGTTTCGCCATCGCCGCCTCACAGCCAAAGGGCGCTCCCTCATCCTTCAAGGAACAGGCGTGGTATAAAAGCAGACGCGCGGCGGCTATTCCCGTGGCCATATCGGCAATGTAATTTTGAATTGTTTGCAGCGAGGCAATGGGCTTTTTAAATTGCTGTCTTTCCTTGGCGTATTTAACCGCGGCTTCAAAGGCTCCCTGGGCGATACCGAGAGCTTGCGCCGCAACACCTATCCGGCCGTTATCAAGTGTGGTCATACCTATTTTCATTCCATCGCCCAGTTTTCCTAAAAGATTTTTTTCCGGCACACGGCAATCTTCTAAAAACAGAGAAGATACGGGATTGGCGCGCATACCGCAAAGATCTTCCAACTCGCCGCGTAAAAAACCGGGAAACCCGCTCTCGACAATAAAAACACTGCTCTGCAGGCGTGTCTGATCGGTATTGGTAAGAGCGAAAATTAAGGCCAGATCACAAACCCCGCCGTTGGTGACAAATATTTTTGTGCCGTTTAAGATGTATTCCTGATTTTTCTTTACCGCTGTTGTCTCCACACTTCCCGCATCAGAGCCGGCATTGGCTTCGGTCAGGCTGAAAGCGCCGATAATTTCACCGCTGGCCAACTTAGGCAAATAATGTTTTTTCTGCTCCGGTGTCGCAAACCGGATAAACGGATAAACAGCAACGCCATTGTGCACAGTAACGCATAAACCGACCGCCGCGCATACACGGGAAATTTCTTCCATAACTATCGCCGCGCTGATTGAATCCATGGCCGCCCCGCCGAATTCCTTCGGCACCTGCAGGCCGAAATAATTAAGCGTTTTCATTTTTTCAATGACATCGAGGGGAAATGTAGCATCGCGGTCTATTTCGGCGGCAATAGGAGCAAGTTCGGTTTCTGCGAAATGCCGCACGGAATTGCGGATAAGTTTATGTTTCATGCAAGGATTAAATTGCAACTTAATTCTCCCTAGCAAAGATATGTTTTGCACAAATAACTTAAAATCAATGTAAAATCAAGAGGACGTTGTTTAATTAAGTCTTATCGGTTATTTCTTACACCTTGTGTTCTTATAATTTAGCGTATGGTATAAAATATCATAGTAAATGGGAGAAGTGAATCTGTCTTTCACCTGATGCCTGAGAACATGTTTTGTAGATTAGATCCTTTTCCCATTGCTTTGTTCAATAACTCGTACAGTATCATAAACCTTCTCAGAGGAGAATGAGTTTGCACTTGCAAGGTTGATTAGAACGCAGCTTTTTACCAGTGTGAATATTTGTAATATTTATAACTTTAGACTGAAAGAAAGAGGGAAAAATGGGAAAGTAATTGTCTGTGCGATAATGCGTAAATTGGTTCATGTTATCTTTGGAGTCCTGAAATCAGGCAAAATGTATGATCCAAATTATAAGCCAACTTGCGCTTGACAAGAACGGTATCTACTTATCCACACTTTTGTTGTTTAAAAAAAGTTGAGGAATACTGGTCGAAACATACATGACAGCATTCTGTCACAAAGGAGAATAAAAATATCCTTGTCGACACCTTTATTGTGAGTGTAGCAATGTCAATACATCAGGTATTTATAAAGTTTCAGTAAAAATGACATAAGTAATTATATTTTCCGTTTATCAATCACCCGACTGGCCTTACCTTCGGAGCGCTGAATGGTTTGGGGTTCCACGAGTTTGACCTTAGCCGTAATTCCCAGATAGTCTTTCATATCCTTGATCAATTGCTTTTCCAGTTTCTGCAGCTCCTTCACTTCATCAGCATTGACAAACTGGCTATCCGTAACTTCAACCTGTACCTCCAGAGTATCAAGAGTGCCTACACGATCAACAATAAGCTGATAATGGGGTTCCAGGCCTTCGATTGCAATCAGTACGGCCTCGATCTGTGAGGGAAAGACATTGACGCCCCGGATGATGAGCATATCATCGCTCCTGCCCATAACGCGATCCATACGGTAAGACGTTCGGCCGCAGCGACAGGGTATCGGATACAGACGGGAAATATCACGGGTCCGGTAACGTATCAGAGGAAAAGCCTCTTTGGTCAGAGTTGTAAAGACCAGTTCGCCCTGCTCGCCGGGAGGGAGAACCTCGCCCGTTTTCGGATTGATGGTCTCCACCAGAAAATGATCTTCAAAAATATGCATACCTTCCTTCACGTCGCTGCATTCCATGGCAACACCGGGTCCCATGATCTCGGAAAGGCCGTAGATATTTAGAGCTTTAATGTCAAAGGCCTCTTCAATCTGCCGGCGCATTTGTTCGCTCCAGGGTTCAGCGCCGAAGATGCCCACGCGCAGTTTTAAGGAACGCATATCTATACCCATAGCCTGCCCCTGCTCCGCCAGATTCAGCGCATAAGAAGGAGTGCAGCAGATTGCTGTCGGACCGAAATCCTGGAGAATCATCAGTTGCCGCTTGGTATTGCCGCCGGACATGGGGATAACGCTGGCCCCGAGCTTTTCCGCTCCGTAATGAAGACCCAGGCCGCCTGTAAACAGACCATAGCCATAAGCATTATGGATAACGTCACCTTTGGTAAGATTGGCGGCGACGAGGCAGCGAGCTATCAGTTCCGCCCAGGTGTCGATATCGCGCTTCGTGTATCCGACTACGGTAGAGCGGCCTGTTGTTCCCGATGACGCATGCAGGCGGACAACATTACTCATCGGTACGGCAAACATTCCAAAAGGATAATTATCCCGCAAATCCTGCTTTGAGGTAAAGGGAAATCGCTTAACGTCATCAAGAGTTTTGAGGTCATCAGGGGTTACTCCCTCTTTGTCGAAGGACTTTTTATAAAAATCGACGTTGTTATAGACCAGATTAACAATTTGCTGTAATCTTTTTAATTGCAATGCTTTCAGGGCTTCTCTGGGCAGAGTTTCATATTCTTCATTGTAAATCATCGTTTTGGTTCTCCTGTTATATTTTCACTTTCTCCAAGTGCCTTTTCTAATATCAGGTGTAATGCTTTTTGGGAAGTTTTTATTGATTACTGATTGAAAGCAAGAATATCTGACAAGGATAACGTTTTATTTCTTTCAGGAAGGATGATTTACTGTTGATCTTTACGCCGGATGTAAAGAAACCTTGTCCTATGACATTTCATACCCTTGCTACCCCGTCTGTATTGCTTTTTTAGTTTTAATTGTTATTATAATTTCTAATGACTAAAGAAAAAATTCCGACAACACCCGCTATTTTAGCCCTGAAGGCGCAAAGGGCTGATTTTACTCTGCATACTTACCAATACGAGGAAAGGGGCGGAACAGAAAGAGCAGCAGGCAAATTGGGCGTTGACGAACACCGCGTTATTAAAACGTTGGTGATGGAAGACGAAGCAGGTAAGCCCCTGATTATTTTGATGCACGGTGATAAAGAAGTTTCCACAAAATCAATAGCCCGCATTATTGGCGTAAAGTCGATTTCACCCTGCAATCCAGTAATTGCAGAAAAACATACCGGCTATAAAGTTGGCGGCACTTCGCCTTTCGGCACAAAAAAAGCAATGCAGGTGTATATGGAAAGTACCATAGCCGATTTGCCGGAAATTTTTATTAACGCGGGCAGCCGCGGTTTGCTGGCGCATATGCCCTCAGCTGAACTCATTCGCATACTTAAGCCGGTCTATGTGAGTGTTGCTATATAATTTGCCTTTTTCCGGCAAAAAAGAGATAATAATTAACGAGGTTTGATTAATATGCCTGACAACGTAATTATCCGCTGCCTCAATTGCGGCACAAAAAACAGAATACCTCACAAAAAACTACAGGGCAGATCTGTCTGTGGCAAATGCGGCGCTTCGCTGGATGACTTAATAATTCCATGTCTGAAATGCGGCACAAAAAACAGAATGCCTGAAGATCGTTTAAATCAAAAACCCATATGCGGCAAATGTCACGACCCGCTGGTAATCTCGCAACAAAAAATCGCGGCTTTCGAAGTAACGGATAATACCTTTACCCGTGAAGTCCTGACTGCCGATACATCGGTTCTCGTGGATTGTTGGGCACCATGGTGCGGTCCCTGCCGGACTTTATCACCAATAATTGACGAGCTGGCTTCTGATTATGCCAATGGCGTAAAAGTCGTAAAGCTGAACGTTGATGAAAATCCGCATACCGCTTCGCAATATGGCATTCGCAGTATTCCAACCATGCTTTTTTTTAAGGAAGGAAAGCTTGTTAAACAAGTAACCGGAGCTCTGCCGAAAGAAGAAATCGAAAAATATTTGTTATCCATAATCAAGACAAACTGAATTAAGCGACGCGTTGATGAAAAAAAATAAAACATCTTTAGTGTACCAATGTAAAATTTTTGATGTTTGGGAAGAAGAAGTTGATCTGCCCAACGGCAAATCAACTAAACAAAGCTGGATAAATCACAATCCAACAGTAGCCATTGTCGCCATCAACGATAAAAACGAATTAATTCTCATCAAACAATACCGAACCGCTGTTAAAAAAAATCTTCTGGAAATTCCGGCCGGCTCGCTGGATAATTTAGAAGAATCACCGGCTGTCTGCGCCCAAAGGGAACTGGCCGAAGAAACCGGCTTTAAAGCCAAAGCTCTTTTAAAACTCTTTGAAGGCTATTTACTGCCGGGATACTGCAACGAATATATGTATTTTTTTCTGGCGAAGGATCTTTTCATCGCGCCGCTTACTCCCGACGAAGATGAATTCATTGAAACAATCCCTACCACTTTTTCTCAAGCGCAGGAATTATTAAAAAACGGCGAAATAATTGACGCTAAAACTGTTTTAGGGATTATCCTGGCCGATAACTATATTAAGCAAGAACCCTTATTTAAAAAATAAAACAAACTTCTCCAAGACGCCTTTATCAAAACGGCTTTCCTAATGCCGATACCTTTGCAAAACTATATAACACCAACAATTATGTCATACCGGCGAAGGCCGGTATCCAGTATTATCAAGCATTTCCTAGATACCGGCCTTCGCCGGTATGACGAATAGAGAAGTTTTGCAAAGGTCTCCAGCCTATGCCGTGGAAAGTTTCTTGCCAGAGACCTAAAGTTTTGTTAGACTTCTTTCCGTCCGGTATCCACTATATAAGGGAGGCACCTCTATGATCTACAACGAAGAATTTGAAACCATGCCCCGTGAAGTAATCAAATCCTTGCAGGTCAAAAGACTACAGCAGGTTTTGGAGCGGGTTTACCATACTGTGGGATTTTATAAAAAATCCTTCGATGCCGCCAAAATCAAACCCGACGATATAAAATCAATTACCGATATGAAAAAACTTCCCTTCATCACCAGAAAGGATTTACGTGATAATTACCCGTTCGGTTTATTTTCCGTGCCCATGAGCAGTATCGTTCGTTTGCACGCTTCTTCCGGCACCAGCGGCCGGTCCGCTGTTTTC
Source organism: Syntrophaceae bacterium (assembly GCA_003139775.1). Taxonomy (GTDB): domain Bacteria; phylum Desulfobacterota; class Syntrophia; order Syntrophales; family Smithellaceae; genus Smithella. Next base: position 33,525 of record PLGI01000080.1, on the reverse strand, counting down.
GGTTATACCAAACGCGATATTGAAACATGGTCGGATCTTATCGCGCGTTGTCTTGTTGCTGCGGGAATAACAAAAAACGATATTATTCATAACGCCTTCGGTTACGGATTGTTCACCGGCGGACTGGGATTGCATTACGGCGCGGAAAAAATAGGCGCCAGTGTTATTCCCATGTCCGGAGGAAACGCTAAAAGGCAAATCATGATCTTGCAGGATTTCGGGCCGACTGTAATTTGCTCCACTCCTTCATACGCGCTGCATCTGGCCGAAGAAGGCAACGCTCTGGGCGTGGATATGAAATCCCTGCAACTGCGCGTGGGTATTTTCGGAGCGGAGCCATGGAACAAGGCGACGCGTGATGAAATTGAAAAAGCTTTCGGAATAACCGCGCTGGATCTCTTTGGACTATCGGAAGTTATCGGCCCGGGCATGGCGATGGAATGTCTGGAAGGCCGCAATGGAATGCACATTTTTGAAGATCATTTTATTGTCGAAACAATAAATCCCAAAACCGGAGAAGTCCTACCCGAGGGCGAAGAAGGCGAACTGGTTTTCACAACCCTGACCAAGGAAGCTGGTCCACTCATCCGCTACCGTACGGGCGACATATCGCGCCTGATTACCGAACCTTGCCGCTGCGGCCGCAGTCATGTAAAAATGGAAAGAGTCTTAAAACGAAGCGATGACATGCTGATTATCCGCGGCGTCAATATCTTCCCATCGCAGATAGAAGCCATTTTAGTTGATATCGAAGGCTTGCAGCCCAATTATCAAATAATCGTTGATAAGGTGGGCGCGCTGGATTCCCTCGACCTGCAGGTGGAGGTCAACGAAAAAATATTCAGCGACTCCGGCAGCGTCAAGGAATTGCAGAAGATGGAAAAGAGAATTATCAAGGACATGACAGACTATCTGGGCATAACAGCACGTGTTAAACTTGTTGAGCCCAATACTCTGAAAGCAGGGGCGAAAATTATCGATAAACGCCATTATTAAATCAATAAGGGGGTTACTATGAAAGTAGAACAAATATCCGTTTTTCTGGAAAACAAACCTGGCTCACTTGAGCATGCGACAGGCGCGCTCAAGGACGCCAACATCAATATTAGAACTCTGTCGCTGGCGGAAACAGTTGATTTCGGCATTCTGCGTTTGATCGTCAATGATGTCGAAAAAGCAAATAAGGTGCTCAAGGATAATGGCTTTCGCGTCAGTAAAACCCCTGTTGTTGCCGTGGAAGTTCCCGACAAACCGGGTGGCCTGCACAGCATCATGGAAGTTGTTTCCAAAGAAGGTATCAACGTCGAATATATTTATGCCTTTGTCGAGAAAAGCGGGCAGAACGCCGTCATCATCTTCCGCTTCGACAACCCGGAAAAGGCCATTGAGGTACTGCTGAAGCATAATTTCAAGGTGGTACCGGGAGCACAACTCTACGACTTTTAGTGAGACTCGAATATTACAAGCATACGCAGTAATATTCGTTAGTCGAACTATCCCCTGAGCGAAGCGAATGGGGATTTGAGACTCGCCGACAATAAAAAGCGCAAAGGGAATTGCCCCTTGTGCAAAGTACATCTTTAAACATTATTAGGAGTTGCAATGCCACAGCCCCTATCTCGAGTAATTTCAAATCCAGGTGTTATTATTGGCAACGCAGGTGATCGCCCCCTATCTCGTCATCCTGATTTAGCTGTTCTTGCGATCGAAGCTCTTGCCTCTTGGTCCAACGTAGAAGCATTCCTACTTCGCTTGTTCATTGACTTGTTCGGTGGCCATGGTTCCCTTGCAGCAGATGTTTTTTTATCACTAGAGGGACAGTCCGCGAAAAACGCAGCCATTGCTGCCGCAGCCACATCTGCATTAACTGCTCGTCCTGATGAACTTCGTGTGCTTAGAGCGATTTTGGCTATTGCAAAAACAAATGAAAAGGATAGAAATAAGCTCGCTCACTGGACTTGGGGTGAATGCCCAACTTTGCCTGACGCAGTATTATTAGTTGACCCTCGCAGTTCTATAGACAATCTAGATTTATCAAAAGTTTTTGTATACAGGGCCGCAGACTTTAATACTATCATTCAGTCCAACGATAGATTGTGTGGTTACGGACTAACGTTCAATTTCATCCTCAACAAGCACGTTGCAAATAGTGATGGCAAATTGCTAGAGAAGTTGTTTTTGGAGCCAGACATAGTCGCACGCCTCCCAGCTGCTGAGGGAAACTCCTAACTTAGCGTTGCACTTGTATGTCCATGCCGCCAGAAATTAGGAACAGCGACCTATTTTACAAGGATCGGTTTTCTCGTTTCATCAAACTGTGGTGCAATCAGCAAATACAATCGTCTTGATTTTTTATGTTTGGTCTGGAATTGGGCTGCATGATATCCGTTATATTTTATTACTTACCGGGTTTACCGCATTCACGATACCGGCCATCGGGACCAATAGTGCCGATGCAGGACTCATCACTTCATAAAACTTAGGGACAGCGCCCTGTTTTTTAAGGAAAAGATTAAGCTGGCTATCACTACACTACAATCAGATCATCTATGTTTGCCATTTCTTCGTTTTCCAGCGCTGGTGGAACCAGAACCACTGGTCGGGATATTCGCGAACAATTTCTTCTACGATTTTTGTGAAACGCTGAGTATTTACCACTAAATCGGCCTCATAATTGTCCGTACAAACAGCCTCAATGGCAGGTTTTAGGATAAACTTGTATCTGCCCGACTTCTGCCTGGCCATGAAAGCCGGAACCACGGGCGCGCCGGAGCGCATAGCCATAACCGCAAGCCCGACACCGGTGCAAGCTGGACGGCCAAAAAAATCAACAAAAACACCTTCAGCCTTAGCGACGTTCTGGTCACTGAGAATTCCTATCGCCTGATTCTCTTTTAGTAATTCCATAACCAGTTTCCCTGATCCACCTTTGGGAATCAGGACATTCCCATTCATTGTCCGCACATATTCAACCATGTTATCAATAACCGGATTATCCAACGGACGGTAAACTATGTACATTGGTTGTAGGCAGATAGGAACAGCGATAGTCATTAGCTCCCAGTTGCCAAAATGAGCAACTATGGAAAGGACGCCTTTTCCTCGGGCAATGGCAGCCTGAAAATTTTCCAGACCTTCGATCTCAACCCATTTGTGAATATTTTCTTTGTTAATATAAGGCATATCGAAAAATTCAGCGGCCACAATGGCAAAATGGCAATAGACCCCTTTGGCGATTCTGATTATTTCTTTTAAATTTTTTTCCGGAAAAGAACGCTGGAGATTGTGCAGAGTTATTAAGCGATTTTTGAAACTTAGACGGTAAAAAAGTGAGAATAAAGTTATAAACAATTCCTTACGAATGCTTCTAGGGATATATCGGAAAACAAATAGCAATATTTGAGTTATTTTTGTTTTTTCAACAGTCATAAGTTTATTTCATCTTAATTAAAACTTATTTTCCGTAAAATCATTGCCTGTCATTTATGTTTAGAGCGGTTTGCCACACTCCTTGCATTTGCCATCTTCTCCTATAGTTCCGATGCAGGATTCGTCACTGCATAAAACTCTTTTACTCCACTCGTCAGAATCTGTATCCGTCGTTGAAGAAACTGGTTTTTGCTCCTCCACCATAACAGCATGTTCACTGCTTGCGCCATATTCTGCGGGCAGTTCACCTTCGTAAGGTTTGCCGCATTCCCTGCATTTACCATTAGGGCCGATGGTACCGATACATGATTCATCACTGCACAGGATTCTTGTTTCCCAATCTTCGTTCTTATCAAAAATGATTTCTGTCATGTTGTTCTCCCGGAAATATTTTCAACTCCTTTTACAACAGCTTCTATCTTTTTTCCACAAAACAGAATTTATTAAATTTTGATGGCTTCGTAAAATGTTCAGAGGCAAGGCGTGCGAAGCCATAGGAGTGAGGCGTACTTTTGGCGTACGCTGCAACGACGATGGCTGACGCACAACGCAGCATATGGGCGTTTTACGGAGTCATCAACCTTTGATGCAGGATAGTGCTTTTAGCTTCGCTACCTTTTTCGCAATCCCCGACTCATGCATCACCTGCACAACGTCCTGCACATTTTTATACGCCTCCGGCATTTCTTCCCTTAAAGTTCCCTTACTGGAAGCCATAACTAAAACTCCCTGATCAGCCAGTTCGCGGGCAATGGAGCGTCCCTGGCTCACTTTGGTTGCCTGCGTCCGACTCATCACTCGTCCCGCACCATGACAGGCACTGCCGAAAGTCTCTTCCATCGCTTTTTCCTGACCAACTAAAACATAAGAACCAGTTCCCATATCTCCCGGAATAAGCACCGGCTGGCCGACACTTTTATAGCGCGCAGGCAGAGCATCATGCCCGGCGGGAAACGCGCGTGTCGCGCCTTTACGGTGGACGCAAAGTTTCTTCATTTTCCCCTGAATGCTAAATTCTTCTATTTTGGCAATGTTATGACAGACATCGTAAACCAAACGCATTCCCAGTTCTCGCGGCGACATCCGCAGAGTTTTTTCAAATATTTCTCTTGTGCGATGCATTAGCAATTGCCGGTTAGCCCAGGCATAGTTGGCGCCGCAGGCCATGGCAGCCAGATAATTTTTTCCTCTTGCTGAATCGAGATACGCGCAGGCCAGTTGTCTATCCGGCAGTTCAATGCCTGTTTCATTCGCATGCTTGACCATCAAAGCCAGATAATCATCGCAAATCTGATAACCCAAACCGCGCGAACCGGCATGAATCATGATAATGATCTGCCCTTTGCACAAACCAAACACCTGCGCCGCGGTTTCATCGAATATGTCCTGCACAACTTCAATTTCCATAAAATGATTGCCGGAACCCAGTGTGCCTAGTTGCTGCTTGCCCCGCTCCAACGCGCGCGCCGATACCTGCTCGGGATCAGCCCCATCCATCGCGCCGCCGTCTTCTGTCGTTTCCAAATCTTCCTGCAGGCCAAAACCGGCTTTCACCGCCCATTTAGAGCCTTCTTCCAGCACCTTTTTTTGATCTTTGCCTGACAATTTCACAGAACCAGTAGAACCGACGCCGGAAGGTATACGCTGATACAAGGCAGTCGTTAAATCACTGAGTCGGTTTTTAATGTCTCCCAAAGATAAATTAGTGGCAATAAGGCGGCAGCCGCAGTTGATGTCGTAGCCGACACCGCCCGGAGAAATAATGCCGCCATCCAGATCAAAGGCCGCCACACCCCCGATAGGAAAACCATAACCCCAGTGAACATCCGGCATCGCCAGCGAATAATTAACTATGCCGGGCAAATGCGCGACATTGGCCACCTGCCGGGCACTTTCATCGCCTTTTAAAAGCTGATAAATTTTTTCATTGGCATAGATCATCCCCGGGACTCTCATTCCCCCTGTCTGGGGAAGCAGCCAGCGGTTATCATCCATCTTTTCCAATTTAATTTCAGACATTTTAATACTCAAAATATTTTAAATATGCATGTCCGCTTAATCTCCTCCGCCGGCGGAGGTGTCACGCAGTGACGGAGGTAGATGAATGCACGTCATGCGTAAATGAGCACAATTAAGCATGTTTTAAAAAACTTTCACTCCCTGTTCCCGCCAGTGGGGGCCATTACTCATTACGCACAATCAATTTTTTACAATTATGACTCAGCCTCATGCATCGGCATGACGCAAGTTCAAGTCTCTTATCAGACATCAAAAATCACCCTCGCCCTCCAGCCTGACTTTTGTTGCTCCACATTCAAGCCGGAATAGGTTACCGCCTTAATTTCAGTTTTAATCGAATGCTTCTTTTTATTGTATGGCTCGCCCATTAATTTCGCCTTCAATCTTTTATTGCCGCACTCCATTATCTTGCAATGGCTGACGATCCAACCTGTACCGTTAAACCAGTATAGAAGTTCCCGTAAAAAATTAATCATCAGGTCTTCCGGATCCTTTCCATCCACGGTTACTGTTCTTTGCCGCTTTTGTGTCTTTTCGGCTGATGTACTTTTATTGTCATTGCTCTCTATTAAAATATCAAACATTGCATTAGAGGCGTTGGCAAACAGTTCCTTTTTAGTCCGTCCTGAGATTTCGACGCCAATATCGGCTGTATGGTCAAAGAATTTGTAATTGGACATGGGCAGATTATAACCTAATATGAAAGATTCAACAAGCTTACGCCATACGATTAAAAAAGGCGCTTTGCGGCGCCCTTTTTTAACCATATCTTTTTGAAATGATAATTTAATTTTCTTCTGGTGTTCCGTTTTCTTCGGTTGTCAGATCTGTTTCATCGTCACCATTGCCGTTGGTTTCGTCATCTCGGCCTTCGGCCTCGGAAGTAGTGCGGGCGACGCCGACAAGTTTTTCTTCCGGATCAAGTTCAATAAGTTTCACTCCCTGCGTGACGCGATGATTCACCGGTATTTCCTGCACCTTCAATCGGATCACTTTGCCGGCATTGCTAATCAGCATGACGTTTTCTTCACCGGCAACTTGCAGCACGCCGGAAACATTGCCGACTTTTGCCACCGTTTTTAAATTGATCGTTCCTTTGCCGCCACGGGTTTGCACACGGTATTCATCAATCGGCGTGCACTTGCCAAATCCATTTTCGGAAACCGTGAGCAGGAAAGCGCCTTCGGCGGGAATATCCACACCGATAACATCATCACCTTCGTCCAGATTGATGCCGCGCACACCGCGGGCTGTTCTGCCCATATCCCGCACATCGTCTTCCTTGAAACGAATGGCCATGCCCAGCCTTGTTGCTAAAAAGATATCCTGATTGCCCATGGTCAATTGAACATCAACCAGTTCATCGCCTTCATCAATAGAAACGGCAATGATGCCGCCGTTACGCGGGTTGGCGTAAGCGGCCAGTTCCGTTTTTTTGATGATTCCTTTTTTAGTGACCATCACAATAAATTTATCTTCAACAAATTCTTTTACCGGCAATGTTGCCCGGACACTTTCACCCGGCGCCAGGCTAACCAGATTGATCATAGCTTTGCCTTTAGCGGCACGGCCAGCCTGAGGTATTTGATACACTTTCAACCAATGCACCTTGCCCGCGCTGGTGAAGACAAGTAAATAATGGTGCGTGGAGGCAATAAAGATTTTTTCCACAAAATCTTCTTCCTTCGTGCCCATGCCCATCTTGCCGCGACCACCGCGGTGCTGGCTCTTGTAGAGGCTCACCGCGTTGCGTTTGATATAGCCGGAATGGGATATCGTCACGACCATGTCTTCTTCCACAATCATATCTTCAATATTGATATCTTCCGAGCTGGCGACAATTTCCGTGCGGCGTTCATCGCCGTAACGTTCCTTAATTTCATTAAGTTCGTCAATGATAACTTGCAGAACTTTTAGCGGATCGGCCAGAATGGCGCTCAGATAGGCGATCAGGGCGTTAACCTCGGCGTATTCCTCGTCGATCTTGGCTCGTTCCAAACCGGTCAGACGTTGCAGCCTCATCTCCAGAATGGCTTTGGCCTGAATTTCCGATAAACTAAATTTTGCGCATAACTGCACGGCCGCTTCCGCGGGAGTCTTCGACGCTTTGATGACTTTAATGATTTCGTCAATATTATTTAAGGCAATAATGTAGCCTTCTAAAATATGCGCTCTATCTTTGGCGCGTGCCAGATCAAACTGCGTGCGGCGGACAACAACATCCCTGCGGAAGCTGATGAATTTTTCGAGCACTTCTTTGAGGTTAAAAACCTGCGGCCTGTTTTCGGATATCGCCAGCATGATGACGCCTAAGGAGACTTCCATTTGCGTGAATTTATAGAGCTGGTTGAGGATGATGGCTGAATTTTCATCCCGCTTGAGCTCGATGACCACGCGGATGCCTTCGCGGTCTGATTCGTCCCGTAAATCGGCAATACCGGAAATCTTTTTATCGCGCACCAGTTCGGCTATTTTTTCGATCAGTGTAGACTTGTTGACCTGATACGGCAGTTCTGTAAGGACGATGGTTTCTCTATCGTTGCGGGCGTTCTTTTCAATAAGTGCTCGCGCCCGGATGCGGATGATACCGCGTCCAGTTTTATAGGCGGAAAGAATTCCTTCCCGGCCATTGATAAATCCGGCAGTTGGAAAATCAGGACCCGGAATATGACGCATAAGTTGTTCAATGGTAATATCAGGATTCTTAATGCAGGCGATGGTGCCGTTGATAATTTCCTTCAGATTATGAGGCGGAATATTGGTCGCCATACCGACAGCGATGCCGGAAGTGCCGTTAAGCAGTAAAAGTGGAATGCGCGAAGCCAGCAGAGAAGGCTCCTGCAGGGATTCGTCATAGTTGGGCACATAATCGACTGTGTCTTTTTCCAGATCGGCCAGCACTTCATCAGAAATGCGCGCCAAACGACTTTCCGTATAACGCATGGCCGCGGGCGGATCGCCATCAATCGAACCGAAGTTGCCCTGTCCGTCCACCAGCATGTAGCGCAGAGAAAAATCCTGGGCCATACGCACCATGGTATCATAAATGGCCGCATCGCCGTGCGGATGATATTTACCCATGATCTCACCGACGATACGGGCGGATTTTTTGTAGGGTTTGTTATGGCGGTTGCCCATTTCATACATGGCATATAAAATCCGGCGATGCACCGGTTTGAGGCCGTCACGCACATCGGGAATTGCCCGGCCGATGATGACGCTCATGGCGTAATCCATGTAGGATTTTTTCATTTCATCTTCTATATTCACCAGTGTTTGCTTGTGGTGGATATCACGTTCCATTTTGTTTAATCCTCTCTCAATAAAAAGCTGGCTGATTTTTCAGCCGGCATAATCATTAATCTAAAAATTTTTTCTAATCCCGATAAACGGGATAAGAGCGTTAACGAAATTTATTTTCTGCCACTCTTTTCCGTACCTCCTTGAAGGGTAGAAAAGCACAGAGAATAATTTCTACTTGCTAAATGTCCAAATTAGAAACATCCAGGGCATTTTGATAGATGAAATCACGTCTCGGTTCCACCTGATCGCCCATGAGGGTGGTAAAGATTTCATCAGCCAAAACGGCGTCTTCTACTCCCACTTGCAGAAGTGTGCGTTTTTCCGGATTCATCGTGGTTTCCCAAAGCTGTTCAGGGTTCATTTCACCCAGGCCTTTGTAGCGCTGGACGGCCAGTCCTTTCTTGCCCATAGTGACAATATGATCTACGAGCGCCTTGGAACTCTCCAGAAGGACAGGCGTTGAAGCTTCATCGCCTTTGTCGCTGTATGGAGCCTCGCCCATAATGGAAACCTGATCCAGCAATGACCGAATATCCGCGAATTGTGGCGTGCGAAAGACCTCCCTATTCAGACAGGATGGAAATAGTTGTCCATTCTTTGTCAGATTAAAAACTATTTTGAACCCGCCATGATCCTCGTCCTGTTCAATGTTAAAATCGGAAAAACTCTCGCCCAAGGCAGTGCCTGTTCTTTTAGCTATTGACAAAAGCGATTTTTCATTTTTAAAGCTATCGTCAGTTAACGTAGGATCACCCGCCAAAATGCGAATGAGATTTCTGTCGCGGCCTTCCTTTTCAAACCGGTCAAGCAGGTCTTCAATCCGCATAACTTTCTTGATCAAGAGCAATAATTTACTGCCGGTTACCGGAAATGGAGAGCCGTCGCCCATGACCAGTTGTACTTTTTCCACGCCGTTTTCCAGAATGTAGTTTTTCATCTGGTCTTCATTCTGAAGGTAGAATTCCTGTTTTTTCTCCACAACTTTAAATAGCGGCGGCTGAGCGATAAACAAATATCCTCGTTCAATCAGCTCCCTCATTTGCCGGAAAAAGAAGGTTAAAAGCAGCGTGCGGATATGAGAACCATCGACATCGGCATCGGTCATGATAATAACCTTGTGATACCGCAGTTTGCTAATATCATAATCATCGGCGCCAATACCCGCTCCAAAGGCCGTAACCATCGTTTTAATTTCTTCATTTTGCAGCATTTTATCAAAACGTGCTTTCTCCACGTTCAATACCTTGCCGCGCAGGGGCAGAATGGCTTGATTCTTCCGGTCCCTACCCTGCTTGGCAGAGCCGCCGGCGGAATCACCTTCCACCAGATATATTTCACTCAATGCCGGATCTTTTTCCTGACAATCGGCAAGTTTGCCCGGCAGTGCGCCAACTTCTAATGCGCTTTTGCGGCGGGTTAATTCCTTGGCACGTCTGGCCGCTTCCCTGGCTCGCGCCGCCTCCATACATTTATTCAGTATTTGTTTAGCGACAGATGGATTTTCCTCCAGGTAACTGCCAATTTTTTCGTAAACTATTCCTTCCACCAAGCCACGCACCTCAGAGTTGCCCAGCTTGGTTTTGGTCTGTCCTTCAAACTGCGGATTCTTAACTTTAACACTGATGACACACGCCAATCCTTCTCTTAAATCTTCACCGCGCAAGGATTCCTTGCCGTCTTTAATGATTTTATTGTTGGTGGCGTAATTATTGAAAACACGAGTAAGCGCCGATCGGAAGCCGATCAGATGAGTGCCACCTTCCGTGGTGTTAATGCTGTTGGCAAAGGCAAAAATATTGTCCAGATAAGTTTCATTATACTGCAGAGCAACTTCTACTGAACAATCTTCCTTGGCGCCGGAAATAAAAATCGGGTTCTTATGTAACACTTTCTTATTGCGGTTAATATATTCGACAAATGAGACTATTCCACCTTTATAAAAGAATTCATTTTGTTTGCCTGTGCGTTCATCTATTAAATTAATTTTGACGCCTGAATTTAAAAAAGCCAACTCGCGCAAACGATTCGCAATAATATCAAAACTGAATTCACTCTCTTCAAATATTTCATCATCAGGCAAAAAAGTTACTTTAGTTCCCTTGCCTCTTGTTTTGCCCACCATTTCCAGTGGTGCGACAGGAACGCCTCGTACATAAGATTGCGTGTAAACATTTCCATCCCGTCTTACTTCCAATTCGCAGGATTTAGATAGAGCATTTACAACAGAAACGCCAACGCCATGCAAACCGCCTGATATTTTGTACGAATCATTGGAGAATTTACCGCCGGCATGCAGCTTGGTCATAACAACTTCCGCTGCCGACACACCTTCCGTTTTATGAATATCTACCGGAATACCGCGGCCGTTATCATCCACAACAATACTATTATCTAATCTTATTTTGACTGTGATCGTATCGCAATAACCACCGGCCGCTTCATCGATACTATTATCAACTACTTCATAAACCAGGTGATGTAGACCTTCTTTGCCGGTGGAACCGATATACATAGCAGGTCTTATGCGCACGGCCTCCAGACCTTCTAAAACTTTAATGCTATCCGCATCATACTTATGTGTCATATCTGCTTTTAAACTTCCTCTCTATTACTAGATTTTTAATGGCATAATTATACACAAATAACTATCATCTTCATCCTGTTTTATCATCGATGGTTTTAATCCCACCCCAACTTCAAACAAGATATTATCTTTGTTAATTACCGATATAGCGTCAATTAAGTAGTTCACATTAAATCCACTATCAATAACCTCACCACTATAAGCTATATCTATTTCTTCCGTTGCTTCACCAACATCCAGATTTGTCGAATTAAGTGTAACTTTACCTTCCGAAAAAGAGAGAATCACTCCTCCATACCGTTCAGAAGATACAACACTCATTCTTTTTAAGGCATGCAGGAAAGATTCTCTTTCCAGAGTAACGCTAATTCCTTTTTCCGCAGGAATAACTTTTTTATAATCAGGGTAATCCGCATCAACCAAACCAACTTTTAAAAGAGTATTTTCCGTTTTCACAACAAACATATTTTTATGCAGACCAATTTGAATATCTTCATTTTCATCAATAATTCTTTTTATTTCCATTAATCCTTTACGGGGGATAATAATTCCCTTTCCTATCTTCAAAGAAGATTCAGAGGTAAAACCCTTAGCCAGCGCTAATCTATGGCCGTCAGTAGCTACCATCCGCAGTAAATGATTCGCCCCATCCATTCCCGCTTCTAATAAAACACCATTTAAGTTTTTTCTCGTTTCGTCTGTAGCCATGGCAAATGCTGTTTTATTAATTAAATCTTTAATTACTATTCCCTTGATTTTATAAAGTTGAATTTCCTGATCATCTACAATACTGGGGAAATCTTCTGCCGGTAAACCAGGTATTTTATAAAAAGCTCTTTGACATGAAATTTTTACAATATTATTTTTTTGAGTAAAAGAGACAACTTCACCTTGAATTTCCCTGACCATCTCATATATTTTTTTTGCTGAAACCGTTATTTCACCTTTTTCCACTACCTCTACATCATAATCGGAAATTAAACTTATTTCTCTATCGGTAGCAATTATTTTAAGTTTATTGGCTTCCGCTTTTAAAAGAATATTATTTAAAATTGGTATCGTTGTCTTTTTTTCTACAATACCTAAAGTTTTTTGAATGCCATCAAGAAAGGTGTTTCTGTTTATTTTAAATTCCATATTTCCTCCATGTTCCTATTTTTTCTTTTCCTATTTTTTTATATATATAAATAAATAGTAATAATAGTAAGAGTTGTTGATATGTTGATTAATAATTATTTTATAATAATTATAGTAATTTAAAATAGCGATCACCTGTTTATAGTATGGTATAAAAAAGTTTATGATTTGTGGATTAAAATATCCTCAATTTCCTGAATTAAAATTTTTAATTTAGGATCCGCTTTAATACCATTCAAAATTTTGTTATTGGCATAAATTACCGTCGAATGGTCTCTCCCGCCAATTTTTTGACCGATATCAGGGAAAGAATTATTGGTTAATTTTCTAGCCAAATACATAGCAATTTGCCGGGCGAAGACAATATTTTTATTTTTATTATGAGCTTTTATATCTGATATTTTTATATTTAATTTTCCAGATATAACTTTAATTATTTCTTCAATACTTACCTCACCTTTTTTATTGTGCTTAACTAAACTGCTTAATACTTCTTTAACTAAATCTAGATCAATTTCCCTGCCGGTGAGAGATGAATAAGCGCCGATTCTAACTAAAAAGCCTTCTAGTTCACGAATGTTGGATTCCACATGAGACGCGATATAGTGGACGACGTTATGTGATAAATCTATTTTATTTTCCTGGATTTTCTTTTCGATGATGGCAATTTTAGTTTCTATTTCCGGTGGTTGAATATCAGCAATCAGCCCCCATTCGAAACGGGAACGCAATCGACTTTCCAGATTAGGAATATCTTTAGGGAACTTATCGCTGGAGACCACTATTTGTTTTCCCGAATCGTGTAATGTGTTGAAAGTATGAAAAAATTCTTCCTGCGTTCTGTCTTTTCCCGCCAAAAAATGAATATCATCAATTAATAAACAACTGATATTCCTATATTTTTCTCTAAATTTAGGCATCCGGTCATAACGAATGGAATTAATCATTTCATTCATAAATTCTTCCGCGGAAACATACATAATGTTGAGCGACGGGTGAGTAGATGTAGTTAGTAGTCCGATGGCATTAAGTAAATGTGTTTTTCCCAGACCGGAGCCGCCATAAATAAAAAGAGGATTATAATTTTTGGCTGGTTGTTTGGCTACGGCAATAGAAGCGGCGTGAGCAAATTGATTACAAGCGCCAACCACGAACCTGTCAAAATTATAGTTATCATTAAGAAAAGAAAAGTTTTTACCTCTACTGATTGTTGTAGCTGAAGCATTTTTGGTGTGTGTCGCGTGCGCTGCCGCAGGTTCCGGGCCCTTTTCTTTATTTTTTGACAGGACAAAATCAATATCAACTGCAATACCAGCGGCATCTTGCAGGGATTGTTTAATCGTTGAGGAATAATTATCTAAAAGCCAATCTTTAAAGAATTTATTGGGGACGGCCAATTGGACACACTTGTCTTCCATGGCAACAACTTTGATAGGTTTTATCCATGTATCAAAATTTTGCTTACTTATTTTTTCTTGAATTAGTTTACTCGTTTTGTCCCAAAATGCATCCATTTAAACAACCTTTATAAACAACCTTATCAACAGTTGTTGATAGGAGTGGAAAACTTACCATTATTTTAAATCATCGAGAATAAAACCTGATAACCGGTTTAATTCATCCATAGATGTATATCTAATTTCTATCAAGCCCTTTTTAGCAGAACCCTTAATTTGCACCTTCGCCATAAATTTTGACGCTAAGGCTTTTTCGAGATCATTCAGGAACCGATCTTTTTTGGAATCTGGTATTTTCTGCGAGAGTCGCTTTTGTGCGTTTTGGATTAAGCGTTCCGTTTCCCGGACGTTTAAATCCTTTTTTAAGATTAAAGCAAGCGCCGTGATTTGTTCTTCCGTTGAACTACATGCCAATAAACAGCGGGCATGACCTGCAGAAATCTTCTTTTCCACCAGAGCCTCTTTTACTTTGGCCGGCAATTTCAAAAGACGGATGGTATTGGCAATTGTCGAGCGATCCTTGCCCGCGCGGGAAGAAATTTCTTCCTGAGAAAGTTTGAATGTTTCGATTAACGTCACATAGGCAGTGGCTTCTTCCAGAGGATTTAATTCTTCCCGTTGAATATTTTCAATCAGCGACATTTCCGCCGCCTGCATATCTGTCGCTTCGCGAATGACGATAGGCACATCTTTTAAGCCCGAGGCCTGAGCTGCCCGCCAACGCCGCTCTCCGGCAATAATCTCATATCCATTGTCAATTTTGCGGACAACAATCGGCTGAATAATACCCGTGCTTTTAATGGAAGCAATAAGTTGCTTTTGTGTACCGTCATTAAAATTTTTGCGGGGTTGATAACGGTTGGGCCGTAATTCTTCAATTCCGCAGGAAAAAACAGGTTTTTTCTTGTCGAAGTCATTCACTAAATCCGGAAAAATGGCGCCAAGCCCTTTGCCGAGCACGTTTTTTTGTGCCATTTATATTCCCCCTCGAATTATTTCCTGTGCCATTTCCATATAAGCCAGCGCGCCGCGCGATTTAATATCATAAAGAATAATAGGTAAGCCGTGGCTGGGGCTTTCCGACAGCCGCACATTGCGCGGGATCACCGTTTTAAAGACCTTGTCGCCAAAATGTTTCCGAACATCATCGGAGACCCGATGCGATAGTAAATTACGCTGATCAAACATCGTCAGCAAGATACCACCCAAGACGAGATGCGGGTTTAATTGCGCTTTCACCAGTTTTACAGTATTGAGCAAATATCCCAAACCCTCCAAAGCGAAATACTCACACTGCAAAGGAACAATCAAATAGTCGGAAGCGACAAGAGCATTGACAGTCATAACGCCCAGCGACGGCGGGCAATCAATTACTATAAAATCATAATGCCTGTCTAAAGCGTTTAATAAATTACGCAGCCGTTTTTCTTTTTCCTCCATCCCGACAAACTCAACCTCAATTCCAATGAGATCCTGATTAGAGGGTACTATATCGAGATGCGGTATCACCGTGTTGATAATCACATCGCCCAGCGGCATCTGGCCGATCATGGCGTGATATAAATTAGCTTTTTGTACAATATCTCTCTCCGAGCCTATCCCACTGGTTGAATTACCCTGGGAATCACCATCGATGAGTAAAGTTTTTTTTTCCGCAGCTGCCAGAGAGGCAGATAAATTTATCGCGGTGGTGGTTTTGCCAACACCACCTTTTTGATTTGCTATACATATAATTTTATTCATTATTTTATTGAGCGTATAAAAATAAATTCTTTTGCAAGAACTGCCGTTAGCACTAACATAAAAAAGATCTTTTTAGAAGGTTTTTTTACTTTTCCCCGATAATAATTTTACGATGTGCTTCAAAAAAAGGTATGTTTATATCATGCTGAATAAATTGATATATTTTGTATTGATTTTTGACGGATGAGCACTGCGCAAGTTCCTCATCAACATTGGGGCCTTTCAGGGCAATGATTTTGCCTCCACGGTCGAGAAAATATTCGCCTTGCGGCAGAAGTTCGGATAATTTAAAGGCCGCGCGGGAAATTAAAACATCAAATTTTTTCTTCCATGTATCTGCCTTAATAATGTTTTCGACGCGGTCATGCAGAACAACCGCTGCCGAAAGATTTAAAAGACGAATAATGTGTTTTAAAAAGGAAACTTTTTTGCGATTGGTTTCCAGAAGATAAAGCTTTAAAGTGGGCAGCGCAATTTTTAAGGGAAGGCCGGGAAAACCGGCGCCGCAGCCGACATCAATAATCCGGGCATTGGGCTTGCCAATAAATTGCAGTGCCGTCAGCGAATCCAGAAAATGACGCGTGATAATTTCCTGCGAAGAATTTTCGGAGATTAAATTTGTTTTGGCATTCCATTGTAAAAGCTCTTTTTTATAAATATCAAATTGAACCAGCTGCTGTTCGTTTAGCTCGATGCCTAATTGACGCGCGTTTGTACTAAGTGAAAGTATTTCCTGATCCATGAAGAAGGAATAACAAAAAACATCTGCCGCCGCAAACGATAAATTGAGTTCGCCCAAAAACCACTCGGCCCTGGTATCTTTTTTCCGGTTAAGAGGCTGTGTCATAATATCATTCCAAGTCCTCCGCTGGCGGAGGTCGGGAGAATTTCCGAGAGGTGTTACCCAACATGCGCCGGGCAGAATCAGTGACGGAGGTGGATATGGAAGGGAGTG
Source organism: Syntrophaceae bacterium (assembly GCA_003139775.1). GTDB lineage: Bacteria > Desulfobacterota > Syntrophia > Syntrophales > Smithellaceae > Smithella. The sequence goes on along the minus strand of PLGI01000080.1, from coordinate 16,898 downwards.
CTCTTTGAGCAATCCGAAGCAGCGCAACCTGATAACCTGAATAACCTAACCACCTAAAGGTGGCGACGAGGTCACGCGGGGTTTCGCGAGGTTACAAGGAGCGCCTGGCATTGTCTGTATTTTATTACTGAAAGTGGGCTCATCTGTTGCAGGACGAAATTATCTAAGCGTAAAGATGGACTGTAAAGCAAACTTCAATTAAGTGCATTGACATTTCTGATTTTATAACTTACTTATTCAAAAGAAAGAAGTGGAGCCCCCATCGGCAGGAGCCGGAGGCTCCTTATAATAATGAGACCCAAACTTCAGAAACACAGTGCCCTGAAGCTTGCTGGATGAATTATCCCGCGAAGCAGAGGATAACGCGACCTCCCGCGGGTTACACCGCATTCCTCCCCCGGCTGAAGCCGGGGGATTCCAAACAGCGGGATTAAATTTTCTACAAAAGAGTTATTTGTAAAGCATTTTTTCTGATTAATTACAAACAGGGAGCAAATTTAATCATGAAAAAAGAATTGACCATAATCGGTATTATTCCCCAATACCCTCAGCATTCACAGCATAATATATACGCCAAGATAAAAATGCCTCCGGTGGGGATTTTGTCCGTCATCAGCCAGATCAATAATCATCTCCATTGCAAAGAAGTTTACGCGATTGATGAAAACAATTACAACGGGCCGCAAGATTTTCTTGGCTTGCCGGACCATTCTTTCTTACAGGCACGACAACCAGCGCAACTGGCGCTATTCTATGGCGGCATGAGTAACTCGATACCCCGCATGTTTTCGATAGCCGGGCAATACAAGGGGTTTGGCGCCATAACCATTGCCGGTGGCAGCCATGTAGATGCCCTGCCCCAGGAAGCGCTTCATTCCGGCATTGATATTGTCGTTCATGGTGAAGGGGAAGAGACTATCAAAGAATTGCTGGCAGTACTGGTGGACAATGGCGATGTTGCCTTGAACCGGACCGGATTAGCGCAAGTTACGGGGATCAGCTTTCTTGACGAAACCGGTGCATATGTCTTTACCGGAAAGCGCCAGCCGATCCGCGATCTAAATGTATTAGTCGATACTGACTTGACGTTGGTTAAATTCCTGAAAAAAAGATGGAGTGCCGTCCCTATCAACAGAGGCCGGGGCTGCAATTGGAATTGCGAATTCTGTGTAGTCAATAGGCAATATGGAAGTTATAAATCCGCTTCGGTTGAAACGGCCTTGCGGCAGGTGATTAAATACACTGATCTGGGATACAAGAATTTCTTTTTCACCGACGATAATTTTGCTCAAAATCCGGCCGAGGCGATTGCGCTGTGCAAGGGGATTGGCGATTATAAAAGGAAATTCCGGAAAAAAATCGATATTATTGTCCAGGTACGTTCTGAGGCGGCGGAAAATGACGAACTGCTCGAGGCTATGCGCTGGGCCGGCGTTACCACGCTGGCCATTGGTTACGAAAGTCCGATCAACGAAGAATTGCGGGCAATGCGCAAAGGCGTGACCGTGGAAAAGTTGATTGCCCGTTCTAAAAAACTGTCCAACTATTTTTATTTGCACGGTATGTTCATTTTTGGCTATCCCGCCCGCAATGATGGGCAGAAGAGCGCTTTTTTCACTATAAAGCAGCGAGCTAAATATTTTAAAAAGTTTTTCAAAAAATCGGGGATAGACACTATCCAACTACTTAATGCCGTTCCGCTGCCCGGTTCCGAGCTTAGGGCGAGGCTAGAGAGCGAAGGTCGTATCTTGCCTCTTTCGATGGTAGGCTGGGATAAATATGACGGCCTATTCCTTTGTTACGATCCCCGGCCGGACGGGCTGGATGCCTATGACCTGCAAAACATGCCCAAAATACTGATGAAAAAAAGGTACCTCGGAGGATTCATCAGCAGGAAATTAAATTATGGCAACTGGCTGAACTGGGTGTACATTGCCACCATTGGCTTTCCGATCCAGTTTGTCGAGTTTTATTTCCGGCGGTTTATACGTAATTTGTTAGAAAAACAGAGGGCAAAAAACGTGCTGCACGATGATCTGCCGTTGCATACCATTTTCACCGTTCCTCTGGCTAATGCCTGGGGAGATATAAAAAGAAGATGGAGAAATCTGTTGGTTAAGACATACGCGGGGGTCACCATTAAGCGGTGGTTAAAAGCTTACTATGGCAGCGATTATAACAGCAAGCTCCGGCGACTCTTTATAGGTAATAAGAACGCCAAATAAAACGGACGATTCATCTTACAACTTGCCATTTCCCACTATGTGCTGATAGAGTAAAAACCAACTCATAGGATGGTGCGTGATATGGAGAGCAACGACGAGATAAAACTGCTCCTTATGGAGGAGCAAACCCTCCTTTCACGCGAGAGGACAATGCATTCATATATGCAGACAGGCCTGGCCTTTACGTCAGTCGGTCTTTTTATCATGAAGTTCCTGAGCGGTCTGCTCTATTTTTGCGCCGGGTTAGTCTTTATTGTTCTGGGCGTTCTTCTCATCGCCGAATCGGCGAGGCGTTATGCGCACTTCAGGAAAGCAATCCGGAAAATCCGCGAGAAGGAAACAAAGGTTGGGAGTGATATTGGGATAATACGATAGGAAAAAAATCAGGAATGGTTGTACTATTATTATTCCGGCAACAAAAAACGACATCACAACGCTACCGTTCAACCCTTTTCTCTTGACATCCATCCCCTGTAAGTCTATGCATTAGTTGCGCTGTCGTCACCTTTCATAACACTTCAAGAGAAGGGGCGAAGATCGAGGAGCAACAGGTGCAGGAAAAGATCAACAAACAGGGAAGTATCTACGGTTCTATTTTTTGGGTCAGTCTGGGACTGGGCGCAGTCTTCTGGATCGTTGACTCCGTCCTCACGGTCATTACCTCCACGGATTCCTCTTTTTTTTCCATGCTTATAGGCATCGATACCAGAGGTTTTTGGCAGCGGTTGATTGTGCTGTGTTTTCTCCTCATCTTCGCTTCTCATGTTCAGTATACCGCAAAAAAACGACGCGAGGCGGAGGAAAAACTTGAACAAACCCTCGAAATCCTCAAGCGAGCGGTCGGCACGACTATTCAGGTCTTGGTGTGTGCTGTGGAGTCAAGAGATCCCTATACGGCCGGTCACCAGTCCCGGTCTGCGAATCTGGCCTGTGCTATCGCCACGGAGATGGGATTAGATCAGGATAAAATTGAAGGAATCCACATGGCAGGTATCGTCCATGACATTGGGAAAATAACGATTCCTGCGGAGATATTGATAAAACCTACCAAACTGACAAACCTCGAATTTTCCCTGATTAAACAACACTCACTAAGCGGATACGAGATGTTGAAGAATGTGGAATCTCCCTGGTCCCTAGCGGAAATTGTCTACCAGCATCATGAACGGATGAACGGATCCGGCTATCCAAGAAATCTGAAAGGGGATGAAATTCTCCTTGAATCCCGCATTATGGTCGTGGCAGATGTAGTGGAGGCCATGGCTTCCTATCGACCCTATCGTCCGGCCCTGGGTATTGAGGCAGCTCTTGAAGAGATCGAGAAAAATAAAGGAATTCTTTATGACGATGCTGTCGTAGATGCCTGCCTGAAATTATTCCGGGAGAAAGGTTATCAGCTTGCATAAAATAGAGAAACCAATCCCATATAAAAAACATATTTACAAATGGTAATCATCGAGTTTGACAACCTCTTCCTATTGAAACTGAGTTGGTGAAAGCGATAATAGAGACAATACTCAGAAAGAAACGGAGTCGCATCTTTACGGCGTGTTGCCCAAAGCACTTTTTTATAACATCCTTTCCGCAAAGCATTAGTATCCACTTTCAAGAAAATCGGTACGATAGATTTATCGGGCGAATAGAACAATCAGAAGAGATAAAATAATTATAACATGGGCGGCGATAACACCCAGTTTATGGCGCTGGTAGAATTCGTTTGCCTTTTGAATCCGCTCAAGTCCGCCTAACAAGCGTCGAATTAGCACAAGCTTGGGATATTTGTAATTATCCGAGGTAAAATATTTTTGAAATGCGCACATAGGATAAATTGCATAGACATCATCAGTCAGCGGCCGAAAGAGGGTGTCGTTAACAATACCCTGCCAGGATTCATATGCTAAAGTTTCCGCATAACGCCGATTTAAAGCGTAGGCATGGGTCAGACTCTGGTAACGAACTTTCTGTACGCACGGATTAGTAGTTTTACGGCTGGAGCGAATTAAAGCTCCGAGAAGCAAAACTTTCCATTCCGGATGTTGTCTCAAAAATTCAGTGCAACTTCTTAATCGTTCCGGATCAAAGCGGTCAAATTCTACATCGTCTTCAAAAATAACGATATTTTTCGCGCCTGCCTCCAACCCTTTGCGCAGGCATATCATGTGGGATTCATATACTCCCTGCTCCATATCGGATGGATGGTGTTCACCAAGCACGAAATCAACTCTATCACCCAGTCCGACTTTGGAAAATTCTTTGAGCGCCGACGCACGACGATCTTCACGTTCTTGCAGAGAAACGCAGTATAAACAATCAAAAAAATCCCAGCCGCTAGTTTCTTTTTTCACTTTATCATCAAGCAATCGCCTAACACCTTGTTTAACCCTATAATATGAACCTTATTTCCTGTCAAGAAATGGCTGTAAGCAGAAAAGAGATGTCTAATACCATTTTAAATCAAAGATGATATTGAGGCGGCTAGGCGGAGGCGACGAGGCGTATTGTATATACGTTGAGGAAGCCTGACAACGACGCCAACAAAATAGCGCTTTGATTTAGAATTGGTATAATGTATGTTATCGTTTGTGCCGGTAATTCAGAACAACCGGCTTGTTTCCATCCCGCGACTTGGATTTCTCAACTCCAGCCGGGGGAGGAATACAACCCCCGATCAGGTCGAAGGCAGACTGCACTTGCGAGAGGTCGCTTTATCCTCTGCTTCACGGGATGAATTCAACTGACAGATATTACTTCACTGCGTTTGTAATATCTAAGTTTCATTCGACCAGCAAGCTTCAGTCGCAGATGACCTTCAGGTTATGCACTTTGTTTCTGAAGCTTGGGTCTCATTATTATCGGTAGCCTCCGGCTCCTGCCGGATGGGGCTCCACGGGATAAGGTTTTATGATTCGAAGAAAAATTGCCCAATATCTTGCCGGGAAGAAATATGTCAAAGAGATGCTTGATCATCCGGCGGATATCAGTGAATTCAAGGAACGTATGACGCCGCGGTTAATTATCGGATTGATCTTGATGGTTTTGAGTTTTATTATTGGTTGGCCGGCCATAGCCGCCCTGAGCGTTCTGGCAGTCTGGTTTAAGGAACCGCTGATCGCCATCATCGGCTGTCCGACAACCTACGCTCTTTCCTGCGTAGTCTTTATTGTCGGTGCCTGGCTTTCACGCGCGCCCCATTACGTGGGGATTATGGCAAGATACATCATACAATCTTTCCTCAGAAAATTAATCTCCTAAGATAAAAATGATTTCAGGTGTTTATCAATCCCGCGCCGGCTCCTGTCGGAGGGGGCTCCACTAAAACACATTCTTGACTTTTTAACTAATTAGGGCCATAAAGAAACATCTTTGAACAAGGCATTGTCAATCGGTTAACAATCAATTTAAAACTTTTTTTATAAGAGTGTAAATAAATTCAAAGAGACTACGCCCCTTAAAAAATAAGGGCTGTAAAAGGAAGTTCTCATTAAAGAGAGCGTATTGCTTAACCCAATTTTTTGATGATTAAAGGAGATTGTATGATTTCAAAAATTCTTGTGCCATCAGACGGATCAAAAACAGCTAAAAAAGCAGCCGCGTATGCGGTTGACCTCGCCAAACAGTTGAAGGCCTCAATTATTATCCTGAGCGTTATTGATCAGCGCTCACTAATAGCCCAGACAGTTTCCGCAGTGGAGACGCCAAGACACATCGTAGAGCCTATTGACGATTATCTGAAAGAGGCTGCCGAAGGGTTTACCGGAGAAATAAAAAAACTGTGCGATAAAAACGGTGTCGCATCGACGATTTCTATAAAGACGGGACATCCTGTGGAGGAAATTGTGAAAGTGGCTAAGAGATCCAAAGCCGATCTTATTGTTATGGGCTCTCATGGAAGGAGCGCCTTATCAGCCACAGTCCTGGGTAGTGTTTCCTATGGGGTTATCCACAATGATAAAACTATTCATGTACTCATTGTGAGGGCTTGATGGCAATAGAATGATATTATACCATGGATATCTCCGGAATTAGATCTGGAAGCCTTTGTGGAATTCGTAGAACGAAATTAATCGATAGAAGGAATCCCGATGTTTAGCTGGTTTGCCAATCGTCGCCGGAAACAACTCATACAGGAGCCCTTTCCTCCTGCCTGGGAAAATATCCTGCACAGTAATGTTGCCCATTACTGCATGCTGGACGATGCTGAACGCACTCATCTGCGTGAGCTTATCCAGGTCTTTGTTGCCGAAAAGGATTGGGAAGGATGCGGCGGGCTGGAACTTACCGACGAAATCCGCGTTACCATCTCTGCTCAGGCGTGCCTCCTTCTTCTTGGCCTGCCTCACAATTACTATCAGAATGTCGAAACAATCATAGTCTATCCATCCACCGTGGTTCCACCACAGCGTAAACCCGGTTTTTTTGAAACTGCTCTTGCGCCCATAGAAGCTTCCCATCCCATTATCGGGCAAGCCTTTCAGCAGGGCCCTGTCATTATCATTTGGGACGCGGCGCTGCATGGAGGCCGCCATCCCGAATTGGGCCATAACGTTGTCTATCATGAATTTGCCCACAAGCTCGATATGCTGGACGGCGCCGCGGACGGCACGCCTCCGCTGCGGGACAGAGCTGAATACCGTGACTGGGTACAGACGTGTTCCCGTGAATATCTGCGCCTCAAGCATGACGCCGAACATGGCAGGAAATCTTTTCTCAATGCTTACGGTGCGACCAATGAAGCTGAGTTCTTCGCTGTGGCTACCGAGCAGTTCTTCGACCAGCCTTTTTTAATGATAAAAAACGCCCCTGATCTTTATCGTGTTCTTAAAGAATACTATCGTCAGGATCCCGCCCTGCGCGCAGGGAAAAATTTTTGCGCTGTTGACATTGAAAAAACAGGCTAAGAGAGGCTGTTTGTTGCTTGACCTCAAATCAAACAATCACTATTTATTGTTGAAACTCCAATTCCGAAAGCGAAGCGCAGCGGAATTGGTAAGTTGAACAATCCCGCGAAGCGGAGGGTTTAATACCCCGCAGCTTGCTGCGGAATCTGTTTCCAAAGCTTGCTTTGGAGTTCATACCCGTGATTAACGATTTACTTTTCATTATTGATAATCTTGACGTTTGGCGGTGAGCCGACAACGGGCAGGTTAATAAATTTTAAAAGAGATGATTGAAACTTTTGGAAATACTCACTGCCACGCCGGGGATCGGATGAGGGCAGTTCCAGAGTCAGGGTGAAAATGTTGCGTTCATGACCGGCATAATTACCGAGTGATCCGGGATAATATCCGAATTTATTCAAAGGATGATTTGTTTCCTTACATATTTGTTCCATCCATTGTTCGAAGGAATTCAAGTCGGATGATGGGCCGTCATAATCAAAAAAATTAAGCGGTGAATGTGCCGATAATATTTTTTGCGGGTTGAATCTCTTGATCAAAGCCATCTGAAACAGTGTTTCCTGTTCGGATGCCGGTTTGGCCCCCGGATAGTAGCGCTTGATTTTCCCCTTGGCAATCCATTGACGAATCGCTTTTGCCTGCCAGTCCTTTGTGGGAAAATTTCTGTTGAGATCAACGCCGTTGGCATTGACCCGTGTGGGTGAGGAAGCTAAGAAACCATCGGGATTGAGCAGAGGCGCGATAACAATGCATTTATCTTTGAACATGGCCGGATTATCTTTAACGTACTGGGCAAGCTTGAGCATGAGATAGACTGTCGGCAGTTCATCGCCGTGCACGCTGCCAAAAAACAAAATACAATTGCCGGTTGTATTGCCACCAAAATGAGCAAAGATAAGAGGATGCTTGTTTTTTGTTGTCCGGTAATATTCCCAGGATATCGCTCCCGGTTTTATGTCTGTCCATCCATAAAGGGAGCTTTGCTGCTCCAGCGCGCTTATGAATTTTTTAAAATCACCCGGAGAAGAATCGTAAGAAAAAACATGAGAAGGCAAAAATACAAAAAACAACAGGCAAGAAAAAAGACAACAACTCCCAACAATTTTTTTACGATTCAGCATATAATTTCGGTACTATTTCTTATTAACGGCAAGGCGATGAATAAGTGTTCGTATCCCTTCATTAATATTTATTATACCGCAACAGTTTTTTTGCGGCTGATTCTTTACCCAGAATCGCAAACAGATATATTGATACATCAGTTTAATTCTTTCAGCTACTAGTTATTTTGCCGGCGGGCCACTTTGTGATCAAGACCAGTGCTTTTCCCCAAATCAAAACAATGTACTAATCCACAAGATTTAAGGGCCTCTTCCGCAAAGTTACAGCAATTATGGATCGGCGGATTATATTCAAATCCTTTTTTGGTCAAGATGAGATTTAATCGATTTTCTGCTCCGGTCAGGAAATGATTCGTAGAGAAATTCATGAAGCAAAGCCTCGCGCGCTGCGCGGAGAATGCTTTGGTAAGAGGCTTTGTGATCGTGAAACTCCAATTCCGAAAGCGTAGCGCATTGGAATTATCACGTATGCAAAGCATACAGTGGTATCCAATAGCATTTGGCTATTGGGAACTGTCCCGCTTCAGTGGGGCAAGAAAGAGGCGACGACTAAGCCAACAAAGATAGCGCTTTGATTAAGGAATGGAACAACATATTTCCATTGACACGTCCATAACCTTACCTTATAAACTGTGGGCAAAATATCGAAGAAAAACAGGAGACATTCCATGAAAAAATCGTCAATACTGATTATCCTTCTGGTGATTCTCTCGCTGGGCATTTGCGGCTGCAGCAAAGATGATTCTTCCCAAATAAAAATCGGCGTCATTGCTGAGTTGACTGGCGATGTTCCGGCCGTGGGCGCTTCCTGTAAAAACGCGGCGGAAATGGCCGTGCAGGAAGTTAATGACAGCGGCGGCATTCAATTGGGCGACAAGAAATATAAAATCAAATTAATTATCGAGGACAACGCCGGAAAGGCTGACCAATCGGCATCCTCCGCCCAAAAGCTGATTACGCAACAAAAGGTTACAGCAATTGTTGGCCCGAACGTCAGTCGGTATACGCTGCCTGCCGCGGAAATTGCTGAATCAGCTAAAGTTGTCCTGATCACCCCCTGGTCCACCGCGCCAAAAGCCACGCTGGATTCCAAAACAGGGGCTTCCAAAAAATATGTTTTTCGCGCCTGCTTTATTGATCCATTCCAGGGAGGCGTGCTCGCCAAATTCGCGCTGGACAACCTCAAACTGAAGAAGGCGGCGGTTCTTTATGATGTTGCTTCCGAATACAACAAAGGCATCGCTGAAATTTTCAAGGAAGTCTATGAGAAAAACGGCGGCAAGATCGTCGCGTTTGAAACCTACACCACCAACGATAAGGATTTTTCTTCACAGCTCACTAAAATCAAACAAGCAGCGCCGGATGTAATTTTCCTGCCCAACTATTACAGCGAAGTACCGCTGCAAATCCAGCAAGCCAAGCGGCTGGGCATCACCGTGCCGTTTATCGGTTCCGATTCCTGGGGTTCCGAAGAACTTGTGAAACTCTGCGGTAAGGACTGCAACGATTATTATTTCAGTACGCATTACGCGGCTGACGCATCAACTGACGCGACAAAGAAATTCATCGCGAGTTATAAAACGAAATACGGAACCACGCCGGATGACGTGGCCGCTCTGACCTACGATTCATTCGGACTATTGTGGCAGGCGCTCAAAACCGCCGGGAAGAATGACCGTCAGGCTGTGCGTGACGCGCTGGCCAAAATTCCGCAATATGAAGGCGTGACCGGGAACATGCAATTCAAGGAAGGCTCCGGCGATCCGGTTAAAAGCGCTGTGATTTTAAAAATAAAGGATGGGAAGTTTACGTGGTTTGCCAACGCCAAACCATGAGTGACGGCTTTTCAAATCCCACCTAACCCTCCTTTAAAAAAGGAGGGAATAATAAGGAAGTCACTTTTATAGCGTAACCACTCTATGACCTATATATTTCAACAATCCCTTAACGCTCTGCAACTGGGCAGCATCTATGCTCTGATCGCCCTGGGCTACACCATGGTCTACGGCATTCTGACAATGATCAATTTCGCCCACGGCGATCTATTCATGGTCGGCGCTTTTTTCTGCTTTCTGCTGGCCGTCTACTTTCACCTGTCCTTTGTCCCCGTCCTGCTTTTATCCATGCTGGGCGTGGCTTGCCTGGGCGTGATCATCGAACGGCTGGCCTACAAACCGCTGCGCAACGCCCCGCGCGTCTCCGCTATCATCACCGCGTTGGGCGTTGGCCTCTTTCTGGAAAACTTCACGCTGGCGCTTTCACCCTATCCCAAACACATTCCGCCGCTTCTGGAAAATACAACCTGGACGTTCGGCACGCTTTCCATTTCCTCGCTGCAGATAATCATCATTGTCCTTTCGCTGGTCCTGATGCTGATTCTGGATTTTATCGTCCAGCGCACCAAAGCGGGCATGGCCATGCGCGCCATTTCCTGGGACAAGACAATCGTCCCGCTAATGGGAGTGTCGGTGGATAAAATCATCTCGCTTACGTTTGCCATCGGTACGGGCCTGGGCGGAGCCGCCGGCGTGATGTACGGACTGGCTTATCCGGTGATTGATCCTTACATGGGCATCATGGTCGGTTGGAAAGCATTTATCTGCGCCGTGATCGGCGGCATCGGCAATGTTCGTGGTGCAATGATCGGCGGCTTTATTCTGGGTGCGGTGGAAATTATGGTAGGCGCGTTTTTCCCGTCTACCTACCGTGACTTTGTGGCCTTTACGCTGCTGCTGATTCTGCTGATCGTCAGGCCTTACGGCATCCTGGGCAAGCCCCAGCCGCAAAAGGTGTAGCCATGTCCAAACTCTCCGCCGCATATTACACACTGCTTACTCGATGGCAAACGCTCACCGGCAACAAATATTTTTGGCCGGTCTTCATGATCGCGGGATTGCTTTTTTGCATTGCCGCCTCGACCTTTGAATTTCTGGATTTATATCTGCAACTGATTTTAATTTATGTGGGCATCAACATTATTCTCACCGTCAGCCTGAATCTAATCAACGGTTACATGGGCGAATTCTCCGTCGGCCATGCCGGTTTCATGGCCATCGGCGCTTACGTTGCCTCCCTCTTAACGGTTCATGTATTTCCGCCGGGCGATCAAAACGTGCTTTTTCCGCTGGCGATACTGGCAGGCGGCATCGGCGCGGCGCTTGTTGGATTTCTCGTGGCCATACCATCTTTTAAAACACGCGGCGATTATCTGGCCATTGTCACGCTGGCCTTCTGCATGATTGTGAAATCAGTTCTGGAAAACATCGACGCCGTCGGCGGCCCGCGCGGGCTTTTGGGCATGGAAAAGCTCACCACGCTGCCGTGGGTCTTTTTCTGGACGGCGCTCAGCGTCTGGGTGATCCGCAACCTGGTTTATTCCAATTTCGGGCGCGGCGTTTTGTCCATCCGTGAAGATGAAATCGCCAGTGACCTGATGAGCGTAAACACGCGCCAGGTCAAAATCATCGCCTTTGTCGTTTCATCTTTTTTCGCGGGCATTGCCGGGGGCCTGTTCGCCCACGCGCTGCAATTTATCAATCCGCGCATGTTCGACATTCTCAAATCTACCGATATTCTGATCATGGTTTATCTAGGCGGCATCGCGTCCATTGCCGGATCAATAATCGGCGCGGTTGTTTATACGATCCTTCTGGAAATCCTGCGTCCACTGGGCGTCTGGCGGATGGTCCTCATGCCGCTGATGCTGGTGCTTTTGATGATCTATCGTCCGCGCGGCATCATGGGCATGAAAGAAATCCGACTGTTTATGCCTCTGCGGGATTTAGTGACGGAAAAACTGTGGCGGCGCAAGAAAAAGGAGGCGCCCGATGTCTCTGCTTGAAATACAAAAACTCACGCACCGCTTCGCGGGCCTTTGCGCCGTATCTGATTTCAATTTCGCCGTTGAGCCGCAAGAACTCGTCGGCATCATCGGTCCCAACGGCGCGGGCAAAACCACCGTCTTTAATTTGATCACCGGCGTCTATCGGGCAAGCGAAGGCAGCATCCGGCTTAGCGGACAAGAACTGGTAGGCCTTACGCCACATGCGATCACCAAGCGGGGCATTGCCCGTACCTTTCAGAACATCCGGCTGTTCAAGGAACTAAGCGTGCTGGATAATGTCCGCATCGCTCACTACGGCCAGATTGCTTATACACCCGCGGAAGCGCTATTGCACATGGGTCGTTTTCGCGAGGAAGAAAAACGCATCACCAATCAGGCGCTGGATTTATTGTCGATCTTTAAGCTCGACGATTCGGCTGGTGAAAAAGCTAAAAATTTGCCTTACGGTTTACAGCGCCGGCTCGAAATTGCCCGCGCGCTCGCCACCGGGCCCAAGCTTCTGCTTCTGGATGAGCCGGCCGCCGGAATGAACCCCAATGAAATTATTCAGCTCATGGAATTTATCGCGTGGATTCGCAAAACATTTTCGGTAACAATTATTCTGATTGAACACCAAATGCGGCTGGTCATGGGCATCTGCGAACGCCTGGTGGTGCTGGATTTCGGCGCAACCATCGCGCAGGGCTTGTGCTCAGAGATTCAAAACAACCCCAAAGTGCTGGAAGCTTATTTGGGTGTGGAGGTCGTTCAATGACGCCCACTGATATTATTCTTGCCGTTTCTCATTTGAGGGTTTCCTACGACAGCATTCAAGCGGTTGACGATATTTCTTTTGACGTGGGCAAGGGAGAAATTGTCACACTCATCGGCGCCAACGGCGCGGGAAAATCATCCATTCTGCGCGCGATCTCCGGCCTCATTGGCTACAGCGGCAGCATCACCTATTCGGGAAAAGACTTAAAAAATATTGAGGCAGATAAAATTGTCGCCGCGGGCATTGCGCACGTGCCGGAAGGCCGGGGCATCTTCGGCAATCTGACCGTTCTGGAAAATTTAAAGATCGCCACATGGCAGCGTAAAGATAAAGAAAAGATCATCAAGGATTTTGAAAATGTATTTTCACTGTTTCCGCGCCTGCGGGAACGTAGAAAACAATTGGGCGGAATGCTCTCCGGCGGCGAACAACAGATGCTGGCCGTGGGCCGCGCGCTCATGACCGACGCGCCGATGCTACTACTCGACGAACCTTCGATGGGACTCTCGCCGGTTTTGGTGCGCGATATTTTCAAGATCATTCAAGACATCAATCAGGCTGGAAAAACTATTTTGCTTGTCGAACAAAACGCCAACATGTCGTTGCACATCGCGCAACAAGGCTACGTTCTGGAAACCGGCCGCATCGTCCTTTCCGGCACAGGCAAAGAACTGACAGGGAATCCCCGCGTCAAGGAAGTATACCTAGGCGGCTAAATACACTTCTTCTTCCCCCTTTTCATAAAGGGGGAGCGAGGGAGATTTGAGAAGTTAAAATCTCCCCTAGTCCTCTTTTACCCTAAAGGGCACACGAAAAAAGAGGGGAATATAAAAGATGGATTCAATATTTTTACTTCCCCCTTTACTTGTGCCCCCTATTCAGGGTGTAAAGGGGGATTGAGGTAGTTTATTCAAATCCTCCCTAGTTCTCCTTTAGAAAAGGAGGGAATGCTGAGGAGAATTTTCAATCGTTGCAAGTCCGTAAAATCTCCCATGGCCTCTCTTTTTAAAAACTGAATATATCAGCGAATAATTTCCAGAATAACTTTCATTTCTTCTTTGGAGAGAATGGCCGGGCTGTTTTTGCTATCTGAAAGCGAGATGGCTTTTGCCATATCAGCAGCCGTCATGCCAAAATAGGAAAGCTGAGGAAGCTTCAACGTCCGTGTCCACTTATTAAGAACATCTAAAAATTGCTTACAGCCACGGGTATAATCCTCATTATTATATCCTCCGCTTGCAGCGGGATTGTTCGACTTACAAATTTCAATGCACTTCGTTTTTGAAATTTGAGTCTTACGACATAAGATATCTTCACTACCTGCATCATCGGTTAGAAGTCTTCCGATATCGGCAAAGCGCTTTTGGGCAACAAGATTTTTTTCGTCAATAATCTTTTTTACAACAAAGGTCATGACCGGAAACAGGAGCTTTCCACAGGCCACGCCGTGCGGCACCGGGAACAGTCCGCCCAGAGGTCCCGCTATGCCATGCACTGCGCCAAGCCCGGCACGGCTGAGCGTTATCCCCGAAACCAGCGCCGCATACGACATTTTGCCGCGCAGAGATATATCATTGCCACGATCAAGGCAAAGCGGAAGCAGACCCTCCGAAGCTCCGGAGAGCGCCTTTAAGGCCAGCGAATCGAGAGAGGCATCTGCCTTTGTTGAAGTGTAAGATTCGATCAATTGCGAGACGGCATCCAGCCCGCAGGAGATTGTAAGCAGCCGGGGCATTGTCAGTGTCAGTTCGGGATCGACCAAGGCGGCATCGGGCATATAGGCATCATGCCGGAGAGATTTTTTATAGCCTTCTTTCCGGTCGCACACGACGGCATTTTTTGTTGCTTCACTTCCCGTACCGGCGGTTGTCGGAACGGCGATGAACGGAACTTTTGCTCCTGAAGGTTTTTTGGTTCCGACACCTTCCAGGTAGTCGCGAAGAGTGCCATCCTCGGCCAGCATTGCTGCAATCGCTTTACCATAGTCGATGACACTGCCGCCGCCGATGGCCACAACGACGTTGACCGGCGTCTTACGAAATTCAGAAGCAATGGCATCGATAGTTTTTGTTGTGGGTTCGCCCCATACGGATACAGCCTTATATTGAAGGCCGGTCTGATTAAGCTGCTTTGCCAGCACATTCCATCGACCGGACTTTACGAGCGATTCACCGCCAATAACAATGAGCGCATGACGGCCATACGAGTGTATGATTTCAGGAAGTCCGGAAAACGTACCGGCGCCAAAAACTATTTTGGGCAGGCCGGGGAAATTAAAATCGTTTATAGTTTCCATGCCGATTTTTCCACCGGTGCGACAACGTTGTGGGCGAAACCTTCACGCGGCTTAGCCATCCAGGATTCAACGGCATCCCGCCACTTTAAATAATGAGCGGTTTTTCTATGCGCGGCAGCCGTCTCGTCGGACTCATAGGCTTCATACAAAGTGAATGCCGCCGGGTTATCCCGGTGCTGTAAGACATCAAACCGGAGATTTCCTTTTTCTTTGATCGAATGTTGATGGTTCTCTATGGTTGCTTCAACAAACTGATCAATATTTTCAGGTTTAACAATAATATTTACAACAGTAACAATCATAAGCTACCTCCTGTCCGAAGATTTTTATAACAAATTAATGCCCAACGTCAAAGGAAAAAAGGACCTCCAGGAATTTAATACCATTTCTAAATCAAAGATGATATTGAGGCGACGAGGCGTATTGTACACGCGTGACCTTCAGGTTATACGTTGAGAAAGCCGACAACGACGCCAACAAAAATAGCGCTTTGATTTAGAATTGGCATAAGAAATAAGTATACTGTCCCTCTGGTTTATTCTAATCAAACAGCTTCTCCAGCACTTCCGGAACCGGTGTTTCAAAATGCATGCGTTTGCCGGTTGCCGGGTGGAAAAATTCCAGTATCCCCGCGTGAAGCCCGAGACGGCCCAGAGGATTGGTTTTTGCCCCGTATTTTTTATCGCCGGCAATGCTGTGACCTATGTCCTGAAGATGAACCCGTATCTGATTTTTTCTGCCGGTCTGTAAAGAAACTTCCAGCAGCGAATATCGGGCATTACTTTTCAAAACGCGGTATCGGGTAACAGCTTTTTGTCCGTCTCCCGGAGTTTTTGATGAATAAACCATCAATGATTTATTTTCTTTAAGGTTAGAAACTATTTCCCCTACCGCATTTTTGACATGACCTTCGACCACCGCATAGTAGATCCGTTTCGTAACAGCATTCTCCCAGTTGTCCTGCAATTTCTGCTGAATCTCCTTACTCTTGGCAAACATCATGATGCCGGAGGTGTCGCGATCAAGACGATGCACAATATAAAGCTCTGCACGATGGTGGCTTTTTCTGACATAGTCTTTTAAAATGCTGAAGGCCGTTTCTCCAATTTCCTTTGCGGTGGCAACCGCAAGAAGTCCCGCAGACTTCTCAATGACCAGAAGATGCTCGTCTTCATAAAGCAGATTCATTTTCCTCAACGTCAAGTTCGGCGATAGTTTCTTTTTCAGGATAATGACATCCATCCCCGGCGCGAGTGGATAATCGAATCGGGTGACAATCTGATTCAGGATCATTATCTGTTTTTGTTCCAGAAGTGATTTTATCGATTTTTTGCTCCGTTCAGGAAATGACTCGCAGAGAAACTCAAGAAGCTTAGCCTCGCGCTTTGCGTGTAGAATGCTTTGATAAGTGCCTTTGTTGTTGTGATTTATTTCACTCATTTTTGTTTCCGTGTTCCTTTAGCGGCTGATCAGCCTCAAACTTTATTTTCCGAAATCATTTTTTTAATATCGCCGCGCATATCAATCACTCCTGTAATATAAAATGTGGAGAAGATTTTAACATAAAAGAGATAAAAAATGAGAAGTGTTTTTTGCCTGTTGGATTATTTAAATAGTTTTTAATCACGGATATAAATCCCAAAGCAATCTTATGAGTTGAATATCTGAACTCATGCCCTCACATTTCCCTGCATTATATTGAGATTGCTTTTATCCGGTTTCGAATATATCTAATACCATTACTGTCCGGTTAATAGTCG
>PLGI01000190.1 GCA_003139775.1 Syntrophaceae bacterium | reverse complement strand
TCGTTTTCCAATTCATACAACCTTGCAAACGGTAATCCTTAAAGTTGCTGAACTTTAACTTAGCATGTGGTAAAAATATCTGAGGCAGGTCAGATGAATGAATAATTGAAAATCTATGAGAGCTTTAATACGGGTTTTTACCACCATAGGACTTCTCCTTCTCTTCGCCTTTAGCACGACGGTTCAGGCCCAGCAAAATATTGTCGTGTATCCTATCTTTGCGCCCGGTTATATTTCTATCAAAGTCTTTGACAACCAATCGCGTTTCGTAGGCCGGCTTCTGCCCGAAAAAAGATATTGGGCCTCCATCGATCAAATTCCCATCTTCCTGCAAAATGCCATGATAGCCATTGAAGACTCCCGTTTTTATGAACATGGGGGGATCGACCTGCGCGGTGTAACCCGAGCTCTGATCAAGGACGTGAGCAAATTGAAAATGGTCGAGGGGGGATCGACCATCACTCAGCAGTTGATCAAAAATAAATTTTTTTCCGATAAAAAAACCATTCAACGGAAGATCAATGAAGGCCTCCTGGCCATCGAATATGAACGTAAATACACTAAAAAACAGATTCTGGAGATGTATTTCAACGAAATCTACTTCGGAAATGGAGCCTGGGGCATAGTTCAGGCTGCCCGTCTTTATTTCGATAAGTCTCCGCAGGAATTGACCGAAAGCGAGTGTGCCCTGCTGGCCGGAGTTCCCAAAGCCCCTGCTCGTTACAACCCCCTGGGGAAAGCTGCAATCATCCGCGATCGGAAGAACCTTGTCCTCAAGCGCATGGCGGAGCTCAAGATGATCAATCCCAGACTGTTAAAAAAGCTGCGGGTTCAGCGAATAAACGTGGTTCAGCAAGGGGAAGCCGCATATTACCTGTACCATATTCGCAGTAAATTGATCGAACGGTATGGAGCGGAAATCATCGAAAAGGGGGGACTGGAAGTCACCACGGCCATGGATCTGAACATGCAGAGACTTGCCGAGAGGGTTTTGCGTGAAAGCATTGGAAGGATTTCTCCTCAACTACAGGGTTCACTGTTATCCATAGATCCTATTACCGGAGATGTTCTGGCAGTGGCAGGGGGAACTGATTTCAAGCAGAGTCCATATAACCGCGCTTTTTTTGCCAAGCGACAGCCCGGCTCAACCATCAAGCCTCTAATTTATGCAGCAGCACTGGAAAAAGGAATTACTGCCGGCAGCATCTGGAATGATGACCCGGTCGCCTACCCCCGAAACGGGCATGAGAGCTGGAATCCCCAGAATTACGGAAATGAGCATTACGGGAATCTGCCTCTGAGACAGGCCCTGGCTTACTCAAACAACATCATTACGGTCAAAGCATTGGAAGCCATCGGGGTTCCCTATTTCGTTCATTTTGCAGGAACTCTGGGCCTCTCCCTGCGGTCACCAAACGATCTCTCTCTGGCCTTGGGCACCGAAGAGGTCACTCTGAGTGAACTGATTCTGTCATACGCCCCACTAGCTAACGGCGGTGCACGTCCTGAACCAAGGACCATCATTCGTATTTATGATCGTTATCGAAATAACTGGACAGAAATTCCTGCTGTGTCCAACCCGGTTCTTTCCCCTGCTATTGCCTATATAACAACTTCAATGCTCAAGGACGTCCTGGTCTATGGCACAGCTAAATCACTTTACGGTTTCAGCCAAGAACGCCCGGCCGCCGGGAAGACCGGAACCACTGATGATTACCGCGACGCCTGGTTTATCGGCTACACGCCCCAACTGATCACCGGCGTCTGGGCCGGTTACGACAAACCCAAACCCATGGGGAGAGGTTTCACCGGAGGAGCAATTTGTGCACCCATCTGGGAACGGTTTATGCGACAGGCTTTGGCCAACAAACCGGCCGTCGAATTTTTGAAACCCGCTTCAGTTATATCTGTCCAGATCGATCCAACGACCGGCTATCTGGCTACTCCAGACTGTCCGAAAAAAAAGGAGGAATTCTATATCGCGGGGACCCAGCCTACCATATACTGCCCGAATCACGGAGGACTCAATATTGCGCCTGCAGCACCGGCGCCTGTTCTGCCGCAGACAAACGAGCCTTCTCTTCCACTCCATTAACAATAGCCGAAATGGAAGTTGGGCATTGACGGTTCATAAATCGGAATTTTATTTCTTACTTCCTCTAACAAACAAATCGTCAACCGTGGCTAAAATGCAAGACTTCAACCAGTAATCTTGGACAAAATATTCTGTTGTTTTTATGGCGAGGGTTCGAACTTATACCCAACACTATAAACGGATTGGATCAATGTTGTTTGAGGGGCAACCGTCTCGATTTTTCTCCGTAATTTTTTTATGTGACTATCTACAGTGCGGTCGCTCACAAAGCGTTCCTCATGATAAATTTTTTCCATAATTTGCTGACGGCTGAA
This sequence comes from Syntrophaceae bacterium, assembly GCA_003139775.1. Lineage (GTDB taxonomy): Bacteria > Desulfobacterota > Syntrophia > Syntrophales > Smithellaceae > Smithella. The sequence continues at coordinate 4,941 of PLGI01000190.1, read as the reverse complement.
AATACGACCGGAATGTTCAACGAGGAGTTGCAGCAACTTGAATTCCACGGCAGTCAATTCCAAATCCTGGCCGTGAAGAGTCGCCCGGTAGGTGTGTTCATCAAGAACAAGCCCCTGTGCCTGAATGGCCTGCCCATCTCGGACTCGCCGCAGGACGGCCTTAACCCGAGCAACGACTTCACGCGGACTGAAGGGTTTGCAGATGTAATCGTCCGCGCCAAGTTCCAGTCCCAGCAAACGATCGATCTCTTCAACCCGGGCGGTTACCATAATGATCGGTATGCGAGAAAAAAATCTGATATTTTTGCAGATTTCCATACCGTCACGTCCCGGCAACATGATATCCAGAATAATCAGATTGGGCTTATTTTCTCGAACCCAGACCTCGACCTGTATTCCATCGGATAGGGTAAAGACTTCAAAACCAGAGGCTTTCATATAGTCTGCAAGCAGAGCCGCAAGTTTCGGTTCATCTTCCACAATAAGTATTTTCTCTGTCACTTGCGTCCTCCAAAAATCGGCAGGCTAATCCTGATAAGTAATCCTCCCAACGGCGATGAGAGAGCGGATATAATTCCATCATGCGCGTCAACAATTTTTTTGCTGATCGTCAAACCGAGGCCGGCACCACCGGAACCCCTGCTGCGTGATCCTTCCACGCGATAGAAGCGCTCGAATAACATTTCCATGTCTTCTGCAGAAACTCCTGGCTTTGAATCCTGAAATTCAGTTGTTATAAAATTCTCGTTGATATTAGCTCTGATTTCGAGTGTACCTCCGACATCTGTGTATTTCAGAGAATTCTCCAATAAGTTCGTAAAGAGTTGCCGCAATCGTTCTCTATCGAAAAAACCGATAGCCTTTACGTCTTTGGAAATCTCTTCTTTAAGCGCAATGCCTTTGCGGCTAAATTCCGCACGATATGATTCCATCGAATCTCTGAGCACATCAATCAGATCAAGATTCTCCTTCCGGTAGGTCAATGCGCCAAGATCAGACAGTGAAATCTGGTAGAGGTCTTCCACGAGACGTTTCAGGCGCAGAGTCTCCGCATAGAGGGAACGAATCGTTTCCGGGGTAATGTTATGAATGCCATCCAGGAGCGCTTCGATTTCACCCTGAAGCACCGCGACGGGAGTGCGTAATTCGTGAGAAATATCGGCAACCCATTGACGTCGTTCCTTCTCGTGTTTTTCCAGAGTCAGGGCCATGGCATTAAAATCACGGGCCAGTTGTCCCAGTTCATCCGTAGATGAAAAGGAAACACGCGTGTTATATTTCCCAGAGGCAATATCATGAGTGGCTGCTGCCATTGCCCGAATCGGTTTGACCAGCCGCCGTGCAAGGGGAAATGAAATAATAATAACAATCAGCACTATGCCTGCTGCCCCCAGAACCAGCGCGAGCTTCTGCTGACTGAGGAACTGGACCTGCATCGGATGAAGAAAATGCTTTGGCGACAGAAGGCCGATATAACCTACGGTGTTGCCGCGGACAATAATTGGATGTAAATTTATATCCTCATTGTGTGGATAAAAACCATGAATTGGTTTTTTATCGGCACTCAAGATGACGAAAGGGCTATCGGGATGCCTTTCGGTGAACTGCGGACCCATCGGCGGATTTTCATCCGGAAAAGGTAACGGCGGATGATCCATCCCAGGCTGAAGAAAAGGCATCGCACCGCTTGAGTCCCAGCGCGGAGGTGTATGCTTTAGAAAATCCCAGTTCCCCTGTTGCTCATACTTCTTTCCCAGATCGGCTACGACCTGCGCTAACTTTTTCTGATCTACCGTTCCGAGATATTTGTAGAATCCTTGGTTAATGTTCCACCACATGATCAGTAAAAGGAAAATAATCGCCATGCTGGTGGCGCATAGAATCAAGAAAAATAGACGATAAGTAATACTCATCTTCATTATTGCATTTCACCTCTGATATCAGTTTATTGATATAGCGTTTGAGCGTCAAGGCCAAAAACACACAACGCCCAGAAACTGAAATAAGGCAGTCTTTGTTCCCGAAATTAAAAAATTAATTGTTATTCGTCACTTACCATCTCACAATCGATTGGAATATAAAATTCATTACTGAAAATTTCCTCATTTCTTCCATATTTGCTCCACATTTGCCTGCTAAGATACTTTTCATAAGACAATAGAATATATGGCTGGCGTAATGAAAAATGAAAGATGGTGATAGCATGAATAAATTTTTCATCAGAATAATGCTGATTCTTTTCCTGATGACAGGCGGCGTTTCGGCAGCGCAGTCGGGAGAAGTGACTGTCCCGCCGAAACCGCAAGGGGGCATGAAACCACCACCGGAGGCAATAACGGCCTGCAAAGGAAAGAGTGAAGGAACCGCCGTTCAATTTGCCACCCCGCGCGGGGATACGCTCAAGGGTGTCTGCAGACAGTTTGAAGGTGTACTGGCGGCTATGCCGGAACAGGGAACGCCGCCACCGGGAGACAATAAGCACCAATGAGGCCAAAAGTAGAGAGCAGACCGATTGATTTCAAAATAATATTTAAAAAAGAAAGGATAGTGCCATGAAAAGAGTATCGAGTTGTCTCATTTTAAGTTTTCTGATTTTGTTTATTTCGTCGCAGTTGTCTTATGCGGAACCGAAGGGTCCCGTCAATAAAATGGAAACAGGATTTCAGGAAGAGTGTCCTTCTTCAATGATGCCGCCACCTATGCCCTACTGTATGGAGCAAATGAGAGGAATGGCGGAGTTGAACCATTCTCCTTGGATGCATTTACAGAGTCTTAATCTTGATGAAAAGCAAAAAGAAGCACTGAGGGAAATTGAAAACAGTGTCGCGAAAGAGTTAATTAGGAAGGGAGCGGATGAACAGATCGCTGAAATAGAACTTCGAGAACTTCTTGATAAGAACACCGTCGATCTGAATGCAGTTGAAACGAAACTCAAACAAATCGCAACCATTAAAACTGAATCGCAGTTGATTTTCATCAAATCCATGGAAAAGATGAAAGCGAAATTAACCACCGAACAGCGCGAAATATTAAAGAAGATACGACCAATGGACCACCGGATGAGGCCACCTATGAGGGGAAAAATGATGCGTGATGAGACACAAATGTCTCCGCCTTCTGCCGAATAAAAAGAAGAATGATTTCAATACTTGATTCAGTCAGTAACACGAATGTATGAATTTCAACGACAATGCTGCATAGAGGTCGCCAAACCATCAAGGATGAACCCGTTATTTATGCAAGGCGGCTTTTAGCTTAATGCCGCCTTATGAGGTTGCGGAGATCAAATCTAAAATTATTTAGGAGGAATCGTGAGTCGAAAATTTTGTTTGAAGAACAAGGTTTTTTCATTTGGTGTGATTGCTTTTATGATATTATTTATTATCGCATGTGCCGGCAAAAATAGCACATCAACTCCCACATATAGCATATCAGGCACGGTGACTTTGAGTGGAGCTGCTCTTTCCGGTGTAACAATCAACTTGACAGGTACAGCAACCGCTTCTACAACGACTGACATCAGCGGAAATTTCAGCTTTACAGGCCTGTCGAACGGAACCTACACAATAACACCCTCCCTGACGGATCACACGTTCAAGCCGGTCAGCACAGTAGTCGTTGTCAGTGGAGCAAGTGACAACAACATAAACTTTGCGGCAACAGCTACTACCGCTTCGACCTACAGCATTTCCGGTACGGTAAGCGGGGCAGTGCTGTCGGGTGTAACGATCACATTGAGCGGCGACACAACGGGGACAGCAACAACAGACGCAAGCGGAAAATACAGTTTCCCTGGCATTGTGGACGGCAGCTACACGGTGACGCCATCCATTATGGGTGGTTATACATTCAGCCCGACAAATGCAACGGTAAGTGTAAATGGAGCAGATGTCACTGTCACGAATTTTGCAGAGACAGCAGTCTCAACTACCACATATAAAATATCGGGCACGGTGACGGCGAGTGGATCTGCTTTTTCTGGTGTGATAATCAGTCTGACAGGCGCGGCAACCGCTTCTACAACGACTGATACGAGCGGAAATTTCAGTTTTACCGGACTCTACAACGGGGACTACACAGTGACCCCCGTTCCAACAAACAGTTATATATTCACACCCTCCAGTACGGCCGTAACCATCAGTAGCGATAGTGTCGCCAGCATAAGCTTTGCGGCAACATCCTCTACCGCTTCGACCTATAACATTTCCGGTACGGTAAGCGGGGCAGTGCTGTCGGGTGTAACGATCACATTGAGCGGTGCCGGTTCAGCAACGACCACAACAAACGCGAGCGGAAATTACAGTTTTCCATACATTGTAGACGGCAGCTACACGGTGACTCCCTCCCTTACGGGTTATACGTTTAGTCCCACGAATGCAGCAGTAAGCATAGATGGAGCGGATATCACTATAACAAACTTTGCAGAGGATTGATGTAGGTCAATAGTGGACACCGATGGTTTCAAGGGGAAAGCTATGGCTCTTTGAGGGGTTTGAGTATGATTCAAAGGGCACAGCCCAGCTATCTAAACTATCTCTGAGGGCTATTAGCCCTAGAGACTTAGGCTAAAGAGGGGCCATGTTTTGATATTTATAGTTTAGCGTTTCTTATTAAAAACGGCAGTTGCGGAGAATAAAAATAATCTCATACCCTCCTTCCTAATGCTCCTGCAACTGCCGCCGCCATTCCCATGACTAAGCCGATATTGCTGTAAGGTTGGGAAAGGATATTTGATTGAGGCAGGTCATAAAACGCACACACCTTAACCTGTGAGACTGAAAATTCAACTGTGCATATAATTACCGTGAAAAGTATGAAAAAATGTATGCCACAATTCGAATTGTAATCCATAATTACGAAAACTACCCGTTTCTGAATAGTTGTAGATGAAAGAAATAATTCTGACGGGTCGGAAATCGGAATTTTATTTCTTTCTTCCTG
>PLGI01000196.1 GCA_003139775.1 Syntrophaceae bacterium | reverse complement strand
AAAATAATAATCAAAATATCGTAACCCACGGTTTGACCAAAGATCAAAAAAGTTTGTTTATTGATGTAATGACATCCGGTGATCAGTTTATTGTTGTTCAGGGAGACGCGGGAACTGGTAAAACAACTATTTTTAAAGCCGTTGCCGACGCTTGTGAGGAAAAACTTGTTGCTCTGACCGGCCATTCTAAAACCGGTAAAGCCGTCGAAGAATTTATCAGCGCCACCGGCGCCAAAGGCAGCACTGTTGATTCTTTTTTACTCCATAAATCGAATGACAGCGGCATTTCTTTAAGAATTATCGATGAAGCTTCCATGTTGGGTTCTTTGCAGACACATTCGATGATTGACAGAGCCGTTGATGATAATGCCCGATTAATTCTGCTGGGTGACATGAAACAATTACAAGCAATAGATGCAGGACGTGCTTTTCAAGACGCTCAGGAAAAAGGCGACATTCATGTGGTTAAATTATCGCAAGGTATTCGTCAGAAAAATGCTTATACAATTAAATTGGCCGAGCTGGCGAAAAGCAAATATAAAATCAATGATGCCGTCAATCTTATCAATGAGAATAACAAACTGTATGAAAGAATTTCCATAGATGATCGAAGAGATTTGATTTTGGAATTATATAAAAATGACCCGGCAAGTTCCATTGTCGTCACATCCACCAATAAGGAAAAGGATATTTTAAATTCCGACATCCGTTCTTATCTTGTCGATAATAATATAATCGACGGCAAAGGTTTCCTTTTTAATACACGAGCTCCTATTTCTCTGGTGGGAATTGAAAAAAGGTTTTCTTCCCATTACGAGATTGAGAATACAATTCATATTAAAAAATATTTCGACGGTATCGAGCCGGGGACATCCGGTAAAATAATCAATATTGATTTAAATAATAATACAATTACCGCCGCTCTGGATAATGGTTCCATACAAAAAATAGATATGTTTAAAAACGGAGATAAAATATCCGGCTCGGTAGATACGATAAAAGAATTTGCCCAAGGCGATCACATAATGTTTTTAAAAAATAATAAATTAATCGGTGTCAATAATGGCCAACAAGGAACAATTAATTCTATCGATGAAAGCGGAATTATCAATGTCAGCGTCGGTAAAAATAAGATCAATGTAAATTTAAATCACTATAATTATGTCGATCACGCTTATGCCATTACTGATTACAAATCACAGGGAGGATCATATTCCAAAGTTATATTCAGCGCTGTTGCCGAGAGAGTAAATCTCAATTCGTTTTATGTTGCCGCCACCCGGGCTAAAGATGATTTTTATTTATTAACCGATGATGTCGATCAATTAACAAAACATGCTTCCCGGCCACAGGATAAAAAATCTACGCTTGATCATACAATCCTTAACGATGAAATGAAAAATGGAATAAATATTTATTCTAAATTTGAAAAAGATATTGCTGATTCCATCCAGAGTAAAGATTTATCCCAGATGGAAAAAGATGGATACGCCATAGAGCAAATGCCTCAGAGCAGTAATTCTTTCGATAGGGGACCGGAAATTTAATAATCGCCATATTTGATGTTTGGGGAGTGAAGAACTTCGGTAAGGGGTTAATGGAAGGGTAGACGGGTTTTCTACAGGAGACCCTACGCAAAAAATTTCTGCATAAAGTTTACAAGCGGTACAAAAAACAATTATTAGTATTTGATATGATTAAGTATTAAGCGTAAACAATTTGTTGACAAATAAAAGCCAAAACAGCTTAATATACTAATAGAAATAAATACTTACGATGTTTACCGAAAAAGAGAGGATTTAAGGGCTAAATAATTGGTAAGTTAAGAGCAGAAATGGACTTAGTACATGATATTATTAAATATTTAGCAATTATTAATTATTTAATAACCTGTCAACACAGCAAGACAAGAATGGAACAATTTAATAATAAAAACAAGTTTATACGAGGTAAACAAATGAAGAAAAGTATCTCGGCCAGGATAAAGGGCGAGTTAAGGGAGAAAATCAATAAGGAAGCAGCAGAAAAAAACTGCTCAGTGTCTGAATTGATCCGGCAAAAAATAATATTTGCCTATGAACAGGAAGATAAAGAAAAAACAATTATAAATTTAAAAAAAATAGAAGGAGATATTAAATTTTTAATAAATTTGCTCATCATGAATTCTTCTTTTATTGCTGAAGATATTCGTAAAGAAAAGGGTGCAGACGCTTGGCTGGAGATATTTAAAAACGCAAAGGGAATATTCGACAATTATAAAAAAACAGGAAATCTCTCCATGTAGAATTCAGTGAATTATGGATAACAAACATCATATAAAAGCATTTAAGGGATTTGAAACCTGGCTCAGTTTTCTCCAAATGAACATGAAAATGTTCAAGTGGATATTGATTGCTTCCGGTTTGTTAAGCGCAGGCTTTACATCATTAATTATTTCTAATTTAAACAACAGATTTTGGCAGATAAGCGGTTGGTGTTTGGAAAATATGTGGTGGGGACTTATTAATAATACGATGAAAGTTTTCCGGCCGGCATGGGATATTTTTTGGCAGGAGTTTTTCCAACTTCTGCCTCTTTATCTGACAATATTTTTCATTATATTGACTACAATTACCGTATTCACTCTTCATTATTTTAGAAAAAGATCCATGAAACAGGAAGAGGATAAATATATCGACGGCGCCAAATTTATTTCCTCAGATAAATTATTAACGCTGCTGAGTAAAGAAAAGACATCAATACCCATAGCCGATATTAAAACTCCCGTTGACGACGAGACAAAACATTTTTTCATTGTGGGAAGAACAGGATCGGGTAAAACTCAAACTCTTAAAAGAGTCGTTACTCATTTACAAACCAGCGGATCAAAAATTATTCTCTATGATAACAAGGGCGATTATATTCCGACAAATTACAAGAAGGAAAGGGATATAATATTTAATCCTATTGATGAGCGGTCGGCACAATGGACTATCTTTAATGATTGCACATCGAAAATGGATATTGAACAAGTTATCTGTCATGGAATGATCCCCGGATCGGGTGGAAGCAGAGATCCATTTTGGGCTAATGCTTCCAGAGAAGTATTTCGAGGCATATTGTATTATTGTTACCGCAATAAAATGTATTCCAATGCAAAAATATGGGACGTGTTGTCATCGGGGGCGAGTAAAATTGTGAAAATATTAAATACCATTCCGGAGGGAAGAACCGGCAGGGAAATGATATTGGATTCATCTTCGAAACAGACACAAGGCATTATGGCGATGCTTTTACAATATACCGCCATTTTAGAATTAATGGCGACAGAGGATGGTGGTTTTTCCATTAGAAAGTGGCTGCATGATCCGAAACCCGGCACTTTATTTTTAGTTAATCACAGCAAAAGTAAAGACGTTTTAAAACCTATCTTAACATTACTCCTGGAAATGGCCAGCCACGAAGTTTTATCAATGCCGGATGATTATAATCGCAGAATATATTTTTTTCTGGACGAATTCGGATCGCTGAATCATATGAGCTCGATAATAGAATTATTGACACGGGCGCGATCAAAGGGTGCTTCTGTTTGGATTGGAACACAGGAGATTGGACAAATAGAAAAAGTTTATGGAAAAGAAAGCCGGCAGTCCATTGTCAATGGATGTGCATCTAAATTAATACTCTCTATTGCCGAACCGGAAACGGCAAAATATTTTTCTGATGCGATAGGCCAAACTGAAGTATTAGAATCCAGTGAATCCATGTCTATGGGTCCTTCGAACATAAGAGACGGCCTTACTTTTACCCGAGCCTCAAAAACGAAGCCTTTAGTATTGCCATCTGTATTTCAACAATTTCCGGATATGGAAGGGATACTAAAATTAAGTAATTACGATTACTGTAAGGTGAAAGTTCCCTATGTTTCATATCCGGTATTGAATGAATATTTAGAAATCAGAAAAGATATGCTTTTGGAAAATTTGTTTGAGAAAGTTGATATTTATAAAAAGAGAGTGGAAGATTCAGATGAGGTTATTTTGGCTTCAGATGAACGCAGTAATAAATCTGATAAGCCCAGAGAGCAGTTGGATATGTCTTTTATTAATTAGAGGCAAATATGGCTAAAATAGTATCCCAATATTTATTGATTCTGATTATTATAATATTTTATTTTTCATCTGACGCTTTTTGTTTTTGCTTTGATGAAGCAGCCTGCCGGTATAATATTTCTGCGGATATTTTATATGCCATTGCAAAGGTAGAGTCTAATTTTAATCCAGGTGCCGTCAATTGGAATAAAAATGGATCTTATGATTACGGCGTAATGCAAATTAACTCCAGATGGTATAAAGTTCTTGGCGCTGATGCCTGGTCGCAATTAGGCAATCCCTGTTATAATGTCAATGTAGGAGCATGGATTTTAGCCGGGTGCATGAAAAAATATGGTTATACTTGGGAAGCAGTCGGTTGCTACAATGCAAGTAGCAAAAATAAGCGTAATGGGTACGCTTATAAAGTATGGCGTGCTATAGCTAAGATGAAGGAGAAGTAACGGTATTCAATAGGCTAATCTGATTAGTCGAAGAAAACATTAAGCATGTGCCGATGCGCCGGCATGGAGGTTTAAGGAAGAAACAAACAAAATTTCTATTTTCAAACCAGTAGAATTGTTGACTTTACCTATAAAACAACAAGCGAGGTGTTTGAAATATTCTTGCCCCTTTAATACCTTAACCAAATTTTTTACATAATGTCGTCAAATTGCAATGTCGACATGATATTTTACTGTCGAAATTGTGGAAAGAAGAAGTGATTTTGGCAAATCACCGGTGAAAACAGATGTCAGAGTCAGGTCATATATTTGCCTCATATATGTACATAAATGGTCTAATTAATATTTTTGCAATATACTAAATAGGAGGGCATTTTGAAAAAAGATAAAATGGCTTATATTTGTAATTTTCTGGTTCAAAAAATGGAATATTTACACAAGTCAGCTAATGATACAATTCTCAAACTAAAAATGAGCGAAGATAAGTTTGCTGATCCCGTTGATCAGGCCGTAGTTGAGGCAAGCAAGGATATTGAGCTTAACTTCCGGGATAAAGAATGGCATCTACTTCTCGATATAAAGGAAACCATTCTGCGCATTGATAGTGGGCTCTTTGGAATTTGCGACCATTGTGGCCGTCCAATATCGTAAAAAAGGCTGATTGCCGCACCGATGAGCAAGCTTTGCGTAATATGTCAGCAGGAAATGGAATACCGACATAACAGACAAAAACACAAAAACCAGTATTCAGGCAAAGTGTCATATAACCATGCTTAATGAGATTTTTATGGACAAATGTTTTTAAAAGACGTGCCGGTAGTGGTCGAAGGGTCTGTTGCTGATAACTGGTATGAAAAATAAAAGATGCTTCTGTTATATGGGATAATCTTATCTTAAACTATCATAGGTAGTCCTAGGAGTGAGATCTTTACGGGGTTATATATTGGGAAAGTTACTTCTAACACCCAATCTTCAATTATTGTGTATGAGATATTTTGATGATTTGCGTTTAAAATGGCTCCTCAAAAATCACAAAATTTTTACTTAAGCGTCATTGAAATGCAACAATGGTCTGTTAATAAAAAGGGGGTGGGCATAATGCTCTGGGGAAGTCTTTTGGGGAAGTAAAAAGGTATTATGAGAGTCTGGGGAAAACTTTTTGGGAGGTAAAAAGGTATTATGAACGAAGAACTGATAGTAGCGTCTAGGGATGGCAATTTTAACATGGTGAGTGAACTTTTGAACAAGGGTGCTTATGTCAACGTGAAAAATAATTCTGGTGAGACGGCTTTGATAAAGGCTTCTGAGAAAGGTCATAAGGATTTAGTGGATCTACTGCTCACCAGGGGAGCCGATTGGAACACTACGACACACGACGAAGGTTGCGCTCCGTTGCACTCTGCGGCGAGTAGTGGCCATAAGGATATAGTTAATCTGTTACTTGCCAGGGGAGCGTCTGTCGAAACCCGGGACTTTTATAGCAGGACACCTTTACATTACGCAGCGGCTGGTGGCCAAAGAGAAGTAGTGGAATTGTTGCTGACCAAGTATTCAGGGAATTTAAATGCCACTGACTACTACGATAAAACACCCCTATACTATGCGGCGAGAAATGGCCATATGAACGTGGTGGAATTGCTGAGCCAGCATGGCGGCCACGAATAAATTGCTAGTGGGAAAAAATGTAAGAAGTGGTTATTATTTTCGCGGACCAAAGAGTTATTAAAGAGTCCTATCAAGGCGAAAGCTGCCACCGCAAGCATTCGTTGGGGGACTTGTGTTGCGGTAATATGATCGTAACTCCAAGCACTGAAGTCCCGGCCAGTGCCTCTGATGACCCGATTTGAAAGCCCTTCGTTAATGTCACCTTATGCTGCGCTCTCCCACAGTGCTTATTAACATCAATAAAAAAATCATATTCTGCAAATCGTCTTTCCCTTACACCAAAAATATATATTTTTATCCTCATTTTTATTCCAGATTTTAGCAGAAATGACTGGATTTCCTTTGAGAACAGAGCGTTGCTGTTCATGAAACGGCAATAATATGGATAAAAATGATTTTGCCAAATCTTTTTGTGAATCTTTTTAAATGAGCAGATCCTAAGATAAGACTTTCCCGATTTTTTTCAGGACAAATAGGACCTTCGTTGGGAATCACGTCCGTATTGGAGGTTTCCTTTGTCTACAATCCGGGAATTATTGGAAGGAAATAAGGAATAATGTTCTTTTCTAAAAACATCAAAAAAGGTCTGGTACTTTTGTATGCCTAACAGAAGATTGCCCTTTATATGGCAAACGCATTGCTTTTTTAATCACCAGGAGTGCCGGAACAAGTGAGAGCAGCAAGGTGGAAGTGCTTCGGGGCGGCATCAACTTACAAATAGCCCCCGGTTACACGAATGTTGGGTTACCCCTAGTTTAAATGGTTATCTTTATGACGTCCCGATTTGATGTTTAAATATATTCTCATATGTCTACTATGGGGTGACATTATAGATACAATTCAAATAATTTGTTGATTTATGTTTATTGTTTTGCTAATATGTCTACTATGAGTTCACATACTGGATCAAAAATAAATAAACTAATATCGGAATGGCCTAAAGGCACCGTTTCAACGGTAAGGTATCTCCAGTCCCGCGGCTTCAGCCGTAAACTGCTCAATAAATATAAGAACAACAGATGGCTCGCTCCCCTTGGCCATGGCGCATATACTCTTTTCAACGACAAGGTGGAATGGATGGGAGCGCTTTATCCACTTCAGGCGCAGCTTGATCTTCACATACATGCAGGGGGAAAAACGGCTCTTGAAATGAAGGGATACGCTCACTATCTGGGCGATAAGATAAGAACCGTTTTCCTTTACGGGTGCCCAGCGACCAAATTTCCGACCTGGTTCAAGAAACACGACTGGGGTGTCGAAATTATATCCGCGATGACCAACCTATTTCCCAACGGGTACAATGAAGGCTTAAGCGAATATCGGGAAAGGGATTATATGGTAAGGATATCGAGCCCTGAAAGAGCGGCGATGGAAATGCTCTATCATGTGCCCAGCAAAGTAAGTTTTGAGGAGTCTTTGTTAGTTATGGAAAATCTCAGTAGTCTTCGCCCTTTGCTGGTCCAAAATCTTCTTCTGAATTGTAATTCTGTCAAGGTTCGAAGGCTCTTCATGTACATAGCGGAAAAGCATGCATATCCATGGGTAGAACAGGTTGATACTTCGAAAGTCACTTTTGGACAGGGAAACAGAAGTATCGTTGTGCACGGAACGCTAGACAAGAAATATAAAATAACTGTCCCTAGGAGCAACGTGGAGGAACCTATTTGAGAGAGTCCGTCTATTATAAACAGGCAGAGTTGTTGCTGAGGATATTGCCGATCATAAATGCGGAGGTTGATTTTGCGTTGAAGGGAGGGACGGCGATCAACTTTTTCGTTCGTGATATGCCGCGGCTCTCGGTTGACATCGATCTGACTTACCTCCCGATGAATGAACGCGAAGCAGCCCTTGAGGGCATAAGTAAGTCGTTGCTCTCCATATCCGGGAAGATCAGGAAGATGTTTCCGGACAGTCAGATATCATCGAAGAAGATTCGTCCTGTTGATTCGTTGAGTGGATTGATTGTCCGGAGGGGCGATGCCACTATCAAAATAGAACCCAATCTTATCTTGAGGGGTTTCATTTTTGCTCCGCAGGTCAGAAGTCTCTCAAAAAAAGCGCAAGATATGTTTGAAACTGCCGTGAGCATGAAAATCCTCTCTGAGGCTGAACTTTACGGAGGCAAGATTTGCGCCGCATTAGACAGGCAGCATCCCAGAGACCTGTTTGATATTAAAATTCTCCTAGATAGCGGGGGATTCAACGAACAAACGAGAAAGGCCTTTATCGTCCACCTGATCAGTCACCCTCGACCAATGGTAGATCTGCTGAATCCCAACTTTGTTGACACCAGGGATATCTATGAAAAAGACTTAAAGAATATGTTGTTGGAAAATGTTGAATATGAGGAACTAGTTGAAACAAGAAATCGATTGGTCCAGTTGATTATAAATTCCTTGACGCCGGAGGACAAGGATTTTGTTCTTTCCGTGAAACGTGGCGAGCCAGCATGGAGTCTGCTTGGGTTGGCTGGAGTTGAAAATTTACCGGCCGTCAAATGGAAAATTCTCAACATTAAGAACATGCATCCGACGAAACACAAGAAGGCTTTCGAAAAGTTGAGAGCCTTCCTGGCAGGGTAGGCTCTTGAATAGCTTTTAGTTCAACATTTTTTATAGGTGACCTGTTGAAATCGTTGCCGATACGCAAATTGAACTTAACCCAGCAATAATATTTTATCCATATCGCATCTCCTACCTTGCTGAAAATCATGTTGACTAATTATAATTAAATCCTTTTTTGATTGCAAGAAAAGAGCCGCCCTGCCGAAGCAGGAGACGGCTCTTTAATCATGTCCAGAAATGGTGTGTGATCAATTTATTTAACTGCGTCTTTCAATCCTTTCCCGGCTTTAAATACGGGAACCTTCTTCGCGGCTATTTTAATGGCCTTACCTGTCTGGGGGTTTCTGCCTGTACGGGCTTTTCTTTTCTTGACATCAAATATTCCAAAGCCCACAAGTGTAACAGCATCACCTTTTTTGAGTGCTTTCTGAATTGCTGCCATTGTTGCGTCTACTGCCGCCACTGCTTCTTTTTTGCTGCATGTAACCTTTGCCACTTCATCAATCAATTGCGCTTTGTTCATTAATGACCTCCTGTTTTTTATTTTGATTGCTCTATACATTTTCGTTTGCCGCAAATCAATCTGAATCATAGTGATTTCATCATCAACACCTGAACTCTCTTCCGGAATATAAATCAGAATGGTTTTTATGTTTAGTCCAATTCCTTAAATTAGGTACCGAAGTAAAATAATATACCTGAACATATATTTCTGATTTGGCTTGTCTGATTTCATTGACGATGGTTTCAGCGCAGTCTCTGGGAGGGATAAAATATACTTCACCGGAAATGTTTTTGATTTTTATGATCATTATTCCTTATTATTAAATTGATTTATTCTGTCTCGGATGCAGGCAATAAGAGTTTCAAGATGTCCCTCCGACAGATCGAGAAGAAAGTCTAGATCAACATCCGGCTTCAATAGTTTCTCGATGATTTTAAGAAGTTCGGTTTTCTCCATTATGTCCTTTCTGTTGCTGCTCAATATTGGAGCAATTTGCTGATTTATATTTTATAGTAAATAATTTGATAATTGACAATAATTAAATAATACGGGTTCTTTTCCGGGCTGGAGTTGAATATCCATAATATGATCTTCTTTGCAAAAGATTTCATACAGAGAAGTAGTGCTGTCGTGGGGAAAATTTTTTTTGTAATGAAGTTACATCCTCAATTTTCTGGATACCTTCTTTTATGGTTGTTTCTGTGGGTTGCTTAGATACAGATTCTTTATTAATTTCTTCGGGCGTTGCTGTTTTATAATCTTCGGACATGCCTGATGGTGTAATAGTCGGGCCGGAAACCACTTAAGGCTTTCCAACTTTTTAGGCAGAGCAATTGGGAGCAAAGCTATTTTGACAGCAAAGGTAGATTGATCTTGGACAAAACACTCTGTCGTCTTTATAGCGAGGGTTCGAACTTATACCCGACACTGTAAACGGATTGAATCAATATTGTTTGAGAATCAACCATCTCGATTTTTCTCCGTAATTTTTTTATGTGACTATCTACCGTGCGGTCGCTCACAAAGCGTTCCTCATGATAAATTTTTTCCATAATTTGCTGACGGCTGAAAATACGGCAGGGATGTTCAACGAGAAGTTGCAGCAGTTTGAATTCCACGGCAGTCAATTCCAAATCCCGGTCATGAAGAGTCACCCGGTAGGTGTGTTCATCAAGAACAAGCCCTTGTGCTTGAATGGCCTGCCCATCATTGACTCGTCGCAGGACGGCCTTGACCCTTGCAATGACTTCACGCGGACTGAAGGGTTTGCAGATGTAATCGTCCGCACCAAGTTCCAGCCCCAGTAAACGATCGATCTCTTCAATCCTGGCTGTTACCATAATAATCGGTACGCGAGAAAAAAACCGGATAGTCTTACAAATTTCCATGCCGTCACGTCCGGGCAACATAATATCCAGAATGATCAGATCGGGTTTATTTTCCCGAACCCACGTCTCGACATGTGTTCCATCGGACAGAGTAGAAACTTCAAAACCGGATGCTTTCAGATAGTCCGCAAGGAGAGCCGCAAGTTTCGGTTCATCTTCCACAACAAGTATTTTTTCTGTCACTTGCGTCCCTCGAAAACCGGCATACTAATCCGGATCAGTAACCCGCCCAGCGGTGATGAGTGCGCGGATATAATTCCTTCATGCGCATCAACAATTTTTTTGCTGATCGTCAACCCGAGACCGGCGCCGCCCGAACTTCTGTTACGTGAACCTTCCACTCGATAAAATCGTTCGAATAATCTTTCCATATCTTCCGCGGAAACTCCGGGCTTCGAATCCTGAAATTCAATCGTGATAAAATCCCCGCTGACTTCCGCTCTGATTTCGAGTATACCGCCGGCATCGGTGTATCTCAAAGAATTCTCCAACAGGTTAATAAAAAGCTGCCTCAGCCGTTCTCTATCGGCAAAACCGATGGCTTTTGTGTTGCTGGAAATATTTTCTTTAAGAGCGATACTTTTGCGGTCAAACTCCGCGCGGTAAGATTCTATCGAGTTTCTGAGCACTGTCACCAGATCAAGATTCTCCTTCCGGTAGGACAATGTGCCAAGATCGGACAAGGAAATCTGGTAGAGGTCTTCCACCAGACGTTGCAGGCGTATCGTCTCCGCAAGGAGGGAACAAATCGTTTCCGGGGTAATGTTATGGATGCCATCCAGAAGCGCTTCGATTTCACCCTGAAGCACGGCAACAGGAGTTCGTAATTCGTGAGAAATATCGACAACCCATTGGCGCCGTTCCTTTTCGTGTTTTTCCAATGTCAGGGCCATGGCATTAAAATCACGGGCCAGTTGACCAATCTCATCCGTCGATGAGAAGGAAATACGCGTGGTATATTTTCCGGAGGCAATATCATGGGTGGCCGCAGCCATCGCCTGAATCGGTTTGACCATTCGCCGAGCAAGAGGAAATGAAATAATAATAACAATCAGCACCATGCCTGATGCTCCCAAAACCAGCGCAAGTTTTTGCTGACTAAGGAAATGGACCTGCATCGGATGAAGGAAATGCTTTGGCGACAGAATGCCTAAATAACCTATAGTGTTTCCGTGGACAATAATCGGATGTAAATTTATCTTCTCATCCGGTGGATAAAAACCATAAACTGGTTTTTTACCGGCATCTGAGATGACGAAAGGAACAGGGGGGTGTTGATCGTTAAACCGCGGGCCAATAGGTTTGTTGTGACCAAGTCCGTTTTCATCCGGCGCAAACAACGGTGGACGGTCCATCTCCGGTTCAGAAAAAGGCATCGCTCCGCTTGAGTTCCAGAGCGGAGGGGAGTGTTTCAGAAAATCCCAGTTCCCCTGTTGCTCATACTTCTTTCCCAGATCGTCTATGATCCGCGTTAACTTTTTCTGGTCTACCGTTCCGAGATACTGATAAAATCCCTGATTAATACTCCACCACATGATCAGTATAAGAAAAAGAATCGCCAGACCGGTGGCGCACAGAATCAAGAAAAACAGGCGGTAAGTAATTCCCATCTTCATTGCTTCATTAAACCTCTAACAACAGTTTATTGATATAGCGTTTGAGCGTCAAGGCCAAAAAACGCAACGTCCGGAAACCGAAAGAGGAAGTCCTTGTTCCCGTAATTTTAAAATTCGTTTGTTATTCATTGCTTACTATCACCACAGCCGTTTGGAACGTAAAATTAATGATTTAATATTTCCTTATTTCTTCCATATTTGCGCCACAATTGCCTGCTATAAGTCACTTCACAAAATAACAGTATATACGACCGTCGTAACGAAAAGAAAGGAAGGAGGTGATAGCGTGAACAAATTTGTCATCAGAATAATGCTAATCCTTTTTCTGCTGATAGGTGGTGTTTCGGCGACGTGGGCAGAAGAAATGAATATCCCGCCGAAACCGGAAGGAGCCATGAAACCACCGCCGGAAGCAATCGAGGCTTGTAAAGGAAAGAGCGAAGGAACAGCCGTACAATTTATCACCCCGCGCGGGGATACATTCAAGGGTGTCTGCAGACAGTTTGAAGGCATACTGGCCGCTATGCCGGAACAAGGAGCGCCGCCATCGGGAGGCAATAAGTCCGATGAAGCCAAAAGCGGCAAGCAGACCGATTGATGGATTTCCAAAAGGATTTTATTTTTAAAAAAGAAAGGATAGCGCCATGAAAAGAGTATCGAGTTGTCTCCTTTTAAGTTTTCTGATTTTGTTTATTTCGTCGCAGTTGTCTTATGCGGAACCGAAGGCTTCCATCAATAAAATGGAAGAAAGGTTTCAGGATGAGTGTTTTTCTCCAATGATGCCGCCGATGGCACCCTGCGATATGGGACAAATGAAAGGAATACCAGAGTTGAGATATCCCCCTTGGCTGCATTTCCAGAGTCTTAACCTTAATGAGAAACAAAAAGAAGCAGTGAAGGAAATTGAAAACAGCGCCGCGAAAGAATTAATCAGGAAGAGAGCCGATGAGCAGATCGCTGAAATCGACCTTCGGGAACTTCTTGAAAAGGATACCGTCGATCTGAATGCGGTCGAGACGAAACTCAAACAGATTGCAACCATTAAAACTGAAACGCAGTTGATTTTCATCAAATCTATGGAAAAAATGAAAACGAAATTAACGCCCGAACAGCGTGAAATGTTAAAAAAGATACGGCCAATGGACCCCCGGATGAGGCGGCCCCTGAAGGGAGAAAAGATGCGTGATGAAACAAAAATGCCTCCGCCCTCTGCCAAGGAGAGAGGGGAATAACATCATTAACTCCAGTCAATGAAGCCTCATCTTAAAAACGGCAGTTGCGGGAAATGCTCAAATGTCTTGTCATCCTTCAAATGCTCCTGCAACTCCCACCTCCAGTGAGGTCACGTAGCTTGAGTCTGGGGCAAATCCTGAAAACGAGTACTGTACTAATAAAAATGTCTAATGAGAATAACAAATATGAACAGAGAAAATAAAATCACTCAACTCTTGGTGTATTATATCGAACTTCGAGAACTTCTAGAAAAGAACACAGTTGATCTGAATGCAGATGGGATGAAACTCAAACAGATTGCGGCTATTAAAACTGAATCGCAGTTGATTTTCATCAAATCCATGGAAAAGATGAAAGCGAAATTGACGCCTGAACAGCTTGAAATGTTAAAGAAGGTACGATCAATGGACTCCCCGGTAGGGCCGCCTAATGAAGGGAAAAATGATGCGTAATGAGAAAAAATGCCACCGTCTTCCGACGAAAAAAAAGGAGAACGACATCACTTGATCCAGTCAATAACACGAACGTATGAATTTCAACGACAATGCTGCATCAGAGGCAGGCAAACAATCAGTATGAATCCATTATTTATGCAAGGCGGCTTTTCAGTTTAATGCCGCCTTCTGATGTTACGGAAATAAAATCTAAAATTATTAAGGAGGGATCATGAGTCGAAAAATTTATTTGAGAAACAAGTTTTTTTCATTTGGTTTAATTGCTTTTACAATATTATTTGTTACTGCATGTGTCAGCAAAAATAGCACAGAAACTCCCACATATAGCATATCGGGCACGGTAACACTGGGTGGATCTGCTCTTTCCGGTGTAACAATCAATCTGACAGGTGCAGCAACTGCTTCTACAACGACTGATAGCAGCGGAAATTTCAGCTTTACAGGCCAGTCGAACGGAACCTTCACCGTAACGCCCTCCCTGACGGATTATACGTTTAAACCGGTCAGCACGGTAGTCGTTGTCAGCGGAGCAAGTGTCACCAACATAAACTTTGCGGCAACAGCCACTACCGCTTCGACCTACAGCATTTCCGGTACGGTAAGCGGGACAGTGCTGTCGGGTGTAACGATCACGTTGAGCGGCGACACAACCGGGACGGTAACAACAGACTCAAGCGGAAAATACAGTTTCCCGGGCATTGTGGACGGTAGCTACACGGTGACGCCATCTCTTACTGGTGGTTATACATTCAGCCCGACGAACGCAACGGTAAGTGTAAATGGAGCAGATGTCACCGTTACAAATTTTGCAGAGACAGCAGTCTCAACTACCACATATAAAATATCGGGCACGGTGACGGCGAGCGGATCTGCTTTTTCCGGCGTAACAATCAGCCTGACAGGCGCGGCAACTACTTCTACAACGACCGATACAAACGGAAATTTCAGTTTTACCGGACTTTACAACGGAGACTACACAGTAACCCCCGTTCCAACAAATAATTATATATTCACACCCTCCAGTACGGCCGTAATCATTAGCAACGCTAGTAGCAGCAGCATAAGCTTTACGGCAACATCCTCTACCGCTTCGACCTACAACGTTTCCGGTACGGTGAGCGGGGCAGTGCTATCGGGTGTAACGATCACATTGAGCGGTTCCGGTTCAGCAACGACCACAACAAATGCGAGCGGAAATTACAGTTTTCCATACATTGTGGATGGCAGCTACACTGTGACCCCCTCACTTACGGGCTATACTTTCAGTCCTACGAATGCAGCAGTAAGCGTAAATGGAGGGGATGTTACTGTAACAAGCTTTACAGAGGATTGATGTAGGTCAAAGATATATATTGGTGAGGATTTATTTGTTACACAATGTTTCAGCGGTGGGCAACTGTAAGAATTGAATATTACCATTGTATGCCGTGTAAA
>PLGI01000124.1 GCA_003139775.1 Syntrophaceae bacterium | reverse complement strand
GCCAGCTCTCTACTCTACTGTAATATTCAAATGTTCTTTCATCGTCAAATTGGATGGGACGTGATAGGTTAAACATCTAAGACTGGTTAAAAGTTCCATAAAATTAAAAAATAAGGCTTTAAGCTTGATCTTTCACGCTTTGCATTTGGACATCCCGTATCAGATACGGGACAAGCTTTTGAACAGCCCGATAAAACGCGTGTTTGTTAAAAGGTGCTATGGAAAAATTTTCGATGATAACTGATTTTGTTCCGGCGGGTGATCAGCCGCAGGCAATTTTAGATTTAGTGAATGGTTTGGAAAAGGGAAAAGAGCATCAGGTGCTTTTAGGCGTTACCGGTTCCGGCAAAACTTTCACTATTGCCAATGTTATCGAACGCGTTCAGCGTCCGGCGCTGATCATCGCGCATAATAAAACTCTGGCAGCACAGTTATACGAAGAATTCAAAGGCCTCTTTCCGGAAAATGCCGTGGAATATTTTGTCAGCTATTATGATTATTATCAGCCGGAAGCTTATCTGCCCACCACCGATACCTACATTGAAAAAGATTCCGCCATCAACGAAGAAATTGATAAAATGCGCCATTCGGCAACGCATTCCCTTTTGACAAGGCGTGATGTTATAATTGTCGCCAGTGTTTCCTGCATTTACGGTTTGGGCTCGCCGGATGCCTATTTAGAGATGATTGTCCAACTGGAAGTGGGCAAAGATTTCCCGCGTGATGAATTACTGCGCAAATTGGTGGAAATTCAATATGAGCGCAACGACATTGATTTTCATCGCGGCACTTTTCGTGTGCGCGGTGACGTGGTGGAAATATTTCCTCCTTATGAAGACGAGCAGGCCCTGCGGATAGAATTTTTCGGCGATACCATCGAATCAATGATATTGATTGATCCGCTGCGGGGTAAGAAAATAAGCACGGTTAATAAAACAGCCGTTTATCCCGGCAGCCACTATGTTACCACACGCGAAAATCTCAAAAGAGCGATGGCCGATATCCGCGCCGAACTGGCTTTGACGCTGGCTGAATATAAAGAACAAAATAAACTCCTCGAGATGCAGCGTCTTGAGCAGCGCACTAATTTTGATCTGGAGATGATGGAGGAGATGGGCTATTGTCAGGGGATAGAAAATTATTCCCGCCATTTAACCGGACGCAAGCCTGGCCAGCCGCCGCCGACGCTCATGGAATATCTGCCCGAAGATGCGCTCATTATCGTGGATGAAAGTCATGCTACGTTGCCGCAAATTGCCGGTATGTACCGTGGCGACAGATCACGGAAAGAAACACTGATTAAATACGGCTTCCGTCTGCCTTCCGCGCTGGATAACCGCCCCTTGCGTTTCGACGAATATGAGGCCTTAGCCAACCAGAGGCTATATATTTCTGCCACACCGGCTGTTTATGAGTTGCAAAAAACTAACGGCAAAAGAGTAGAGCAAATCATTCGTCCGACGGGACTCATGGATCCGGAAATTGAAGTAAAACCGGCAAAGCATCAGGTTGACGATTTGCTCGAAGAAATCAGGCTGAGAATTAACAAGAATGAACGAGTGCTGGTGACGACGCTAACCAAAAGAATGGCGGAAAATTTAACTGATTACTATGCAGGCCTGGACATTAGAGTGCGCTATCTTCATTCCGATATCCATACCCTGGAGCGAGTCAGCATCATAAGGGATTTGCGCCTGGGTGAATTTGATGTGCTGGTGGGCGTCAATCTTTTGCGCGAGGGTTTGGACATTCCCGAAGTATCGCTGGTGGCGATACTCGATGCCGACAAGGAAGGATTTTTGCGTTCCGAGCGGTCGCTTATCCAGACCAGCGGACGAGCCTCGCGAAACATCAGCGGCAAAGTCATCATGTATGCGGATAAGATCACCAAATCAATTCAGGCCTGTCTTGATGAAACCAAGCGCCGCAGGATTATTCAAAAGAAATATAATGAAGAAAATAATATCACGCCGGAGTCAATTAAAAAATCGATCAGCAATGTTTTGGGTTCAATTTATGAAGCCGACTATATGACTGTGCCGTTAGATGCTAAAGGAAAAATAATTCCGGCCAGAGAGGAAGATTTACCGGCGTTGATCGCCAAGCTTACGAAAGAAATGAAGCAGGCGGCAAAGAATATGGAATTTGAACACGCCGCCGAACTGCGTGACGAGCTAAAAGAGCTGAACAAAATTCTGCTGGAGATGGGTTAGTTCCACTTCACGTCATTCAATTGCATCCAGTATATATACACCGGAGAATAAGCGCGGAGTCCTGCGCATAACCTAAATACCCTAAAGGGCACCATGGGGTCACACGGGGTCACACGTGCCGGAGGAATCCAGTGATAATAAAATAGTTATACCAAGTAGCTATCAAATATTAAAAGGTTGATTTACCGGGCATAATACCAAGTAAGCTTTCAAAAATTTATATATTATTTTTTGAAAGCAACTTGGTATTATAAACTTCTTCCTTTTAATGCTGTTTTTCTCGGTTTCCCAATTCATACAACATTTCGGAAATAATCAAAAAATGGCTGAACTCTAACCTTACATGTGGTACAAGTACAGGCGGAAGTTTACTATGCTAAATAAAATAAATATTAGTTCCAAGGAACAGATTCTAATTGTTTATGTCGTTTTGGCAGCGATTACACTCGCTGTCTTCTGGCAGGTGAATCAATATGACTTCATCAAACTTGATGATAACATTTATGTTACCGATAATTTTCGCATAAAGTCCGGCATTTCGCTGGAAGGAATTCGCTGGGCGTTCAGTACAACCTACGCCCAATTCTGGCACCCCCTGACATGGCTATCCCTGATGTTTGACTATCAACTCTTTGGTTTGAATGCCGGTGGTTATCACATGACCAATCTTATCCTGCATATCCTGAGCACTCTTCTGCTTTTCTGGCTTTTCAACCGCATGACCGGAGCTCTCTGGAAAAGTGCTTTTGTCGCCGCTCTATTCGCTCTTCATCCTTTGCATGTGGAATCAGTCGCTTGGATTTCTGAACGCAAAGATGTTTTAAGCGCGTTTTTCTGGATGCTTACTCTTTGCCTTTATGTCTATTACACGGAAAAACCGGTTATAAGAAGGTATCTGCTCGTTCTTTTCTCATTTATCTGCGCTCTGATGAGCAAGCCCATGGTTGTAACTTTACCCGTGGTTATGATTCTTCTGGATTACTGGCCGCTGGGACGTTTTGAATTGAAAAAAGGTAATTTAATTTTATGGCAATTGAAGGAAAAGACACCTTTTTTTATTTTATCCACTGTTTTTTCCATCATCACACTTTACGCTCAGTACAAGCCCTCCGGAAAATATTTTCAGTATTCCTTAAATTCACGGCTCGCCAGTGCACTTGTTTCTTTTGTTACTTATCTGGAAAAAACATTCTGGCCTCACGATATGGCTGTTTTCTATCCTTTCTCTGCTCAAATTCCTTTGCTGCCGGTAATAGTAGCATCCTTACTGATTCTCGTTATCACAACTTTTGTCATTGTAATGGTTAGACGTCTGCCGTATCTTTTTATCGGATGGATATGGTACGTGATAACTATTGCACCTGTTATCGGAATCATTAAGGTCGGAGATTTCGCGATGGCCGATCGCTACCATTACCTACCCTCTATCGGCATTAGCATCATGTTGGTTTGGGGAATACCTGCTTTGATTAAAAGTGAAGCAACAAGAAAAAAGTTTTTTTCCACTGCGGCAATAGCCTTTCTTGTACTTCTGGCGGTTTTATCATGGAAGCAATGCGATTACTGGAAAAACGATATCAAACTTTTTAATCATGCCTTGCAGGTTACGAAAAATAATTATGTGGCGCTTAATGGTTTCGGCCTAACCCTTGTTAAAGCCGGAAAAATCAAAGAGGCTGTTGATAATTATAATGAGGCCATAAGCATAAAACCAAACTATCCACCGTCCTACATTAGTCGGGGGTTTGCTTACTTTGACCTAGGCCAGTATCAGCGTGCCATAGAGGATTGTAACGAGGCTATTCGCCTAGATGCTGGTTATGCAGAACCCTATTTCATCCGTGGAAATAGTTACTATAATTTTGGCCAGTATCAGCGTGCCATAGAGGATTATAACAAGGCAATCCGGCTGAAATTGGATTATACCGATGCCTACTACAACAGGGGAGTTGCTTATTTAAAGCAGGGCAATAAAAAGCAAAGCTGCCGCGATGCGCAAAAAACGTGTGAATTAGGAAATTGTAAATTGTTAGAAATGGCAAAAAATAAAGGGGACTGCCGTTGATTTTATAAGGATTATTTTAAATAACCTATGTCAGAAAAAATCATTTTAAAAGAAAAAATGACTTCCGCCCCGCGCAGTCCCGGCGTTTATATCATGAAAGACGCGCAGGGGAAGGTTATTTACGTTGGCAAGGCCAATGATTTAAAAAGCCGTATCAGCTCTTATTTTACCGGCAAGGACACACGCCCCATGGCGCCGTTTCTGATGGCGCGGGTTAACGATATTGAATTTATTACCACCTCCACGGAAAAAGAAGCGCTGATTTTAGAGAACAACTTAATCAAGCGCCATCGTCCCCGCTATAACGTCAATTTGCGCGACGATAAAACTTATTATCATTTATCCCTTGATCCCACGGAAAAATTTCCGCGCCTGCAACTGGTGCGCAAGCGAGTGAACAATGCCGCTCTGTATTTCGGCCCGTATCCATCGGGGCTGGCCGCGAAGGAAACTCTGCGTTTTGTTCAGCAGGTATTTCCACTGCGCAGTTGCCGTAACCGCAATTTCAAACTGAGGCCAAGGCCGTGTCTGGAACATCAGATTGGTCGCTGTCCCGCTCCCTGTAAGGGATTGATCGATGAGGATTCTTATCGAAAATTAGTCGAAAACGTAGTTTCTTTTTTGCAGGGAAGGCGTCGCGAATTGATTTCCGGGATCAAAGCGCAAATGGAAGAGGCGGCGCAAAATTTAAACTTTGAAGAGGCCGCGCGCCTGCGTGACCGCATCGGCGCCTTGGAGCACGCGCTGGAGAGGCAAAATGTCGATTGGGGCGGCACAAAGGATCAGGATGTTCTAGGTGTTTATGCGCGTGATATTAATTATCAGCTTTGTATTTTATTTGTGCGCGGGGGAAAGCTTTTGGGCAGCAAATCATTTGCGCCGGTTAAAATGAAAATGGATCCGGTCGAAATTATTTCATCCTGCCTTGTTCAATATTACGATGGCGGCGCGAATATTCCAGACGAAATCATTATTCCCTGTCTTTTGCCGGATGAAGCAGTCATTATCGAATGGCTGACGGATAAGAAAGAGAAAAAGGTCGCACTGACTGTACCTTCTCGCGGAACAAAAAATGCTTTGCTGGATCTGGCCGTTGCCAATGCCCGCAGCCTCTGGGAATCCGGGCAGAAAAAGGAAGAACAGAAAACAGCAGGCATGAAAATTCTTCAGGAAAAACTATCGCTCACGAAACTGCCGCAGAGGATGGAGTGTTATGATATTTCCAATATCAGCGGCAAACATGCTGTGGGGTCGATGGTTGTGTTCCAGGACGGTGAGCCGGACAAGTCGAGCTATCGGCGCTATCGGATAAAGACAGTATCGGAGTCTGACGATTATGCCATGATGTACGAAGTGCTCTCGCGCCGGTTTACGCGGGGAGAAAATCTGCCGGATTTAGTTGTTGTTGATGGCGGCAAAGGCCAGTTAAATGTCGCTCTTTCCGTCTTGAAAGATTTAAAAATTAAAATAGATGTCATTGGTTTGGCGAAGGAAGAGCGCGTCATATTTTCCAGTAAAGGCATTAGTAAAAAGAAAGGCGGAAAATACGAAGATAGAGTTTATCTGTCGCGGCGTAAAGACGCCATTTATCTTTCCGCCTGGCCGCAGGCATTACGGATGCTTCAGCAAGTGCGGGATGAAGCGCATCGTTTTGCTTTGAGCTATCACCATCAGCTCAAACAAAAAGAAGATTTGTCTTCAATCTTAGATCGCATTGAAGATGTCGGTGAGGCACGCAGAAAAATACTGCTAAAACATTTCGGTTCAGCTCTGCAAGTTAAGAATGCGACACTTGAACAATTGCAAAAGGCGCCGGGAATTGGTAAGGAAATAGCTGAAAAAATATATTCTCATTTAAGAAATGACAAGTGAGTATGATGATTTAATATGAGTTTGATAACAATATTTTTTCTGGCTATTGGTCTGGGTGTTGATGCGTTCTCCGTGGCGATTGGCATTGGGGCGGCAAATGATAAAAAATCATGCGCTCCGGTTTTACGGCTGGCGGCGGCCTTCGGATTGTTTCAGTTTGTCATGCCCATTATCGGTTGGCTGGCTGGTTTGACGGTTGTTGAAATCATAGCGTCACTTGATCACTGGATTGCTTTTGCACTGCTGGTGTTGGTTGGCGTAAAGATGATCTGGGAGGGATTCGAAAAAGAAAGCGATGAGGAGAAAGCCGATCAAACGCGCGGCTGGCCGCTGCTTCTGCTCTCCATTGCCACCAGCATCGATGCGCTGGCCATAGGATTTAGCTTTTCCGTCCTTAAAAATCCTATTTTGTTTCCGGCGGTAATTATCGGCATTGTCTGTTTTGTCATGACAACAGTCGGCATGATCTTTGGCAAAGTTCTGGCAAAAATTTTTGGTAAAAAAGTAGAAATATTCGGCGGAATCGTTTTAATTGCAATCGGTGTAATGATTCTTATTGATCATGGGATATAATATTTATGCATCATCAAGTCATTAATGGGGAAAGTGGGCTGTTGAAAAACGTTCATACCCTGAAGGGCACCATGGTCTGCTGCGTTGAGCTGCAAACCGCACCGCTCAATGTATATCTATACGCGTGACCTTCAGGTTATACGCCTCGTGATATGGTTTTTGCGCGCCTTGCATCTAAGCATTTTTGAACAGCCCAGAAATATGTGGATTTTAAAAAAAATAAAAAAGGCTATGGTTTATTGGGTATGATAAAAAAATCAGTATTTATTGTCTTATTGCTGTTAATCCTTCCCCTTTTTTCGTGTTCTACTTTTCTTTCTGAAAAATATACTGCTGAGGTTCCATCAAATCAATGTATGCCTGTTTTTCCCGATAAGAATGGCTGGTATGGTGGTGATGGCGCCTACTCCATCTCGCTGGATCAGGAGCGCACCCTGTGGCTGTTCGGTGATACATTTGTTGCCCATGAAGAAGGCAGAAAAGACCGCGTTGATATGGATGTCATACTCGGGACAACGCTAGCGATCTCCACCTGCTCCGTCAACAACGAATTTAAAATTCAATATTATCTAAAAAAGAAAAACGAAAAATTTGTGTCGTCATTCGGTGAAAATGAATGGCTCTGGCCGCAGGATCCTTTTATGGTCAATAGTGTTTTATATATTCCTTTAATAGCTGTTGCAGCGATAGATAAAAAAGGGGAACTTTTCAAATTTAAAATTACAGGACACAAATTAGCGCGGATAAAAGATTTTTCGGCTGCTGATCCCTATAAATGGAGAGTGGGTTACATTGATCTAACGCCGGCGATTCCGCCGGAAATTGCCGCTTTCGCGACAACTTCCGTTGTTCATGATAATTATGTTTATTTTTATCCGTTCTACACTTATTCCAAAGACGCGGTAAATATTTTAGGGAATATACTTGCCCGGATTCCCGTAACTAAACTGGATAATCCGACGGGAGCCATTGAATATTTTACTAAAGAAGGAACATGGCAGAACAACCTGAATCCCGCGCGAGTAAAAGTTATTCTTGACGCCTGTGTTTCTGAGCTAAGCGTAAGATACCATGCCGCCGAAAAGAAATGGATTGCTGTTTACTTAACCACGCAAAATAAAGGCGATAAATTATTTTATCAAGTAGCCGATGAACCTGAAGGCCCATGGAGTAAGCCGAAAGCATTGGGTATGAAGGTTCCCGAAGTTGATCCCCAAAGTCCATTATATGACAAAAACAATTTTTGTTATGCCGGCAAAGAACACATTGAATTTTCCCGGAATAAAAATCTTATTGTAACTTACGTTTGTAATTCAGCGGAAGATTTTGAAAAGAAAACCAGCTTCCTCCGCCGGAATTTGTTTCTCTACCGGCCGGTTGTAAACAACATAAACTACTGATCTGTCATTGTGATGGTTCAAATTCTGATTTGAACCAGAATGCTGTGTGCTAAATGCAACCGGGTTCAAGTCAGAGACTTGAACCAACAAAGGTATTACCTTTAGGGCGCCTTGAACCCTGCCCCTTGACCCTCAACTAATTCCTAGCCATTTGACAAAGTTGTACGCCGCAATCCCGCCCAGATAGGAAACAACAAGCGTCATAGCAATGGTGGAATAAAACCATTTATTGCTGTTCATTTCTTTTTTCAAAACAGCGATTGTCGCGGCGCAGGGTATAAAAAGCATCATCACCACAAGAAATGACGCGGCTGATTCCGGGCTCATGATAGTGGGCAGTATATGGGTCAAACCTTCTCTGCCCACGGAATAAAGAACTCCCAGTGTAGCCACGACATTTTCTTTCGCTACCAGACCGGTTAAAAGCGCGGTAATCATCTTCCAATCCAATCCCAGTGGGACACCCAGCGGCTGGAGCAATTTACCAAACGAAGCAAGAAAGCTGTCTTCCACTTTCCCTGAAGGAAAATAAGATAAAAACCAGACAATCAGGGAGACACCCAGAATGACGGTTCCCGCTTTACGGATGAAAGATACTGTTCTTGACCAGATGACCATTATGATCGTTTTTATATCGGGGCTGTGGTAGATGGGCAGCTCCATAATAAAAGGAGCGTCCTGTTTCCCAAGAACCTTGTTGACGAAAATTCCGGCGACACCAAGCACCGCGATATTCAGAGCCAGAATGCTCCAGGATACATAAGCGGCATTTTCTCTGAAGACTGCGGCGGAGACAAGCGTCAATATGGCCAGCCGCGCGGTGCAGGGAACAAAAGGAATTAAAAGCAATGTGATCATCCGGGCTTTGCGTGTTTCAATAATTCTTGTACCCAGAACGGCAGGTACGTTGCAACCAAAGCCCAGGCACATCGGAATAAAGCTTTTTCCATGCAGGCCGACAAGATGCATGATTCTGTCCATAACAAAAGCGGCACGCGCCATATAACCGATATCTTCCAAAAGAGCCATGATGGCAAAAAAGATCAGCAAAATAGGTATAAAAGTGAGCACAGAGCCCGCTCCGCCAATAACGCCATTGAGTATTAGTCCCTGAAGCCATGCCGGCCAGCCGGTTGTCAATGGTTCACAAAATTGAATGAATTGGTGGATAAAATTGCTCATCGCGTTTTGCAGTGGAACTCCCACCGCATAGGTGAGAAAAAAGACAAAGGCCATGACCGCAAGTAAAATAGGAATGCCCATGATCGGACGCGTCAGAATGTGGTCAATTCTGTCGGTCAGTACCACTTGTCCCATTTTAAAGCGGGAAACGGCCGATCTGGTGATTTTTTCAATCCAGTCGTAACGGCCATTGACAACGGCGTGGAGGGCGTCTTCATGCTTGATGAGAAGATTCTGTATATCATCCCACGCGGATTTCCGCGCCTTGCCCTCTACCATTGTTGATACTTCAGGATCGCCTTCCATCAATTTTATGGTTACCCATTCCGGCGTGTAAGGCTCCTGAATATAAGGCCGCACTTGTTCCAAAATGTCCCGATAAATGTCCTGATGATCGGCGGAGACTTCCGGTAATTCAGGGTTATATTTATATTCACCTGAAGCGATCGTTGAAATTTGATTCACCAGTTCTTTGATGCCACTGTTGCGTTTGGCCACCATGGGAATAACCGGTATCCCCAACGAATCCTGCAATGCCCGTGTATCAATTTCGGTGCCTTGAGCGGAAGCGACATCAATCATATTGATGGCTACAATGACCGGACGATTGAGTAATAGAACTTCGGATAAAAGATAAAGGCCTCTTTCCAGTGCCGCCGCGTTTAATATGAGCACTACGAGATCGGGTTTTTCCTTGATGATGAAATCCCGGGCAACCCTCTCTTCTTCGGAAAACGCGGTCAGGCTGTAAGTTCCCGGCAGATCGACGATTCTGATTAAAACATTATCGGCGCGATGAGTTCCCTCTTTCTTTTCCACCGTTTTTCCCGGCCAGTTGCCGACATGCTGGGACAAACCGGTAAGAATATTAAACACTGTCGATTTGCCTACATTGGGCTGGCCGACAAGGGCTACAAAGATTTCCTTTTCGATGGGCGGCAGGCAGACTTCGTCGTCGGGGTCGATTTTATAAACCATTATTTTTGAAGCTTCGCCCTGGCCCAGCGCAATCCGTGTATTTGCTACCTGAATGACGATAAGGCCGCCGCCAGCCTGAGCGATGCGGAATCTGGCATTCGTGACTATACCCATGCCAGCCAGGCGGCTGGTCAGGGCCGAGCCGCCTTCAATGGAATGAATGACTCCCTGATCGCCTTCATGCAATGATGTTATGGTGATTGGTTCGCTCATTAATTTCTACTTTCCCAATCATTTGATGCTGATACGGTATTTTTTTAAGAGCAACTCAGGGCCGTATGAATCTTTTGTCCGGCGTAAATTTTTATTGCCCATATCTTCTTCGAGATTGAGATACTTATATTGAAACTGCAATTTCTTTGCTGTGTCATTAAACATAAACTCATAAATGCCGTGATACTTCGTGGACGCCTTGGCAAAATGCAGGCAAAACGTATCCGCATTAAGTGCTTCGCCGATAATAAAACCAGCCGGTTCGTTTTCAATGTAATATATTGTCCCCCAGAGAGCAAGCTCGGAAACTTTTTGCAGCGCTTCGCTGCATTGCTCGAAATCGGTTTTATCCGGCGCTGATTCGGAATCATTTTGCCATTCCTGTAAAATACTCATGGCTTCCTGAAAATTATTCATGGATATTGGTTTACCTTCGGGCATGTATAAAGAGAAAAATTGGCTTAGGTGATTCCGATGGCGTGTGTATTGTTTTCCCTTAAAATTGGCCATTTTTTCGGTGAGATAAATATAGTCGGATTCATTGTCGTCGCAGTTTATGACGAATTTATCCGCCGGGAAAAAAGAAAGCCATTTTTCGGGTATGGGGAAGAAACAGTCCTGGCGGCCTAAAAGATCGTGGAATGTCTGCATGTCACAGCCGCGCGGGTCGTTTAACGGCATGATGTAACGCTGTTCTTGTTTATTCCGGCCGGAAATAAATAACCCGCAATCCGTTGTTAAAAATTCATAATGGCTGATTTTACGAAACAGATAAACATTGGCGAAGGTATAATCGGAAATTTGTAAATTCATTTGATGGAAGCGTTCTGTCAGACAATCATGATGCTTCAAATCAACGGTTTCGATTGTTTCCATATAAATATTTATTTAGTCCTTTCTTTGTTCGGCTCAAAGAATAAATTTGTGATTATTATCTTTGAGCCAGCGTCTGTGCATCTTATATTCCGGCATGACCGCTTCTATTAATTTCCAAAATGCCGCTGAATGGTTCTTTTCTTTAATGTGCATAAGCTCATGCACAATCACGTAATCAATTATATCCGGCGGCGCCATAATCAGCCGGAAACTGAAGGACAAATTGTCATCAGCCGAACAAGAGCCCCAGCGTTTTTCGGCGGAAGTTATCTTAACATTTTTCGCCCGCAGTTTAAGTTCGCTGCTATAAAAATCAACACGCTGCCGGATATGTTGCTTGGCTTTCTTCTTATACCACGAAACAAAGTAAAACATTCCCTTTTCTGCCGCATCAGCGGTGTTAAGATAAAAACGATTGCCCCAAAAAACAAGGCCTTTCCGCTCATTTTGTTCAAAAAATGTTTCCAATGGAAATGATTCACCAAGATAATAAAACATTTCACCGGTGATATATTCTTTGGATTTATTTTTAATCGAGTCTTCTTTGCGCTTCTGAATTGTTTTATGAATCCAGTTTTGTTTTTCCTGAACAAAACGATTTATTTCCGCAACCGGCGTAAAATATGGGGCGGCGATTACTAACTCGGAATTATCGCTGATTTGCAGAGAAATGGTTCTTTTTCTTTTTCGACTTCGTTTAACTGTATAGTTTATATTCATGAAAAATTGATAATTGCTTTCCGCCGTGATTTTTTGTTTATGCTTAATTGATTAGCATATTTTGGCGGTTAAAGCGAGTCTGGAAAGGGCTTTTCATTGGTTTAATTTTGTGTTATTAATTCAGTAATAAAATATCTAAATGCCGTCATTTTGACGAAGGCCGGAGTCCAGTAATAGCGTAAAGTTAAGACTAAGCTACTTGAAATTGCCTAGTAAAATATTTAAACTTTTAATTGCTAGCGTAATAGTTAAAAAACAAAATCTGTGAGTTTGGTGAAATGACTCTAAAGAATAAACGTCCATGGGGATATTTTGAAGTTTTATCGGAAACCTCCGACCATAAAGTAAAGAGAATTGTCGTTGAACCCAGCGGCATTTTAAGTTTGCAGCGCCATAAGCTACGCTCAGAGCACTGGTTTGTTGTTGCAGGCTTTGGGGTCGCGATTGTTGACGGCAAAAAAAAACCTTTACGCGCGGGAAGCTCACTGGATATTCCCCAAAAATCAAAACACCGCGTCCAGAATTCTTCAGACGAAAATCTTATTATCATAGAAGTGCAGACAGGTGAATACTATGGTGATGATGATATCGAAAGGCTGGAAGATAAATACGGTCGGATTTAATCGACGTATAGAGACTAAGACTTAATTAAGTTCCCTGAATCACTAGCTCCTTGTTCTGGATAATTAGCAGTTTCTCAGCGTTCTTTTCCACAACATTTTTTGTATTTCAAGCCACTTCCACAATGGCATTTATCATTTCTACCAATTTTTTGACCAAGCCTAATGAACTTGCCCTGATTTCCAGCCTCAAAGAAATCTTTTGATACCTTTTCTAGTTCCTCATTATAAACCCATTTTTGATTATTAAAGGCAATTGCATCTATCATGTTCACACCATTTTTTACACTGCCAAAGCCAATCCATGCATCCGCTTTGCTTATATATTTTCGTCTTCTACAAAAGCTTAATAACATATTTTTTAATTCATAACGATCATTAGTATTCAGTGATATATATGTAACTCCAACACGTAGAGAGTCACTATCATTTGGTGGCATAGAAAAATTGTGAAATTTTTCATCCTTTAAAGTTTTTAATTTTGTAATTTTTATATAGCTTACCAGATTCTTTCTTGCTTCACCTGACCAATCTAAAAGATGAAATATAATGTCTGTAATTTTAGCATCTTTTAATGTTTTAATTTCCTTGCAAAGATTATCAAAATCTTCATTTATCCACCTATTTTTAATTTTATCACCTTCATCGGATATTTCTAATCCTAATTTTAGTGGATAATAATTCCTATCAATTAATTGACCAATACTTTGATCAATTAAGACCAAATCTCTGTTTGGTGCCTTCCACAATTTGTGATTCAAATGATATCCAAGAAATACTATTTCTTCTTCAGCAATGAAATAATCCATTAATACTGTTCTTTGTCTAATATAATAAAGAAAATCGTAAGGGTCTTGCAAATAGTGGATAATTATTTCCAAGTCGAAAATAGTTAAAATAATTGGGAATGGGTCATTATCTTTTTTATCCAGCATAACATGACATTGATGAGTTAATGATGGATAATTTTCTGTCGTTATTCCCATTATATAAACTTCATCAATTTCTTCTGACAGTTTTATATCATGACCATCTTCATCTATGAATGTTGAGCCTTTTTCTAATATTCTTTGACGACATATCAATCCTTGTTCATAGGTATCTTGAACAGCTTTCTGGAAATCATTTTTTAATGATTCATCATCACCTTTTCTTGAGAGTTCGGTTAGTTTTTTTGATTTTACTTGAACGCATAATGCTTTACTTCCAAGAATGCAAAGGACATCAATATCTGTATCAACAGATCCTTTTTGAGATATGATCTTAACTGATTTAAAAGTTCTGTTTATTCCAAAAACCTTTAATAGGAAATCGTATGTAATTTCTTCGCCAGTTTTACCTCTGTTTTTCCCTGCTTTATCAATATAAGCTTTGTCATTTACCATCCAATAAAAAGGACTTTCATATAGTGATTCGAATAATAAAAAAACCATTGGCACAAAATATCTTTCATGATCTAGCCTGATAATCGGATGAGAGTTTATGATATTGTAATGCCCAATTGTTTTAAAATGAGAATTTAAACCTTTGTGTGGTTTGACAGAAAAGTTATTTAGAAAAGCCTCAATATTAACTTCGTTACTAAAATTTGATTTTTCAATAACAAATAAGTCTATTAAATTTTTATAAAAAGACTTCCAATGTTTATCTCTTATCTCATCTATGCTTAATTTTTCTTCATCTTTCACACAGTCAAAAAACAATTCTTTATATTGATGAAATTCTAACATGGGTAAACTATCTTTTGCATGTTTATCCCAATCTTCATTAGCGTTTTTTTTCTTCATACGCTCAATAAATATAGGTAACCTTTGTTTTAAATCATACCAATGAACTTTTTTTGATTTTTCTTGAAAGATATCTTTGATTCGAAGAACAATATTTTTCGAATCCGTTATATTAAGCTCTCTTTCTTCAGTAAGCCATTTTATATCGTATTTATATTTTTTTTCTAGAAAATCTAGATATTGAAAATCATAAACGCCTGCCCCAGAATAAAATATGGACTCTACAAGCATATCTCTTTTACCAAAAAATTCTTTCTGATCTGCTCTTGAATTTTCTCCCCTGTGTTCAGCTTCAATGTTGTTCTTTAATTTTGCGAAGAATGGTGCTGAAATAGATTCGTGCAATTCTTCCAATAATTCGTATGTACGTTGTTTCATTTGAATTAAATCTTGAGGAGATTCTGGTACATTGAAATCTATTAAATTCTGAATTAAAAAACCAAGAAGTAGAGATGCTTCTTTGTTACTTAACCTTTCTCTATAATTAATATCCTGCATCTTTTCAGGATTTACATGAAAGTCATCAAATATAATCATGCAAAGAGCATATATATAGCCCTTCGATACAATTAACTCTTTTATCTCTTCAATTATTATTTCAGTAGTTCGCATTAAGTGACCTAACCCGATAATTTGGGCATCCAAATATGGTAAAATATAACGCAGGGACTGTTTCCCGAACAGTCCGAATACTGGATTACCCAATCAAGTTGGGTAATGACACTTTTTCCGTCTAC
Source organism: Syntrophaceae bacterium (assembly GCA_003139775.1). Lineage (GTDB taxonomy): Bacteria > Desulfobacterota > Syntrophia > Syntrophales > Smithellaceae > Smithella. The sequence continues at coordinate 33,512 of PLGI01000124.1, read as the reverse complement.
CTTATAGTTTTTCCCACAACGATATCTTTTTGTCTTTGTTTTTTCTCCGTTTTTTTTTCCACAAAAATTTTTTTTCCGGCTGCGGGATCAATTTCTGTGAAATACATCAGGCTGGAATAAGTGGAAGGAAGCGGCGTAAAAATTTGCACCTGCCGCGGGTTCGTCTTCAGCTCTCTGCCGGCGAAAGATTTAAGTTCGCGCATGTCTTCCTCGGTGCATCCCGGATGGGCGGCGATAAAATAATATGTAAGAAATTGTTTCTGTCCTGATGATTGATTCATTTTTTCAAAAATCTGCTTAAAATTTAACAATGACTTAGCCTGCGGCTTACCCATCGGCCTGAGAACATTCGCGGCGATGTGTTCCGGCGCCACCTTCAACTGGCCGGAGATGTGATGTTTAACCAGCTCCTGCATGTAGCTCATGCAATGTTTTTTATCGGCCTCAAGTAAATCGTATCTGATGCCGGATGCGACAAATACTTTTTTGACGCCATTTATCTTTCGCAACTCTTTTAACAAATTTATCTGGCGGCTGTGATCAGGCCTCAAGGACGCACATACTTGCGGATAGAGACATCTCTTGTCCTGACAGGCACCTTGAGCCTGCTTGCGCTGGCAATCAATGCCGTACATATTCGCTGTGGACCCGCCCACGTCAAGGATGTAGCCTTTGAAATCAGGCTGTACAGCGAGCTTTTGCGTCTCGGCAATTATTGATTTTTCACTGCGGCTGATCACCGTTCTCCCTTCATGCAGACCGATCGAACAGAAATTACATTCACCATAGCATCCGCGATGAGTCGTTAGCGAAAATTTAATCGTTTCAATTGCCCGCACTTTGCCCTGCGCTTTGTAATAAGGATGAACATCGCGGGCAAAATCAAGAGAGTAAATATTGTCCAGTTCTTCAGCCGTTAGATTAGATTGCGGCGGATTTTGCACAAGGTAACGGGGGCCGTGCTGCTGAAACAAACCTTGCGCCGTTAAAGGATCATTGTTTTGGTAAAATGTATTAAACATTTGGCTGAAATATTTTTTATCCGCGATAACCTTCTCATAGGCGGGTAACTCAATATAATCAGGCGGCGGGGCAGGGGAGATATAACAAATTCCTCTGATGTCTTTAATATTTTGGCCATCCCGCATTTTTTGCGCGAGTTCCAATGTAGCCTTTTCAGCCATGCCGTAGACGAGCGCGTCTGCGCGGGCGTCAAACAAAATCGACCGGCGGATGGAATCCGACCAGAAATCATAATGGGCAATGCGGCGCAGACTTGCCTCTACTCCGCCCAGCACCAGCGGCTTGGTTTCTTTAAAATACTGGCGGATCAAATTGGCGTAAACTACGACAGCACGGTCGGGACGGTGATTATTCCTGCCTCCGGCGGTCAGATCGTCACGGAGCCTTTTTTTCTTCGTCGCTGTGTAATTGGCGACCATTGAATCCATACAGCCGCCGGAGATGCCCCAGAATAATTCCGGTTCTCCTAACCGGCAAATATCAATATCGCTATGAATATCGGGCTGAGCAATTACTCCCACACGAAATCCAGCATTGGCGAGAACTTGTCCAATTACGGAAATGCCGATAAAAGGGCTGTCGATGTAAGCGTCGCCGGTGACCAGAATCACATCAAGCTTATCCCATTTTAAATTTTTTAATTCCGCTCTGGTTGTCGGCAGGAACATATTATTATTTGACCGAAGTGGCACGATCGCGCAGATTTGTTTAAAGTATATTGATTAGTATCAATCCCAAAGTTATGGCCGTCAAAAAAAGCAGCAGTGAAAAACGTCCGAGCCATCGATGTGTTGTCCTCACAGCTAATTTATTTTTAGCTTTAAATTGATAAAGTCCCAGAAGCAATGTGGCGACAGCAAAATTAAACGCGGTCAAGCCGATAAGTTGGTGAAGTCCATCGATGTGCTCATCGTTTGTGCCGGAAACATAAATGAAAGCCATGATTATTCCTGTTGACATTCCCAGAAGACTAAATGAATTAAAATATTTATGAACTTTAAGCCAATTTCTTTTCTTGCGAAAAAACATGGCGGCGCTGACACCGGCAATAATGCCCAGTGTCGCTGTTGCCATAAATAAAATATGCAGGATAAAAAACATGGGTTCTTATTTCCGGAACTGAGTTGCGAAAATTAAAGCTTAAATTCCGTTGACTGGCCTACGGCAAGACATTCCAGCTTTTTGCCGCTTTTATTGATTATTTTGTGGCAATCGTTTACAATCGCGTCAATTTCATCATCAATTCTTTCCTGATTATGATGAAATAAACCTAATTTTTTCACCCCGGCATCCAGCGCGAGATTCAATGCGTCTTTGTATACAGAATGTCCCCAACCACGAGTTTGCTTATATTCTTCTTCATTAAATTCGGCATCGTGAATGAGCAAGTCGGCGCCTCGTGAAAACTCAAGATAGGCCTGATAATCAAGCCCGCCTTCATGTATGTAATCCAACTCGTTATCTGTGAGAAAAACAAAACATTTGCCGTCTTCCTCAAACTTGTAACCCGTACCCTGGTTGGGGTGGCTAAGAGCTATGGGCGTGATAATCATCGAACCGAGAGTATAGTGTTCAACGCATGTTTCTTGATATGACATATTGGCGTGAATGGAATCAAAATTTACCGGAAAATTAGGCGCTGCCATGATGCGCGTGAGCATTTCTTTTATGGAAGCCTGGGCAAAAGGACAACCCCAGATGTTCAAGATTGTTTTGCTTGAATAAATGGGTTTGAAAAAGGGGAAGCCCATAATGTGATCCCAATGGGCATGCGTTAATAAAAGAGTGAATTCATTACGGCCGGCCGCAATTAGGGAATTACCAGCCTCACGAATACCGGAACCGGCATCAACGATCAATATTCGATCATCATTTGTCCTGATTTCGAGACAAGTGGTGTTCCCGCCATAGTGAAAATATTGTTCGCCCGAAACAGGGATAGAGCCTCTGGAGCCCCAGCATTTAATAATCATTTTCCATCCTGATGCGTATTCTAATATAGAACAAAGTTTTAATCAAGTGTGATATAATGCAACATATCAATAAAATAAAGCTGAAAATATTGTCTGTCAGCCTTGCTATTCGGGATAAATGTTCTTAGATTAATGTCAAACTTCTTATTAAGGAGGCTCAACACATGAAAAACGTAAAAATAAAGGGGATGAGCTGCCAGCATTGTGTTATGGCTGTTACTAAAGCACTTAACGCTCTGGATGGCGTGAAAGATGTTAAGGTCGATTTAAAGAGCGGCGTGGCGACTTATGAGGAAGTAAAAGCTGTTGATCCCAAGGCAGTTGCCGCGGCGATAAAAAAGGCGGGATACGAAGTTGTTGAATATTGATACCTCCGGTTTAGATCAGGCAAAAATCACTATTTCCGTGGGCGGAATGACTTGCGCGGCCTGTGTAAGACGTGTGGAAAATGCGCTGAATTCAGTCACGGGAGTGTTGGATGCCAGCGTCAATTTGGCTACCGGCCGTGCCACAATTATTCATGGAGCAAAATGGGAGGGCCTGGCGGCACTTAAGAAAGTTATAACCGAACAAGGTTATGAATTTTTAGGTGAACTTAAGGATAATATTGCCGATCCCATCGAAGCTTCCCGGGTCAAGGAATTAAAAGATCTGAAGTTAAAAGTGACTTGTGGCGCAATATTGAGCGTGATCATCTTTATGGGTTCAATGCAGCACTGGTTTGGTTTCCTGCAAATAATTCCCCGCCAGTTTATGCTTTGGGCCATGTTTATCTTAACCGCTCCCGCTGTTTTTTGGGTAGGCAGCCGTTTTTTTGTCGGCGCGATTAAAGCCGCCCGGCAAAAAACCTCCGATATGAATACTCTTGTTGCTGTGGGCGCTCTTTCCGCCTACGTTTACTCCGCAACAGCAACTTTCTTCCCTCATTTTTTTATGACAGCAGGCGCCATGCCTCATGTTTATTATGACGGCGCGGCGATGATCGTCACACTCATTTTGGTGGGCAGGCTTCTGGAGGCCAAAGCCAAAGGGAAAACTTCGTCAGCAATAAAGAAGTTGATGAATCTCAAACCTAAAACGGCGCATCTGATCAGGAAAGATCAAGAGTTGGAAGTTGCCGTGGAAGAAGTACAGGTTGACGATATCCTGCTTGTCAAACCCGGCGAAAGAATTCCCGTTGACGGAGTTATTTTATCCGGCCAATCCACGATTGACGAATCAATGTTGACCGGCGAGAGTATGCCGGTTTCTAAAGATACCGGACAAAAGGTATTTGCCGCCACCATGAATAAAACAGGCAGCTTTACTTTCCGGGCAACAGGTGTAGGCTATGAGACCGCTTTGGCGCAAATTATCCGCTTAGTGGAAGATGCGCAAGGTTCCAAGGCTCCCATTCAGCGGCTGGCGGATAAGGTTGCTTCTGTTTTTGTTCCCACAGTTTTTATCATTGCTTTTATTACATTTGCTATCTGGTATTTTCTCCCTGCGCAAAGTAATTTCAGCCGCGCTTTGATTAACTTCGTTTCCGTGCTGGTGATTGCCTGCCCGTGCGCGCTGGGACTGGCCACTCCGACGGCAATCATGGTGGGCACCGGCCTGGGAGCGCAAAGTGGAATTTTAATTAAAGGCGGCGAGGCCCTGGAAAAAATACATAAACTTTCAGTTGTCGTTTTCGATAAAACAGGGACGCTGACGCGCGGTGAGCCTGTGTTAACCGATCTGGCCGCAGCCAGTGGTTTTGACAATACGCAGGTTCTTGCTTATGCCGCGGCGCTGGAGAAAAAATCGGAGCATCCGCTGGCACAGGCAATCTTGCAGAGAGCGCAAGCCGATGGAATTGCAGTTGCCGCTGTGGAAAAATTTACGGCGGCTTCCGGCCTGGGAGCGAAGGGCTTCCTCAAAGATAAATCGTGCCTGATCGGCAACCGCATGCTTATGGGAAATGAAGGCATCTCTGTGGATGCGCTGGATGATTCTGCGGCAGTGCTTGTCCGGGAAGGAAAAACTGTAGTTTACGTGGCTTTAGAAAAGACGGCAATCGGGCTTATCGCTCTGGCCGATGTGCCTAAGGCTTCGGCAAAACAAGCGATTGAAAGCTTGAAACGCAGAGGATTGAAAGTGATGATGGTTACCGGTGATAATGCCGGTACGGCTAAAGCTATTGCCGCTCAACTGGGCATTGATCAGGTGCTGGCGGATGTTCTTCCGGGTAACAAGGCTGATGAAATAAGAAAACTGCAAAAAGCGGGTGAAGTTGTCGCCATGGTCGGCGACGGGATCAACGACGCTCCGGCACTGGCGGCAGCGGATGTGGGCATTGCCATTGGCGCGGGAACTGATGTAGCCATTGAAGCCAGTGATATAACTTTGATCCGCGATGATTTGCTGGGAGTGCCGGAAGCCATCAATCTGTCAGAGGCCACAATGCGTGTGATCAAACAGAATCTTTTTTGGGCTTTCTTCTACAATGTGATTGGAATACCTATCGCAGCGGGCGCTTTGTATCCTTTCTTCGGAATATTGCTGAATCCCGAATTTGCCGCCGCGGCCATGGCATTGAGTTCGGTTTCTGTTGTTTCTAATTCATTGCGTTTGCGAAGGGTTTGGAAGAAGGGGGCTCCATTAACGCAGCTATAAGTTCCACATACAAAAAGCCCTTTGACTTAATTGCCAAAGGGCTTTTCTGCTAGAATGGCCCAGCGCGGACTCGAATATCTTATCTAAGTATTTTTAATAATTAAATTTTTAATGTGCATAATTTTCAATATACCCCCAAGTATGCCCCCAAATTTTGTCTTTCAGTAATAAAAATATATCACAGCCAGTGTTTCACTTCAAGATCATGGCGCAGATCATGGCGCAGTTTTCAAGGATTTGGCAGGCTGAAATATTGTTATCAAGGATTATTTTTTATCTGAGGTTACCTTCTGAAAACTCCTGCTGAAGAATTCCAAACCGTCTAATCAATATTTCTCATTAGTTCATTGGCAATGTTGGGACTATTGAGCCGCATAATACTCTCTTCCGCTCGGCCAAAGCTCAAAAGATTAATACTTCCATACCAAACGATTCTCCGGTCAATAACAGCATATTTTTGATGAATATTGGATTTGCAAACCAAATTTACGCCAGCTGTTTTCAGTACGCTCAATGTATCTTCCAGTGCTGGTTTGTCTTTAAAATCTGTTGCCGGCCTTGTCATAATCGTAACCTTGACCTTTTGATCTAATGCGACACTCATCAATTCCAGCATTTGCAGCGCTCGTCTTTTCGTGACAAATGGACTTACAATCAAGATTTCCCGTGTGGCATTAACCAAATCATTTTTATAAACCGGAAGAAAATTATTGTTATCAAATATGACATCAACCGATTCATCAGTGAAGAGACCCGTCTTTGTCTTGTAACCAATTGACGCATATCCGGCGAGTCGTTTGTTGTACATTTTCTCCAACACTCTGACATGAATATCGGCATAATCATAAATCTGAGCGTCGCTCTTGTTTTCAAATAGCCGGTGAAGCCTGCCCGCATACTGTTGCAGGGTTCCTTTCCACGATATGGGCATTGCCAGAAAAAGCGTATCCAACCTCGCTTCGTCAAACCCTTCACCGATATATTTTCCTGTGGCAATGAGTGTTAACTGCTTGTCTGCCGGCGTTTCAGATATCCTTGTCCATATATCTCTTGTTACTTTTGTTCCCATTCCGCCGGTAAGAGCAATTACGCCAGGTATATTTTCACCTAACTTTTTGGCAAGCTCTGCGACATGGGCAGTTCTTTCAGTGAGGACAAGGGAATTTCTGCCATTTTGAAAAGCATTAATTACATCATCTACAATCAACTGATTACGAAATTCATCCACAACAATTTCTGAATATAGCTCTTGAATGGAGATTTCCTTTCTTTCCGCTTCAAACGGCATTCGAAAACTTGTAAATCTTGGGATAACATAATGTTCAAAGGGCCTTTTTTCTGCTTGCTTCTTTGCATCCACCTTGTATCTGATTGGCCCGCAATGCATGAAAATAATCGGATGATGTCCGTCCTGCCTTGCTGGTGTGGCGGTTAATCCATAAACATATTTCGCATAGACGTTCTTGAGTATCTGTTCAAAGCTGAATGCTGGGACATGATGGCATTCATCAACAATAACCATGCCATAATTTTTTATCCATTCCTTCACTTCGCCACCACTGCTCAAGGACTGCATAATGCCAATATCAATAATGCTGCTGGGATTATTTTTACCCGCGCCTATTTGCCCAATCAAACTCTGTTGCTTTTTTCGTCCTCGCTTTTTCTCCAAAGCTGGCAATTCTTCATCAATTTTCAGAAATTCTGTCAATTTCGCCGCCCATTGTGAAAGCAGTTGCTGTCTATGTACTAATATCAGTGTGTTTACTTTTCGTTCAGCAATCAGTTTTGCGGCAATAACTGTTTTCCCAAAGGCAGTGGTTGCCGACAGCACACCATTTTCATACTTGAGCATCTCTTCTGCGGCCAGTTGCTGTTCTTCTCGCAGCGTTCCGATAAATTCCACTTTGATATGCCTGCCCGGATTAGTATTGTCAGTCCATATTGCTTCAGCTCCTGCCTCGGCAAGCACACTTATAACATCACTTTCACAGCCTCTTGGTAAACAGAGATAATCAGGAGTTTCATCTGTGCACGAAATAATTCTGGGTTTGTTATATGTCGGCATGCGCATCGCTTGCGCCTTGTAAAACTCCGGATTTTTAAATGCAGCCAGCCGATTCAGAATGTTTAATGCCTTCTGCGAAATACCTGATTTTTCAATATAGATCATGTTTGCTTTTATAAGCTGAACTTCGTTGTGGAAATCAGCTTTTGACCATTTTAGTTGGTCTTTTTCCCATGGTTTGATGCGTTCTTCATCAGCTTCCTTTAGAGCGCCCATTTCGTTCCCGCGGCATAATTTTGGTATCAGCGCAGTTATTTCATCTTCTGATAATTTTCTAATGTTAGCCAGAAACATCCACTGGTCTTCAAAAGGATTAAATTTTTCGTCAATAAAAATGCTGTTACCGCTGTCCCGTACTTTTTTCTGCAAAGGAAGAGCAATCAAGTTGCCAAAACCGCCTTTTGGCATCGTATCCTGACTGGGAAAGAATCGATCGTAGGATTTAAATGTTATTTCATGCCTTCTACCCATAGAATAGGTAAGCAAAGCAGAACCCAACTTTCTGGCTAAATTTGCCGGAATAAGGTTTTCAAAGAAAAACCAGGCATGAGCTCCGCTGCCGGAGCGAGAACGCTCGATTGCAACAGGAATATCGAATGTAAAACAAACTTCTTTAAGTGTAGAAATATCTTTTTGCCAGCCGTCATCATCAAAATCGATTGCCAGAAAATGGCACGTATCATCCTGGCACATAGGATATATGCCGGCAACGATATCGCCTCTCAAATGTGCCTCAATGACTTTTTCATCCAAAACATCATAAGACTTATGCGGGCAGTCGAAACATTTAATTTTCGGCTTTCGACATAGACCAGATTTCCATTCATTAATACAAACAGGCGTATAGCCAGACCGGCCATCCTTACTCTGCCATCTTTTGGCATACACATCATCGCGTCCTTTAAACAGAGACATAAACAAGCTGATCTTATCTGCGGGGTTAGCAAAATCTTTCAATGCTGACAGTTGAATTTTACATGGAGATTCTTGAGCAACTAATTCTAGAGTGAAATTGTTCGCATTGCCTTGGTCTTGGTCAAATCCCTTTTTGACATTTATTCCCAGCTTTGCCTTCAGCGCTTCATTCTCTTCTTTCAGAGTTTTATTTTCGGCGAGTAATTTCTGATATTTTTCAAACAAATCTTCAAAATCCATAATTATTTCTCTTCTCGCCTTCCAATAAAGCAATTATATTGTCTTCACCTATTCCATTCCCTATTGATGTGCAATATAAATCATATCCTACTGCGAACTCTGGACGCACTATACACGGTATTTCATCAACTAAGATTGACTTGACATGAAGCGAAAAAAGAATATAATCGCTTCATAATATGAAGCAATAAAAGGTGACAAATGACTCAGTATTTATGGGAGCGTCCAGATTGGACTCACTTTAGATGGAAGAACGAAGACATTCTTCTTACGCTTGGAGAATGCCGGTTGCTGCAAGGAAAACTCTTGAGTAAAGTAGCCGATCTTGGATTTACACTCGAAAACCAGGCACAGATTGAAATATTAACGGAGGAGACCTTAAAAACTGCATTAATCGAAGGAGAAAGCCTCAACGTTCAGACCGTTAGATCGTCGGTGGCAAGAAAGCTCGGGCTCCCTTCTGCGGGACTTAGAGTTGACCGTTATATCGACGGACTCGTCTCTATTCTCCTTGACGCCACAAAAAATCATGATGAGCCTCTTACACAAAAACGTCTCTTCGGCTGGCAAGCTGCACTTTTTCCGACTGGCTATTCGGGTATCCACAAAATCAAAGTAGGTAAATGGCGGGGAGATAAGCCCATGCGCGTTGTATCCGGTCCCATCGGCCATGAAAATATTCACTTTGAAGCTCCTCCCTCTGATCGTATACCCGTGGAAATAGGCAGGTTTCTTGAATGGTGGAAGATGAGCAGGGGCAATGTGGAAGGATTGTTGCGGGCGGCCATTGCTCAATTTTGGCTTGTGACCATACATCCATTCGAGGATGGCAACGGCCGGATTGCCAGAGCCTTGACCGATATGGCCCTGTCCCAGGATGATCGGCAATCGATCCGGTATTATAGTCTTTCTTCTCAGATTATGGCAGAGCGGAATGCCTATTATAATGTTCTTGAACACTGCCAGAAGCATAATGGCGACATTACTGATTGGCTAAATTGGTTTCTTGGCTGTTTCTGCAGGGCCATCAAGAGTTCTGAAGGAATGTTGGCGATAGTCCTAAATAAGGCCTCATTCTGGAAATCACATTCGGAAGATTCGCTAACGGAGCGGCAGCGTAAAGTCATAAACCGGCTGCTGGATGCAGGAAAGGGCGGTTTTACAGGTGGACTTACGACTAAAAAATATGTTTCTCTTGCCAAAGTCAGCAGAGCCACAGCCTTCAGGGAGATAGATCACCTTATGAAACTGGGGATCATTAAACAGAATCCCGGCAGAGGAAGGAATGCAAGCTATGAGTTGAATTGGGGGGAGATGTGAATCGAGCCAGTGAAATGGAGAACATCTGTTCGCCGATTTTCAATTGGTGATAATTGTAACTGTCCCGTTTGATTTATAACATCATCAAGTACAACGCTTCCATTTGTATCTATTGTGTGCATAAACAAACACTATACGTCACTTTATGCAAACAATAAATACACATCTTCAATACGATTTAAGCATATAATTGAATTACTAAAAGCATGATGTTGAAAATATGTCTCTACAGAGACCAATATCGCCACTTTCAGGATCTTTGATCACAGCTTCTATCCATCGTTTGTTGGTCTCATTCATTAGCGGTTCGTCCAGGGAATATAAATAGAAAGGCCGGATGCCTCTGGCAGCATACTCAAGTGTCCGATAAACGTAATTGAAAAACGATCCTGTATAGCGATACCTATAGATGCACCCTTCGATATGTTTTTGAATCTATAAATCAGCCCCCAAACTTTATAGATTTTATAAAACCTTATAACACGTCTTTGGACAAAAAGCAATAAAAAACCCGCTATTTCTAACGGGTTTTTGTATTTCCTAGGATGACCTAGGATTGTGTTCTGGCTCCCCAGCGCGGACTCGAACCACGGACATGCTGGTTAACAGCCAGCCGCTCTACCGACTGAGCTACTGGGGAATATTCATTTTTACCTGGGGCTACATAATACAAGAACAAGCGGATGTCAACAGCCGTAATAAAATACTTGCATAAAATAGCAAATCAGTTCCCCGATTATCTTAAAAAAAACTAAATATTTCTATTAAGTTAAATATCTTGCGTCTGCAATCATTTTCTATTTACTTTTGATGAAATTTCTCGTTTTTTTCTTTACAATCTTATCGAAAATCGCTATCAAAAACTGTATTTCGTAGGCTAATTATACCGAATTGCATGTTGCACCGCTTTATTTAATGGTAAATGAAAGCGGTTTGGTATGATGATTTTCTTGCCTCAATAATCATGATGGGATATAAAAGCGCAATTCTATAATGATGAGAATGGAAATAGGTTTGAGAGTTAGAGCAAACAACCAGAAATTTCTGAAAAAATACGTGCTGGAAGAAGGATTGTGCACTGGTTGCGGCGCCTGCGTAGGCCTTTGTCCTTATCAGGTTATATACCATGACCGGACGGTGCAGTTACATCACTGTGATCTTGAATACGGCAAATGTTATACTTTTTGTCCCAGAACCGAGACTGATCTTGCCGCGTTAAGAGAGCTTCTTTTTGAACCAGATGACCTTACGCCGGAAATCGGCGCTGTGAAAGGTTATTATTTTTCTCAGGCTGTTGATCCAGCGTTGCGCAAAATTGCCCAGCACGGGGCAACGGTAACAGCATTGATGGAACTAGCGTTAGCCGAAGGTCTGATTGATTCCGCCATCGTCTCTTCCCGCAATCAGGAATTTATGCAAAATGGCGCTATCGTGAATGATAGAGTAACTTTACGAAAAAATGCAGGCAGCAAATTTACCGTGTCGCCCACGATTGCGGCTTTTAATCAATTGGTCACGGATGATAAAGGGAATATAGGAGTCGTGGCGACTCCCTGTCAGGCGTTGGCGTTGGCCAAGATGAAGTTAGTGAAAGAAGATACCGCCAAAATCGATCAACTGAAATTGGTTGTTGGTTTGTACTGCGGCTGGACACTATCGGCAGAAAAATATACAAAGTTGCTGATTGAAAAAAATATTGCTCTGGAATCGATCACAGGGATGGATGTTCCGGCGGGGAAAAATGTTCTGGAGCTTTACACAAATAATGACGCGAAATCCATTCCCTTTGACGAAGTACAGGACTGTATCAGGGAAACATGTCTTTATTGCATGGACAGCACGGCGGAATATGCTGATGTTTCAGTCGGCTCAGCTCGTTTTGCCGGTAATTGGGAAGAAGTGCGGCACTGGAATCAGTTGATTGTGCGAACGGCGAAGGGCAGGGAATTGGTCGAGCTTGCCGTAAAAAGAGGTACTTTGGAAGTTCGGGAAGCCTCGGCGGAGAGTTTAAAAGAACTGAAAGATGCGGCCGCAAATAAGAAAAAGCAAGCACTGAAAAATATTATTCGGAAAAGCGGTTCGGTAAAAAAACTGTTGTATTTAGACAGCCGTGATCCGGTAGTGCAAAAATATTTAACAAAGAAAGTTTCCAATAAAAAAAACAGGTAACGTCGTGTCTAAATTACTTAGTTCAGCTAAAGCAGAAGTTTTATTGATGGGCAATGAAGCCATCGCGCGTGGCGCGCTGGAGGCGGGCGTTAGTGTTGCCACCGGTTATCCCGGCACGCCTTCATCAGAAGTAATTGAATGCCTGGCCGAGGTTGCTCTAGAAAGAAACCTTTACGTGGAATGGTCAACGAACGAAAAGGTGGCTCTGGAAGTAGCCGCCGCCGCGTCTTTTTCCAGTTTGCGTTCGATGTGCGTGATGAAGCAAAATGGCGTCAATGTCGCTTCCGATTTTCTTTTGCATCTGGCCTCTTCGGGAACGCGCGGCGGAATAGTTCTTGTTGAGTGTGAAGACCCCGGCGCACTATCGAGTGTCAATGAGGGGGAATCGCGGTATTTCGCGCGCATGTTGGAAGTGCCGCTACTGGAGCCGGCCAATTTTCAGGAAGCCAAGGATCTGACCAAGTGGGCGTTTGAATTATCAGAGAAAATAAGAAATGTTGTCATTTTGCGTTCGGTGACGCGCATGTCTCATGCCAGCGGCAACGTTATCTGCGGCAGACTGCCGGAAAAATCAAGAACAGCCCGCTTTGTTTCCGATGGATCATTTATGGACACTCTAAGAGGGCCGGTAGTCAGCACGCCGGTTGTTATCAAACACGGTCTTCAACAGAAAAAATTGCAAACCGCGGCTGAACTTTTTGAAAAGAGTCCTTTCAACAGTTACTCAGGCCCCAAGCGTCCGGAACTTCTGATCATCACCAGCAGCGCCTGTTTCCTTTATAGCAGGGAAGCGATAGAGATGCTGGGCCTGCAAAAGCAAATCGGAATTTTAAAACTCAGCTGTACCTGGCCTCTGCCGGTGAAACTTCTGAAAAAATATCTGCACCTGACCGATAAGATTATGATTGTGGAAGAGGTCCTACCGTTTCTCGAGGAAAATATCAAAGTCGCCGCGATGGACATGCTCAAAGAAACCGGCATCAAAACTTTTTACGGTAAAATGGATGGAACACTGCCTTCTGTCGGCGAGTTGAATCCGGATATTGTTGCCGCCGCTTTGGGCAGGATAATGAAAGTCAAAGTTAAATCAATACCCGCCGCTTATACAAAGGAAATACAAAAAGTTGCGCCGTTAGTTCCGCCGCGGGAGCAGACATTTTGCCCCGGTTGTCCACACAGAGCATCTTTTTGGAACATTAACACGGCGCTGAAACTGGATGGCCGTGAAGGCATTGTCTGCGGCGATATCGGTTGTTACGCGATGGCGGCGCTTTTCCCGGCGATCGGTTTCCATACAGTGCGTACGCTTCATTCCATGGGTTCGGGCACAGGCCTGGCCAGCGGGTTTGCCAAACTTGCCGCTTTCGGTTTGGATAAACCAGTTCTGGCGGTTTGCGGCGATTCCACTTTTTATCACGCGGTAATTCCGGCGCTAATCAACGCCCGGCATAACCGGGCGGATATTATCTTTATCGTTCTGGATAACGCCGGAACGGCAATGACCGGATTTCAACCTCATCCCGGTTTAGCTATAAGCACAATGGGTGAAGCTGTTCCCGCCGTTGATATCGCTAAAATTTGTGAAGCAATCGGGGCGAAAGTTGCAATAAGTGATCCCTTCGATTTAGCAGGGACAAGCAAAATTCTGACATCTTTTATGGCGGAGCGTGGGTCATTAAAAGTGCTGATAATGAGACAGATATGCGCTTTGAGCCCAGAAAAGAAGGGCAAGAAACAATACCAGATGAAAGTTAACGAAGAACTCTGCCTTGGCGATAACTGCGGCTGCAACCGTTTATGCACGCGCATTTTCCGTTGTCCGGCGCTGACCTGGGATCGGACAAAAAAGAAAGCATTAATTGATGAAGTCATTTGCGCCGGCTGCGGCGTCTGTTATTCGATTTGTCCGCAAAAAGCGATAACAAGAACGGAGGCGGCGGAAGGATGAAGATGTCTTTAGCGAAAGATCCGATGAACTTGATCATTACTGGAGTTGGCGGGCAGGGCAATGTCCTAGCTTCGCGCGTGCTGGCCGGAATGCTCGTTAACGCGGGCTTCATCGTTACGATTGGCGAAACCTTCGGCATGTCCCAGCGTGGTGGGTCGGTTATGAGTCATTTGCGTGTATCATCCACTTCCGTTTTAAGTCCGCAAATTCCGCAGGGCAGGGCGGACATTATCATCGCACTGGAGCCGGTGGAGGCGCTGAGAGTTTTGGTAAAATACGGCAATCCAGATATCGCGGTTTTATCAAATTCCAGAGTGGTTTATCCCATGGGGGTCATAACCGGCGATTTTACTTATCCATCTTTGGATGAAATTAAAATGATGTTTGAAAAATTGGCGGCAAAAAACTGGATAATTGATGCCACGTCCGTGGCAGTTGAGTTAGGCAATCCGGTTTTAAGCAATATCGTTATGATCGGAGCGCTGGCGGGTACGGCATTGCTGCCGATTAACCGCCAAGCTTTTGAAAAAGAAATAACGAAAAGCATGTCTGCCGATAAATGCGAAATAAATTTGACGGCTTTTGATGCTGGTGCGAAAATGCTTTAATCCGTAATAAATACAATTTACACTGGACGAAAAACATCCGCATTACGCCTCACATTTTGTGGTCAAGATTATTCTTGACACACAAAACCATGACTCCTATACTCCATCGAAGAAAAAGAAAGTTATTATTAATTAAATTTTGCAATTAAAAACAATTAATGTCATCTGGAGCAAATAATATGTTTACATTCAGTACAGACGTTAGTTCCGTTTTAGTGTGGCTTGTTTGGATTGCAGCATTTGTTGCATTGTTTGTATCTAATGAAGTTGGCCGTAGATTCAAATTGGCAGGTTTTGCAATGTTTGTTGTATTGCCAATAGTTCTTACAATATTATGGCTTACAACATTGAGTGATACAGCTTATATGGATTGGTTCCATCTGGCAAAGGTTTACTCATCAACAGCCGGATGTATCGGTTTCTGGTTCATCAGACACCTTCGCGGTACAGGCAAAGACGGAAAAGTTTGGAAATTAAGCGAAAAGAAATGGGCATTATGCTTTCCGCCGCTGATTCTTGCAATTAATATACTCGAAGCTGTTATGCGTGACTTTCAAGTAGGTGCAACTTATTCAATTCCTTCAATTGAGTATTTAAATAACCAGATTGAATACTATATCGGTGGTTCCTGGAACTACATGAACGGGATTGCCGGTATACTTAACACCATCACCATAACTGGCTGGTTCGGAATCTGCGTCCGTAAAATGACAGACAAAGACAAGAGCAAGGATATGTTGTGGCCGGATATGCTCTGGTTCTGGATTATTGCTTATGACCTCTGGAACTTCGCCTACACATACAACTGCCTGCCGGGCCATGCATGGTACTGCGGACTGGCATTGTTGCTCGCTCCCACGCTTTGCGCATTTACAGTCGGCAAGGGTGCCTGGCTTCAACATCGAGCCCAGACACTTGCTCTTTGGTGTATGTTCGCTCAGACATTCCCCGCGTTCATCGATAAGGGTTCATTCGCTGTACAGGCAAGCGCAAGTGCCGAAATTGCGGCGGCGGCAAAAGGAATTGTATTGACCAAAGAAGGCTTGTACCCGGTTGCATCTGCAACACCTGATACAACAGCATTATTCGTTGTAAGCTTGATTGCTTTACTTTCTAACATTGCCGTATTCTTTTACATGGTATATAAAGTTATCAAGACAAAGCGCAATCCGTACACAGGCGATCTTTACATAGATCTTGGTCAATACAAGGAAATTAAAGCAATGGCAGAATCACGGGTATAATACCCTCCGCTTCGCGGGATTGTTCAACTTACCAATTCCGCTGCTCTTCGCTTTCGGAATTGGAGTTTCAACAATAAAAACATGGTTATTACTAAATAAGATTTGGGGGGCAGGTTGAACCTATCCCCCCCCCCCCAAAAAATATACGAGGTGAAAAAATGAATGATATTTATTCGGCTGTAAAAGTGACTGATAATGTTTACTGGGTTGGCGCTATCGATTGGACAATCCGGGATTTTCATGGATACACCACACCCCACGGCAGTACTTATAACGCCTATCTGGTAATGGCAGACGATATTACTTTAATAGATACGGTCAAGGCGCCGTTCAAAGATGAAATGCTTGCCCGTATTAAATCCGTCGTTGAGCCTTCCAAAATAAAAAATATTATTTCCAACCATTCCGAAATGGATCATTCCGGCTGTCTGCCCGAAGTAATTGATTTCATCAAGCCAAAGAAGGTATTCGCTTCGACCATCGGCGTAAAAACGTTGAAAGAATTGTTCCATGACCAGCATGAAATAATTCCCGTGAAAGACGGCGAGACGTTAAGCCTTGGTAATATGGAATTAACTTTTATGGAAACGCGCATGATTCATTGGCCGGATTCGATGTTTACCTATCTGGCAAAAGATCAGCTTTTGTTTTCGCAGGACGCTTTCGGTATGCATCTGGCGACGCTGGAGCGTTTTGCCGATGAAATTCCGGCGGCGACGCTGGAATATGAGGCGGCAACATACTACGCCAATATTGTTCTGCCTTATTCGCCGATTGTTTTAAAGACTCTGGAAAAGGTCGCGGCAGCGGGACTGAAAATCAAAATTATTGCTCCCGATCACGGGCCTGTCTGGCGCAAGGATATCGGCTGGATTATTGATCTTTATAAAAAATGGGCTTCGCAAAAGCCGACAGCGAAAGCAGTTGTGGTTTATGGAACAATGTGGCATTCTACCGAGAAAATGGCGAGTGCCATCGCTGAAGCCTTAGCTGGGGCAGGCATCAAGGTAAAACTTTTGTCGATGAATGAAACTCACCGCAGTGAAGTTGTTTATGAAGTGCTTGATGCCGGTGCGCTGATAGTCGGTTCGCCGACACTCAACAACAATATTCTGCCGCAAATGGCGGATGTAATGACCTATCTGAAAGGATTGAAACCGGCCAATCTTATCGGCGCGGCTTTCGGTTCTTATGGCTGGAGCGGAGAATCGGTCAAGAATTTGGAAGCTATATTAAAAGAAATGAAAGTGGAAATTGCGGCTGAAGCGGTCTCCGTAAAGAATGTTCCCGATAACTCTGTTTTCGAAAAATGTCACGAGTTGGGAAAAACCATCGCGGCGGAACTGCTCAAAAGAGCGGCTTCTGATTAAATATTAAATCTCTCCGGGTAATATTCCCCGAAGCTTGCTTCGCTTGGAGAGTAGCTACCAACCATGAGATACCCCGCAGCTTGCTGCGGGGAGGTTCATTTAAAAGGTGTCATTTGTTCGTCATTCCGGCGCAGGCCGGAATCTAGGAAATAATTGATAATACTGGATACCGGCCTTCGTAACCTAAAGGTCATCTACGACCGGTATTACATAATTGCCGGTTTTATGCAGTGTTGCAAAAATCTTTAATGGTGAAAAAATATTAAGGAGTGAATAATGAAAAAATATGTTTGTGGTGTATGCGGTTATGTTTACGATCCGGACAAAGGAGATAAGGATGGCGGGATTACCCCAGGCACACCTTTTGAGAAATTGCCGGAAGGTTGGACCTGTCCTGTTTGTGGGGCGGCGAAAGATGAATTCGCGCCGGAATAAAGGTTCCAATTTCAAATCAAAGCGCTATCTGTGTTGGCATCGTTGGCGGATTCCTCAACGTATTTTCATATACGCCTGCGGAGCCTCTCTCCTTGTCCCACAGAAGCGGGACAGTTCAACTAGTAAATTACAGTTTACTGCGTAACTGTAATTCGAGTTTTACTGCCGCCTTGATATCATCTTTGATTTGAAACCTGAAAAAATAAAGATTCTATTAAATAAAGGATAAATATATGGATAAAATTCAAGAAGCGTTGAATCAGGCTTATGCCGGTGAATCAAAGGCCGCACTAAGGCTCAAGGTTTACGCGCAAAAGGCGGAAGATGAAGGTTATAATCAAATGGCCCGTCTTTTCCGTGTCATTTCTTTTTCGGAAGAAATTCACGGCGCGAGAGCCTTAAGGGTGCTCCGGGAAATCAAGGGAACGGAAGAAAATCTGGCCGCCAGTTTTGAATCGGAGAAAAAAGTCGCCGAAGTCGCCTACGATCAGTTTGTCAAACTGGCGGAAGAGGAGGGCAATAAAGAAGCTTCTCTACTTTTCAGCCAGAGCAAGGATGTGGAAGAGACTCATGCCAAACTTTATAAAGAGGCCATGTCGCACTTTATGGAAGAAAGAGAAACAACTTACTATGTCTGTAAAGTTTGCGGGTATGTCGCCGATGGTGTTCTGCCTGATGAATGTCCCGTTTGCGGCGCCAAAAAAGAACAATTTGTACCCTTTGACAAATGACAGGCGTTCCGTAATAGCGCTTTGAGTTAGGATTGGCAGTAGGTGAAGATATGCGGATTCGTTGCAGGGTAATAGTTGCTTTGTTGCTTTTGAGCTTTTTATTGCCCGGCCGTGCAATTTGTGAAGAAAAGCCTCTCGAGAAGCCTCTCGAAAAACCTCTCTGGGAATTAGGCATAGGTTTGGGGCTGCTCCAGATACCTGATTATCGGGGCTCAGACGAAAACAGACTGTATCTGCTGCCATATCCTTATCTCGTTTATCGCGGCGACTTTTTAAAAGTAGACGAACAGCGCGTTACCGGACAAATCTTTAAAACAGATCGGATCTTGCTGGATTTTAGTGGCTTTGGCTCTGTGCCGGTAAAGAGCTCCAATAATTCCGCCCGCGCCGGCATGCCGGATCTGGATCCGACTTTTGAATTAGGACCAGCCTTAAAGATTAAACTTTGGGAAAGCAAAGAAGATAAGTTCAAATTAGATTTGACCTTGCCCGTGCGCGCTTTTTTTTCCACAGATTTTTCTTCCGTGAGTCACGAAGGTTGGGTGTTCAGCCCGCGAATTAATTTTGTAAAAGATGATTTAATCCCTGACACCGGATTAAATTTGGGAATATCCGTAGGTCCCATGTTTGCCGATAGCGGTTATCATGCTTATTATTACACTGTGGAACCGGCTTACGCGACAGCGGCACGTCCCGCGTATTCGGCTGGCGGCGGGTACAGCGGCTCAACGCTCACCGTTGGTTTGGGTAAAGCATATGAACAATTCATTTTTAATGCCTTTGTCAGCGCTGATTTTCTCCAGGGAGCATCTTTTGAAAACAGTCCTTTGGTGAAAAGGGAAACTTCCATAATGAGTGGTATCAGTGTTTCCTGGATTTTCTTTAAATCAGCAAAAACTGTGACTGTGGAAAAATAAGATTAATAGTACTTTGATTTAGAATAGTGAGGTGGGGTGATGATAGTTATAATAACGAGATGGTTGATAATAACGGTGGCCATTCTGCTTGCTTCGTATTTTGTGCCGGGCATCAGAGTGGATACTCTTTCCACGGCAGTCATTGCCGCCTGTGTTTTGGGTCTTATCAATATTTTTGTAAAACCTGTTTTGGTTTTGCTGACTCTGCCCCTGAGCATATTGACGCTGGGATTATTTTATTTCTTTGTAAACGCTTTTTTGCTGGAGCTTGTCGCTCATCTTGTGTCGGGGTTTGCAGTTAGAGACTTTTTCTCCGCGTTTTTAGGATCGCTTATTATCAGCTTTGTCAGTTGGCTGGCCAATTCTTTTATTGCCACACATAAGATTGAGAAAAAAAAATCATCGGAATATATTGACCTGGAAAAAGGGGATGATGGTAAATGGCGGTAGATGCGACGCTCGACTTGACTCCGGCGATGAAGCAGTATGTAAAAATCAAAGAAAAATACTCCGATTGTATTTTGTTCTATCGCATGGGTGATTTTTATGAGATGTTTTTTGAAGACGCGGTAACCGCCGCGCCTCTTTTAGAAATCACACTAACTTCTCGCAATAAAGGAAAAGAAGACGGCGTGCCGCTTTGCGGATTTCCTTATCACGCCGCTTCCGCGTATATTACCAAACTTGTGGAAAAAGGTTTTAAAGTGGCGATATGCGAGCAAGTCGAAGATCCCAAAAAAGCGAAAGGAATAGTCAAAAGAGAAGTTATCCGGGTCATCACTCCCGGTCTTGTTCTGGATGAAGAAAATCTTGCCGCGGGAGAAAATAATTATCTGGCCAGCCTTTGCGCCTGCAAGGATTTGCTCGGTCTTGCTTTTCTGGATATTTCCACGGGCGAATTTCAAATAAGTGAATTTTCCGACCGCGAATTTTTCTTTGTCGCCATTTCCGGGTTGGATTTTAAAGAATTAATCCTGTCGCGCGATTTTCCCGATAAGATATTGCTCAAAACGCTGGAGGCGCAGATGCCTTCAATTCGGATTAATTATCTGGAAGAAGATTGTTTTCAGCCCGCGCAGGCCGGTGCTGTTTTGAATCAGAATTTCTCCGCCGAAGTTTTGGACAGGGCAAAAATAAATGAACATCCGGCGGCGATGATAGCCTCTGGCGCGATTTTGAGTTATGTTAACCAGACGCAGAAAATCAATCCCCAGCATATAAGCGAAATTAAATGGTACTCCACGGAAAATTTTCTCCTTCTCGATGACACTGCCCGCCGCAATCTGGAAATATTTTCGACCATTCAGGATAATTCCAAAGCCGGTTCTCTTTTTTCTTTGTTCCATGAAACGCTTACTCCAATGGGCACACGACGCCTGCACTGGTGGATGAATTATCCATTGGTGAACGTGGAAAAAATCAAAACACGACTGGCAGCGGTTGCCGAAATCAAAGATGATCATATCCTGCGGTCGAATTTGCGCAAAATTTTATCGCGCATTTATGATCTGGAAAGACTGGCCGGAAGGGTAGCGCTAAAGGTGGCGAATCCCCGCGATTTAGTTGCGTTGAAAATTTCTCTTCTGGCTATACCGGAGCTCAAAGCAATGCTGCTGGATTCTACAGCTCCGGCAATTGCCGCGATTCGCGCGCGGTTTACGGAAATGTCCACCGTCATTGATCTGATTTCGCGGGCGATTATTGATGATCCGCCACAGAGAACACTGGATGGCGGTTTCATCGCCGCGGGTTACGATGAAGAACTGGATAAGCTGAGATCTATCAGCCGCGACGGGAAAAAATGGATTGCCGCTATGGAAGCCGAAGAGCGAAAAAAAACGGGGATCAATACCCTGAAGATCGGCTTCAATAATATTTTCGGTTATTACATTGAAGTGACAAAAGCCAATGCCGCGCTGGTTCCTGATTCCTACATAAGAAAACAAACGCTGGTTAACGCGGAGCGTTATATTAATCAGGAGCTAAAAGAATTTGAACAAACCGTTCTTAGCGCGGAAGAAAGAATCAAGGATCGGGAGCAGGAACTGTTTCTTTCCCTGCGCGATGATCTTAATCAATATATTACCGACATTCAAAATAATTCAAATCTTGTTGCCGAGCTTGACGCTCTTACCGCTCTGGCGGAGGTTGCCGAAAAATATCATTATACCTGTCCGGAAATAGATGATGAAGACACAATTGAAATCAAAGACGGCCGCCATCCTGTCGTGGAGACGGCATTGAAAAAAGAAGGATTCGTGCCTAACGATTGTTTAACTGATTTGCAGAACAATAAATTACTTATTATTACCGGCCCGAATATGGCGGGCAAGTCCACTTATATTAGACAAGTGGCTCTGATTGTCCTTTTAGCGCAAATGGGAAGTTTTGTCCCGGCGGCCAAAGCAAAGATAGGCCTTGTTGATAAAATATTCACCCGTGTCGGCGCGTCCGATAGTCTGATTAAAGGGCAGAGCACATTTATGGTGGAGATGACCGAGACGGCGGAGATTTTAAGAAACGCGACCTCCCGCAGTCTGGTCATTTTCGACGAAGTGGGAAGGGGGACTTCCACATTTGACGGATTGAGCATTGCCTGGGCGGTTGCCGAATACATTCATGATTTCCGGGGGCGGGGCGTCCGTGCTTTGTTTGCCACTCATTACCATCAATTGACGGATTTGGTGGTGACAAAAACCGGAGTAAAAAATTATAATATCGCGGTGAAGGAGTGGGGAGAAAAAATAATTTTTCTGCGTAAGATTATGGAAGGCGGAACCAGCCGCAGTTACGGCATCGAGGTGGCGCGCATCGCCGGCGTGCCGAAGGAAGTGATTGCCCGCGCCAAAGAAATATTGCGTAATCTGGAAAAAGGAGAATTTGATGAAATCGGCATGCCCCGCATTGTCCGGGGAACCCGTGAAGGAAAAAATGCAAGCCCGCAGTTGAATCTTTTTACGAGAAAAGAAAGTGCGATTGCCCTGGAAAATAAAGATAAGGAAATTATCACCGAACTAAAAAATATCGATATTCAGTCAATGTCGCCGCTGGAAGCGCTCAACAAATTGAGTGAACTGAAAAACAAAATATCGGAATGAATAATTATTTGATTTACAACAAATATTATCGTACAAAACGCAAAAACCAACGAACATTTTCTTAAAATCGGCAATATTAAAGATTTCGTATATTAATTGTTGGGTAGGGGAAAAACATATGTTTGAAATCAAGGATCTTGCTGGATTGAGCGAACCATTAAAAAGGCTGATAGAAGTTGTCGCCGAAGGCATTGGTGGCGTCTCACGCTCTTTGCTCACTCGGAAAAATGCAGACGCGAAGGCGTATGAAATCCGAGCCATTGCTCAAGCAATTGCCGACAGTCAGAAACTACTTGGGCCTGTAACTTACGAAAATGGTAGTATCCTCATAGAGCCATCTGCAAATACGGAACAAACAATGCTTCCAGAGGCCACCTTGGATCAAAGGGTTATATCGCGTATGGCATATCAAGAGGCCAAGAAGCAGGCAAATATCGAACAAATTACTCAACACGCTGCAGAAGAACTCCGCGACGAACAGAAAATTAACTCAGAAAGACCCAACAGTGATTGGATTACCCGTTTCTTTAGTATCGCAGAAGATATAACAACTGACCAAATGCAACTGCTTTGGGGTAAGGTTCTCGCAGGTGAGGTGAAGAGACCTGGCTCATACTCTTTGCGAGCACTTGACTTGCTCAAGAATATTACCCAGCAAGAAGCGGAAATATTTGTCAAGGTTGGACAGATTAGTTTTATGAGTTTTGCGAGTGACAAAAAAGCGTTTGTGCTCGATCCTGATAATGGCACATACTTAAAAGAGCATTTCGGACTTAGTTTCACTGATTTTCTGCAACTTCGCGAGATTGATCTACTTGTGGCGAATAACCTAGAGTTTAGTTTGCAACCAGTTGAGCAAGATACACAAACAATTTTTACCTGTGGCAAGACTTGTTTATTGATCAACCGGCCGAAGAGTACACCAAGAAAAGCGATAACTGTTATCGTGTTTACAGAGATTGGCCGACAACTTCTACAGTTAGTTGAGAGAAAGCCTGCCGACCCTAATTATATCAAGAAGTTTGCATCTTTCTTTTCTGGAGTAGGAGTTTCTATCCAATCTGGTTTGATTGTTGGGTGGGAAGGAGACATCTTTAAATATATTAATCTTCAAGAAGTACCCGCCGAAGCAGCGGAATAGTTCCAAAAAGCAATCCAGCCGACTCTTTACACTCGCGGATGATTTTTGTGTTGCCGCTGTTTGACTCCGCATTATGAGTGAAAATACAAAAGATAACAAATCAAGAATGGCCCGAAAAAGCTGTAAAAGAGCAGGGTTCTTGGATAGGAAACGTTGACCAAAAAAATAACTTTATGAAACCAACTTACACCGAACGACAAGGCCAGTTCCTGGCCTATATCTATCAATACAGCATCGTGCATGGTTGCGCTCCGGCTGAAGCAGATATGCAGCAGTTTTTTCAGATCACGCCGTCGAGCGTGCATTCGATGGTGCTCACGCTGGAGAGACGGGGCTTCATTCGGCGCGTACCTGGACAGGCGCGCAGCATCACCCTGATCGTTTCGCCCAAATCATTACCCAACTTGAAATCAATACAAATGAGCGCCGGACGCGTTGGAAGGAGAATGAAATAATGAATTACGATGAAAATAAAGTTGACGAGTTTACTCTTGCACTTCTCTACCTTGTGGCCCATGAAAGAGCGGAAGGGATGGGAGCAAGGGCTTGGAAGGGATTCGACTGGGAAACCTTGAACAGACTTTACGACAAAGGATATATATCGAATCCGGTGGTCAAAGCAAAATCGATCGCAATGACTGAGGAGGGTTTTCTCAAGTCCAAAGAACTTTTTGAAAGGTATTTCACGGGTGAAATAAGAACAATACCGTTGCCGAAGTTCACCGGCGCTGCAAAGAAGCGATGGAACCAAGTGCCGGAAAGAGTAAGAAAAGACATCATGGATACCGTTTGGTGTACACGCTGCCGAACTGGCACGCCCATGCAGCTTCTGGAGGGCGCAATGTCAGGCAGTTCCCTTGTGTTACGGGGTACATGCAAACGATGTGGTGGCGAGGTTGCGCGTGTGATAGAGCAAGATTAAATTAAAACTGTCGAGCATTGTTATTCTGCTGGTTTAATCATTCTGATTGAACCATTTATTTGATCTTGATATAAACTTTCTAGTTCAATCTACAAGATTGAACTAGCCAAGTTCCATCAAAGAATAGTCAGAAAAAGGTGAAAAAGAGCAAAGCATATAATAATGGTGATGGAAGTGATTAAGGAGTAAAATAATATTAAACATTCTTTAGAAAATCAGGAGGGCTTGTCATGTTTAAGAAATCATTTTTAACAGGCACGGTAGCGTTGATTATAGTTTCTCTTATTACATCATCATGGGCGGCGGAATTATTACCGATTAAGCTGCCGCCGCCGAATTTGAATAGCGGGAAATCGTTAATGCAATCTCTGCAGGCCAGAAAATCATCAAGGGATTTCAGCACAAAAAAACTGCCGGTAGAAGTTCTTTCTAATCTGCTCTGGGCGGCCTATGGAATTAACAGGCCGGAGTCAGGGCGGCGCACTGCTCCTTCCGCCGTGAATTGGCAAGAAGTTGATATCTATGTTGCCATGGCCGACGGCCTCTATCTTTACGATGCCAAAGAGCGCGTTTTGCAACCGGTTATCAATCAGGATATCCGGGAGCTAACGGGCAAGCAAACGTTTGTAAAAGACGCGCCTGTAAATTTAATATATGTTGCCGATTATTCCAGAATGGGCGGCGGTAACGCGGAGGAAAGAAACTTCTATTCAGCGGCGGATACCGCGTTCATTGCGCAGAATGTTTATTTATACTGCGCTTCGGAAGGTCTGGCAACTGTCGTCAGAGGTTCGATCGATAGAGATGTTCTGGCAAAAGCCATGCAGCTTCGTGATAATCAAAAGATTGTTCTGTCGCAGACGGTCGGCTACCCGAAATAATCAGGCTGTATTTAACGCGGTCTTTAGTTGTCTAAGCAATAATATCTTTATAAATATTTGCTTGTAATGATAATGAATATTGGTTAATAAATAAGGGTGATTTGCTCAGTTGATAATGCTAAACAGAACTGTTAATTAGAACTGGTTGAAATATATTTACTTGCGCAAGAATTATAGACGTAACCCATTGATATTTATGCAAAAAAAGGAGGCTGATATGGGAGAAGGAATCAGCGATTACACAAAGAACTTGATTGATTTAAGACGGCATATGTGGCTGGAAGGCGTGGAAGTAGAATTGCGCCGCCTTATCTGGCAAATTGCCGTAGTCGGTAAATATATTTCCGCGAAGATTCATGAGTCCAACAGAAAACTCGCCGGATTCCAAAATGTTTATGGTGATGAGCAACTGGCACTGGATCGCATTTCCGATGATATAATGAGAAACAAATTGCAATTTTCCGGTTTCGTGCGGGAATACGCTTCGGAAGAGTTGGAAGATATAGTTAAAATCGGCACCGGCAAAGAAAAGTATATTGTAACGGCTGATCCACTCGATGGTTCATCACTTGTCGATAGTAATTTGGCTATCGGAACGATTATAGGCATTCATAAAGATTCCGTTCTGGATATTGGCAGAAAAACAATGGTAGCCGCGCTTTATATTACTTATGGTCCGCTGATTACGATGATTTATTCAGCAGGGAAAGGCGCGCATGAATTTGTTCTAGATCGTGAAGGCGAGTATATTTTATCTCAAGAAAATATCATGCTGAAGGAGAAGGGATCAATTTTTTCGCCGGGTGGACTGCGCCGTGACTGGATGCCGGAACATCTTAAATTTGTCGAACAACTGGAAAAAGACGGTTATAAATTGCGTTACAGCGGCGGTTTTGTTCCCGACATTAATCAAATCCTGATAAAAAAAGGCGGCGTGTTTACTTATCCCGCTCTGAAAAAATCTCCCCAGGGAAAGTTGCGCCTGCTGTTTGAATTGCAGCCCATGGCGTTTATTATGGAGCAAGCCGGAGGCCTTGCGACCGACGGCAATCAGGATATTTTGTCAATAAAAATAGAAAATGTTAATCAGCTCTCGCCGATTTATATCGGTAGTGTTACCGAAGTGCAAATGGCAAAAAAATTCTTATCATCATAGGAATAATAACCAAAAGCTTGCTTTTTGTTATTATTCCTCCGCTTTGCGGGATAATTCGACCAGCAAACTTCAGAGCACTTTGTTTCTGAAGTTTGGGTCTCATTAGAATTGGTGTTTCACTAATAGTACATATTGCGAGGAGTAATTATGATTTATGAAGACAAGAAGCAATTACTAAATGAATGTGTGAAAATTGTGGAACTGGATGGCAATGATGTGCGCATTCTGGATGAAGCAAAACTTAAAAATGAATTGATTGATGACTTGATTTACACGGCGGTATTTAGTCCCGATCAGGCAACTCAGGAAGCAGCCCGCTGGCTGATTCGACGTGCCGGAGTTGCAAGTGGTATTATGTCCGCTTCAATTCAACCTCTTTATGAGGCTATGGGAAGGGGAGAGATAAAGGGCTTCACCGTTCCCGCGATTAACATCCGGGGTCTAACTTACGATGCGGCTCAAGCTGTTTTTCGCGCGGCAATTAAAGGGCAGGTCGGCCCGGTTATTTTCGAAATTGCACGTTCGGAAATTGACTATACTTCACAGAGACCGATTGAATATATTTGTGCTGTAACTGCCGCCGCGATCAAGACCGGGTACAGTGGACCGATTTTCCTGCAGGGAGATCATTTTCAGATAAATGCCAAGAAATTTGCCGTCGATGCGGCTAAAGAAACACAAGCGGTAAAAAATTTAATTTGGGAAGCCATTGAAGCCGGATTTTACAATATTGATATAGACACTTCCACTCTGGTGGACTTGACAAAGGCAACCGTCAAAGAACAGCAAAAGACAAACTACAGCCTCGCGGCGGAGCTTACCACAATGATCCGTGATTTAGAGCCTGAAAGGATTACCGTATCCGTAGGCGGAGAGATCGGCGAGGTCGGCGGGAAAAACAGTACAGTGGAAGAACTCCAGGCCTTTATGGAAGGGTATCTGGAAGAACTCAAAAAGGGCGGTGAATCACTTAAAGGTATAAGTAAAATCAGCGTCCAGACGGGAACAACGCACGGAGGCGTTCCTCTGGCGGATGGCAGTGTGGCCAAAGTTAAAATTGATTTTGCAGTTTTGCAAAAGTTATCTGAACTGGCGCGATCTCAATACGGCCTTTCCGGAGCCGTTCAACACGGCGCATCCACTCTTCCCGATGAAGCCTTTGACAGATTTCCGGCGATGGGCACGGCCGAAATTCATCTGGCTACCGGTTTCCAAAATATAATTTACGACAGTTCTAATTTCCCCCAAAATTTAAAAGAAAAAATTTATGAATATTGTAAAAATGAAATGAAAAACGAGTGGAAAGAAAAGGATACCGAGGAACAGTTTATTTACAAGACGCGTAAAAAAGGATTTGGTCCTTTCAAATTGGAAATGTGGCATCTGCCGGCTGAGACGCGCAATAAATTGGGCGCTGAATTAGAAAAACAATTCACTTTTTTATTTGATAAACTCAAAGTGACGGCGACGCAAAAAACCATTGAAAAATATGTTCAGCCAGTCGATGTACCTTTGGAACTGCCTGCTGCCCTGAAGGGTTGAAGAAAATCGACTTTAATCCCGCGGTTTGGAATCCTCCGGCTTTTGCCGGAGGGGGCTCCACTGCTATCCGCTACCCGGTTAAATTAATTGATGGAGGGGTACGAAATGAAAGCGGCAATCTTAGAGAAGATAACGAATTTAGAAGAAAACAAACAGCCCCTGAAAATGGTTGAAGTGCCTAATCCTGTATTTGGGGCCGGGGAAATCCTGGTTAAAATATCCGCCTGCGGCATTTGTCATACGGAATTAGACGAGATTGAAGGACGAACTCCTCCGGCGAGACTACCTGTTATTTTAGGGCATCAAGCGGTCGGCATTGTTGCCAATCGCGGTAAGCTGGCACGAAAATTTGAAGTTGGAACGAGAGTTGGAATAGGTTGGATTAACTATGCCTGTGGCCAATGCCCGGCGTGTATTTCCGAAAATGAAAATCTCTGCAGCGATTTTAGAGCAACCGGCAGGGATGTCCACGGCGGTTATGCCCAATATCTGGTGATAGCGGAGGATTTCGCTTTTGCCATTCCGGATGTTTTTTCCGATGTTCAGGCAGCGCCGCTATTGTGCGCCGGAGCTATAGGATATCGTTCTCTTCGATTGGCCAATTTAGCCGATGGACAGCGTCTTGGACTAGCTGGATTTGGCGCTTCCGCTCATCTGGTTTTAAAGATGGTTCATTACCGCTACCCTCACACGGAAATATTCGTTTTCGCCCGCAATAAAGATGAACAAACTTTTGCCCGTGAATTGGGCGCTGTCTGGGCAGGGGATTTAAGCGCGGAATCGCCGAAGAAGCTTAATGCCATTATCGATACGACGCCTGTGTGGGAAACGATTGTAGAGGCTTTAAACAATTTGGAACCGGCCGGAAGGCTGATAATTAACGCGATTCGCAAAGAAGACAGGGATAAAAATTATCTTCTGAAACTGGACTATGGCAATCATCTTTGGCTGGAAAAAGAAATAAAAAGTGTAGCCAATGTGACACGCCGTGATATTGAAGAATTTTTAGCTCTGGCCGCTCTAATACCAATAATACCGGAAGTGGAAGAATATCCGCTTAACGAAGCCAATCGCGCTCTCATTGAATTAAAAGAAGGCAATATCCGCGGCGCCAAAGTTTTGAAAATCAGTTGATCTTGTTTTCAGTTATTATCCTGCCATGTGGCTGTGTAATCCAGTGATTTATTAGCAGGAGCAGCGGCATCAATTTGCCATCTTCCCTTAAGGCCTGTCTCTTGCGCGGTTAACGCGAAATGACACATCGCAATGCCTAGATCAATATCTTGTAAAGAAACGTTCCTCAGCAAATTGTAACCAAAAGCGCGTGAAAGGTAGAAATGGAAAGTATTTTGTTTTACATCCCGCAAAATACGCCAGGGCTGTTTGTTGGAGGCTGAAGGAGCAAGCCGCAGGTTCTCCAGCGCTTCCGCGTATTTTCCTGCTTGTGATTGCGTCAATGATTGTGAAAAATTTCCGGCAAAGAAAATATCAGACCATGGTTTTCTATTGTCGGAGCCGGCGTTCCAGCGCATCATTCTTTCCGTAAATGATTTTTGACGGGCTGGATAGCCGACAGGGCTTATCGTGGGTAGTAATTCACCTTCCTGCAAACCTATTGCTTGAGCAAACCTGCTGATCTGGAAAGTTCCGCCCAGCCAGCACGTTCCCAATCCTAAATCCGTTGCCTGTAGAATCAATTTCTCCTTACAGTAACCGTAGTCTTCCATCGCCAGATTACCTTTCTTAACACTGCCCACAAGAAAAAATTGAGCATTTTTAATTACACCGTATGTACCCAATTGTTTCCATGCCTGAGGCGTTAATGAGGTTAGCTTGATTAATTTAAATTTTGGTTGATTGCCGAATGGCCCTGTATGAACAGCGTTAATTGAGTAGGAAAATTCCCGTAGCACTTTATCTTCAATTGGTTTTTCCGAATAGGTTCGACAGGAGAGACGTTTTTTGATGATTTCGGTTATTGCCGGCATATATTTTCCTCCAAAATTGTTGTTGGCAAAATTCTTTTATAAATGTATTATTAATTCATATTAAAAGAAAGTATTTTTGTAAAGCTTGTTCAATCCCGCGGGGAGCCGATGATGAAGATAGCCAGTATTGACGAAATGCGTTTTATGGATCGCTATGCCATTGAGAAGTTGGATATTGCCGAGGAAATCCTGATGGAGAATGCCGGCATTGCCGCGGTAAGTGTGCTGCAAAGTAAAATCGGCATACGCGATAAGAAATTTGTCATCTTTTGCGGTTCCGGCAATAACGGCGGTGACGGGTTGGTCGTCGCCCGCCTGCTTCATTCCGGTGGCGGCCGCGTAAAAGTATTGTTACTTGGCGATGGCAGCAAGTATCAGGGAGCGGCAAAAACAAATTTCGCAATAATCGCGCGACTGCCGATAGAGGTGATTAAACTGGAAGGCGCAGCGGCCGCCAAAAAGGATGTTGCTCATTGTGACGCTATTATTGACGCCATTTTCGGCACAGGCCTTGATCGTCCTGTCGCCGGATTGGCCGCAGAAGTAATTGCGCTGATCAACAAAAGCAAAAAGAAAGTTTTATCTCTCGATATTTCTTCCGGCATTAACGGCAATACCGGCGAAGTAATGGGAGCGGCTGTTAGGGCTGATTATACCGTTACTTTCGGTTTGCCCAAAATCGGTAACATGCTTTATCCCGGTTATGAACTTGGCGGAGAATTATTTGTCAGTCACATTTCCTTTCCGACTTCGCTGACTGAAAGCAACAATCTAATAATTGCAACCAATGATTATGTGGCTTTATCGCCGCGACCCGCCGAAACTTATAAAGGTTCAACGGGTGATGTTCTTTTTATTGCGGGAGCGGCTAATTACTATGGCGCTCCGTATTTCGCGGCCATGTCCTTTTTAAAATCGGGCGGTGGTTACGCGCGGCTTGCCACGCCTAGGGGTGTTGTGCCTGTTATAGCGAAGCGGGGCAGGGAAATTGTTTATTTGCCGCAGGAAGAAACAGCGGCGGGAAGTATTGCCTTCAAGAACAAAAGAGGATTACTGAAGGCGGCGGCAAAAGTGGATATGGTCGTCATCGGTCCCGGCCTCTCCTTACAGGAAGAAACGGTAAAACTCGTCAAAGAGCTGGCAACAATAATCAAAGTGCCGCTGCTCATTGATGGCGATGGTCTCACCGCAATTGCGGAAAATCCGGAAATATTACGCCGCCGGAAAGCAGCAACAATTCTGACGCCGCATCTGGGGGAAATGGCGCGGCTTACCGGGAGGCCTGCTGTGGAAATCAACGGCAATAAAATCGCTGTTTTGCTGGAAACGACAGAAAAACTTAAATCCACGATTATTTTGAAAGGCGCGCATTCACTGATTGGCACTAGAGGTGGCAACGTTTATATCAATTTGAGCGGCAACGCCGGGATGGCGACAGCCGGTTCGGGCGATGTTCTCACCGGTTGTATTGCGGCAATGTTTGGAATGGGATTAAAGCCTGAGGAGGCGGCACGCAAGGGAGTATTCTTACACGGTTATGCCGGAGATTTGGCGGCGGCAAAAAAAGGCGCCGACGGTATCACGGCAAAGGATATTATGGAATTTCTACCGCAGGCGCTGAAGCACGACCGTACAGGAGTTGTTGACGCAAAATATTATGAACCGTTCAACGCACAAGGGGCAACTCTATGAAGGATCAATCACTCCGGATATTAATAGTTGAGGATTCGGAAGACGATACTCTGCTTATAATCCGTAATCTGAAAAAAGGCGGATATAGTCCGGTGTATGAGCGGGTGGAAACCACTGCCGCCATGAAAAAAGCTCTCCAAGAGAAGCAATGGGACATCATTCTTTGCGATTATAAAATGCCGGAATTCGATGCACCCTCAGCCATTGCCCTATTAAAAGAAGCAAATATCGACATTCCTCTCATAATTGTATCCGGAACTATGGGCGAAGAAACAGCCGTAGAATGTATGCGTTTAGGCGCCCAGGATTATATCATGAAGGGTAACTTGTTCCGTCTTTGTCCGGCCATCGCCAGAGAATTAAAAGATGTAGAAGTTAAAAACAGGCAAAAACAGACGGAATCCCAAAGGGAGGCTGTGCTCGAAGCGCTGCGGCAAAGTGAGGAAAAATATCGATCCATTCTTGAAACCATCCAGGAAGGTTATTTTGAGGTTGATTTTGCTGGTAACTTTACCTTTTTCAACGATTCATTATGCCGAAACCTTGGCTACTCCAAAGAGGAATTGATGGGCATGAATAACCGTCAATATACAGACAAAGAGTACTCAAAAAAACTTTTTCAAGCGTTTAATAAAGTTTACAACACAGGGGAACCCACCGAAGGATTCGATTGGCAGATTATAAGAAAAGACGGGACTAAAAGATCCATTGAAGCATCTGTATCGTTACAAAAAGATTCATCAGGTAAACCAACGGGGTTTAGAGGAATTGCACGCGACGTTACCGAGCGCAAACAGGCTGAGGAGAAACTTCTGCTGACCCTCGAAAGTCTCCGCAAAGCGTTTGGCACAATCATTAAGGTAATGGTATCGGCCGTAGAGATGAGAGATCCCTATACGTCCGGTCATCAGATCAGGTCTGCGGACCTTGCCAGAGCCATTGCCACGGAGATGGGGTTACCCCAGGATAAAATCAACGGAATCCGGTTGGCTGGTTCCATCCATGACATCGGAAAATTATCAATCCCCGCGGAGATATTGTCGAAGCCTTCCAAGCTGACAAACATTGAATTTTCTCTGATAAAAGAGCACTCCCGGGTTGGGTACGAGATGCTGAAGGATGTGGAATCCCCTTGGCCGTTGGCACAAATTGTTTACCAGCATCATGAAAGGATTGACGGATCCGGCTATCCAAAAAATCTGAAAGGGGATGAAATTATCATAGAAGCCAGCATTATGGCTGTGGCCGATGTCGTGGAGGCCATGGCTTCCCACCGTCCCTATCGTCCGGCATTGGGCATTAAGGCTGCCTTGGAAGAGATCAAGAAAAATAAGGGAATTCTTTATGACGAAGCTGTCGCCGATACCTGCCTGAGATTATTTCTAGAGAAAAATTACCAGATTCCATAAGATACTGAAGCGAATACCCCAATATCTGTTTTTAAATAATAATCCTAATTTCACATTTTGTAATTCCTATTGCCTCATAAATAAA